>NZ_JBYHFP010000004.1:0-354403 GCF_057669885.1 Sporosarcina sp. Y1011 | reverse complement strand
GGTGACGTGCAAATCACATCACCCCAACATTTGACTTAGAACCTTAAATATTGCACCGTGAGAGATTCCTATAATGTAGACTTTTCTTCTTGGCTTAATGTCCGACGTTTCAGTAGGCATCGCGATGTGCTTAGTACCATTGCCATCACACCGCCAATCTAGCGCTCTAGAGGGCGTTTTTGTTCATCTAGCGTAAAACCTTCGCCCATGACATCGTGAACATCGGTTAGAGAAACAAATGCGTGTGGATCCACGGATGTAATAATATTTTTTAAACGAACAAGTTCATTTTTACCAACAACACAATAAAGAATTTCTCTATCAGACTTTGTAAAATGACCGTAACCTCTAAAAACAGTGACACCGCGATCCATATCCGCTGTAATTTTTGTAGCGATTTCATCTTGCAATTCGGAAATAATGAATGCCCCTCTAGCTGCGTAAGCACCTTCTTGAACAAAGTCAATGACTCTTGAACCAACAAATAGTGCAACGAGCGTATACATCATCGAGCGATGGTCCAGATAAACGGCCCAAGAAACCAAAATGACAAGCGCGTCGAATAAAAACATTGTCTTTCCCATACTCCAACCAATGTATTTATGGGCGAGACGTGCGATAATATCAACACCACCTGTTGTTCCTCCATTCCTAAAGATGATTCCGAGTCCGACACCGATAAACACGCCGGCAAACAAGGCCACCAGGAACATATCATCTTTTAAATGGATATCAATCTGATAAATCATGAAAACTTTCAAGAAAATCGACACTGCGACAGTTCCAATAACCGTATAAATAAATACTTTTTTACCTAACAATTTCCATCCGATAATGAACATTGGGATATTCAGGAGAAGATTCATTATTGCGGGATCCCAATCGAAAGCGAACAGTAGAATCAGTGTAATCCCAGTGAATCCTCCCTCAGCAAGTTCATTTTGAATGTTGAAGTGAACGAGTCCGAAGCTGAAAATTGCAGCACCGAGAATGATGAAAAAGATATTTTTGAACTTAATTCCTTGAAACATTTCGTGCACACCTTCCTTTTTAAAACGCTAGGGTTATTATCATCTATAATTTTTATTTTGACAATACTGTTATTAATTAATACGATGGTAGTGGGAGTTGACGCAAATGGAACAATCACAAACAATGGAGAACTTACAACAAGAAGTGGATCTGTACATTAATAGCTTTGAAGAAGGTTACTTCCCACCGATGGAACTAGTTGCTCGGATGACTGAAGAGCTTGGAGAATTATCGCGGGAAGTGCAGCATGTATACGGCATGAAAAAGAAAAAATCCACTGAAGCGGTAAAGTCACTTGAAGAAGAAACTGGAGATTTGTTGTTTGTTCTTATTTGCTTCGCTAATTCACAAGGAATCAGTTTAGAAAAAGCACTTACGGATGTTCTCGAAAAATTCAAGAAACGGGACACCGATCGCTGGACCAAAAAGGAGGAAATGATTTGACGATAAAAGTTGCAATCGCTGGGGCACGCGGCCGATTAGGTAGCGCAGCATTAGTATCAATTATGAATACGCCTAATATGGAAGTCATTGCTATTCTTGATTATAAGTACGATGGACAATTTTTACATGGAACTGATGTAAATGAAGAGCCGGGAGGTATTCCAATTTATACTTCTCTTGAAGGATTGGCAAATACGAATAAACCTGATGTACTCTTAGATGTTACTGATCCGGAAGCTGTTTTTAAAAATGTTCATGATGCCATAACCCTAGGAATCCGACCAGTCGTTGGCACATCCGGACTCTCTAAGGATAATATTGCCCTTTTAACAGAGCTGGCAGCAAACAATCAGACGGGAGGCATTATTGCCCCGAACTTTTCTATTGGAGCCGTGCTTATGATGAAGTTTTCGGCAATAGCAGCACGTTACTTGGGTGATGTCGAAATCCTAGAAATGCACCATGATAAAAAAGTCGACGCTCCTTCAGGAACTGCAGTGAAAACTGCCGAAATGATTAACGCGGTCAGAGATGAACATATACAAGGACACCCTGATGAAAAAGAACATCAAGCCGGTGCACGCGGTGCAGATATAAAAGGCATGAAGATACATAGCATACGACTACCCGGTTTACTTGCGCATCAGGAAGTATTGCTCGGCGGAGACGGTGAATTGCTTAGTATCCGCCATGATTCATTCAATAGGAATTCGTTCATGCCAGGAATTCTTATGGCAATCCACAATGTCATGGAACGAAAAGACCTTGTCTATGGACTAGAGAATTTTATCGATTAATACTAGAAATCTATAACTGTAAGTCGGAAGGGGTGCTGTGATTGAAAAAATTGAAAGTAGGTGTCATCTGCTATCCCTCCCTCGGGGGTTCCGGAGTAGTCGCGACTGAACTCGGTAAAATGATGGCGGATCGAGGCCACGAAATGCATTATATTACATCCAGCAAACCATTCCGTTTTCTGGACACACATCCTAATATTCAATTTCATGAAGTTACAATTGATGGCTATTCGGTATTTAAATATCCTCCCTATGATATTGCGCTGGCCAACCGCATTGCAGAGGTGATTGAAACAGAAAAACTAGATCTTCTGCATGTTCATTATGCTGTACCCCATGCTATATCTGCGGCACTCGGCAAAGATATGGCAAATTCGACAATTGGTGTTATTACAACACTACATGGAACAGACGTAACGATTCTTGGCCATGATCCAGGACTTAAGAATACAGTTCGTTATGGAATTGATAAATCAACAATTACAACCACAGTTTCTGAGTCTCTCCGGCTTGAGACCTTAGAATTAATTAAACCGAAAAAAGATTTGATGACAATATATAATTTCATCGATGAAAACAAGTATCGGCCATTGGATCCCGGGACTTTGAAAATTGACTTGGGAATCAAACCAGAAGAAAAAGTTATTATCCATATTTCAAATTTCCGGAAAATCAAACGGATTCCCGATATTATACACAGTTTTAAGGAAATAATGACAGAGATTGACGTAAAATTGATTTTGGTCGGGGATGGACCCGAGCGAATTGATATGGAAAAGCTTGTGATGGAGTTAGGTTTGCAGGGAAATGTTATATTCACTGGAAAAAGGGATGATTTACCTGAGCTATTGGCAATCAGTGATTTAATGTTCCATTTATCGGAAAAGGAAGCTTTCGGTCTTGTACTATTGGAGGCACTTGCATGTGGAGTTCCATCTATCGCAACAGATACGGGTGGAATTCCAGAAGTCATTAATGATGGTATCAATGGCTTTATTGTAAAAGTAGGAGACAGGCATGCAGCGGTTGAAAAAGCGCTCATATTATTGAAAGACAGAGAATTGCATGCAACTTTCAGGGAAAATGGTTTGGCTTCTGCATCTGATAAGTTCCATTCATCCACAATTGTCGACCAGTACGAAAATCTTTATTATGAAGTGGCGGGAAATAGATGACAGTTAATTTCGGATCTGTACCTAGCCGTGAGGTTATTCATTCACTTGAAAGTGCGGGATATGAAGCTGTTTTTGTTGGAGGCGCAGTGCGCGATTCTTTGTTAGGTAAAAATCCAACAGATATCGACATTGCTACTTCTGCTGAACCTGCAGAAGTGAGAGCAGTATTTCCGATGACCGTAGATATAGGGACCAAACATGGAACTGTGCTTGTGCTGATGAAAGGTGAACCTATAGAAGTAACGACATACCGGACAGAAGGCTTATATACAGACCATCGCCGCCCTGATGAAGTACGTTTCGTAAAATCTTTAGCGGAAGATTTACGGCGCCGAGATTTCACGATGAATGCACTCGCAATGACAATTGATGGAGAACTGATTGATCTCTTCGGTGGCAAAGCGGATATGACAAAACGAATTATCCGGGCCGTAGGAAATGCAGCAGATCGATTTAAAGAGGACGCGCTTCGGATGTTCAGAGCAATTCGATTCACTGCTGTCCTAGATTTTGAAATCGAAGAAAAGACATTTGAAGCAATCCGTCGCAATGCTGAACAGATTCGATACATTTCTGTAGAACGGTTAAAAGCTGAAATGGATAAACTATTTTCCGGCAATTATCCTATAAAAGCTTTTCTATGCATACAAGAAACAGGGATAGCTTCACATTTACCATTATTTCCGAAAGACATAGAGAAACTAAATAAGACTGCACCTTTTGAAACGCCGAGTGAAGGCTGGGCTTGCTTTATGGTTGCGGGAGACTTCTCACCATCAGAAATCGTAAAAGCATATAAATTGTCGAACGTTGATAGGATGTTCCTTAGTTCAGTAAATGATGTATACGCAAATCGACTAAATCGACAATTCACTGTTGACGACTATTACTTAAATGATTTGTCAGTCCTTTTAACGACGGAAAAGATTTTCTCGACGTTCCATACTCACCAAGAAACAATTATGGCTACAGAAATTAAACGAATGAAAGAATCGCTACCAATTCAGTCAATAAAAGCTCTTGCTGTCGACGGTCAAAAACTGATGGAGTGGACAAATCAATCAGGAGGTAGATGGCTTGGTGAATGGATTGGAAAGATTGAAAAAGCTGTCCTACACGGTTCACTTGAAAATGAGCCCAATGACATAAAGGAATGGTTTCTAAATGAATTCACTGGTAAAAAATGAATTGTTAAAAAGGCTGTTTGACGCAGAAGGTGAACCCGTTTCTGGACAAGAGATTGCCGATCAGTTCGGGTTATCGAGGACCGCCATCTGGAAATATATAAAAGAACTTGAAATAGAAGGTTACGAAATAGGGACAATCCGAAAAAAAGGTTATTATCTCATCAACTCACCAGACCGGGTGAACGAAGCAAATGTACAAAAACATTTGAATACTAAAAGTTATGGTCGACACATCCATTACTTTGAAACGTGTAAATCGACACAATTCATTGCACATGATGAAGAACAGAATGGTGCACTTAATGGAACTGTTGTTATATCTGAAGAACAGACTGCTGGGAGAGGACGAATGGCGCGTCCGTGGAACTCTACAGCGGGCAAAGGTATCTGGATGAGTGTAATTACCAGGCCGACATTAACGCCTCAACAAGCGCCACAGATGACGTTAGTTGCGGCGGTTGCAGTTACGCGAGCCATTCAAGAAATGACAGGAATCGATCCAGATATTAAATGGCCGAATGACATTTTGATCAACGGTAAAAAAGTGACTGGAATATTAACTGAACTTCAGGCGGACCCTGATCAAGTAAAAGCAGTTATTCTAGGAATCGGTATGAATGTGAACCAAGAAAAAACGGATTTTCCGGAAGAACTGCAAGACATTGCGACATCCCTTAAAATAGTTACCGGTAAGTCGGTCGACCGTGCGCAACTTATTGCAAAAACCCTTGGATTTCTCGAAATCTACACAGACTTGTATGTTAAACACGGTTTTGGACCAATCAAGCTGTTATGGGAAGGCTATTCGAACACAACGGGGAAACAGATACGAGCTGTCATGTTGAATGAAACAATTGTAGGTACTGCACTTGGGATATCGGATGATGGGGTCTTAGAATTGAAGCTCAGTGACGGTACAATTCGAGGAATCTATTCAGCAGATATTGAAATCACAAAGTGATAGGTATACATTGAACTTTCAATTTGTTATAGTAAATCCAAAGGGCGGTATCTATTGTGAGCTGCACCACTTTTGAAATACGAATACCTAAAGTTTAATATGATCTGCCTTGATCTTAACGAAAAGACAGGGACGGAGGAAACCATCACATGATGATACAACCCTTCTGTCCATTTTTGGCACAGAAGGGTTTTTATATCCGGTTTCTTCTCAAAAGAGAGGGGAATAGTAAAATGAAGAGTACACTAAATTTTATTAAAATGAAAAAGACCAGTGAAAAGATTGTCATGTTGACGGCATACGATTACCCGTCAGCGAAGCTTGCGGAAGAGGCGGGAGTCGATATTATTCTTGTTGGTGATTCACTCGGAATGGTTGTACTTGGCTATGATTCAACCATCGCTGTAACAACAGAGGATATGATTCACCATGGCAAGGCGACTAGGAGGGGGGCAAAGGATACCTTCATCGTTGTCGATATGCCATTTGGGACGTATCATGGCTCTGCGGACAGTACGTTAACAGAAGCGGTCCGGATTTTCCAACAAACAAATGCAAATGCATTAAAGCTTGAAGGTGCAGGAAACGTAATTGAAACGATTCGGTTGCTCACTGGAACAGGAATTCCAATTGTTGCTCATCTAGGCTTGTTGCCACAATCTGCATCGGTTGTCGGTGGTTATAAAGTACAAGGGAAAACGGCGGAAGCCGCGAAAAAGCTTATCGATGACGCCCGTGCATGTGAAGAAGCTGGAGCATTCATGATTGTATTGGAATGTATTCCCTATCAACTTGGTGAGGAAGTTTCAGCCGCTGTTTCAATCCCAGTAATCGGCATTGGTGCTGGAGCAGGAACAGACGGTCAGGTACTTGTATTCCATGATACTATTAAATACGGAAGTCACCATGTCCCTAAATTCGTGGAAACGTATGCAGATGCCGGAACGGTTATTCGTGACGGGTTGAACAAGTACGTGACATCAGTAAAAGATGGTTCATTCCCTTCGGAACAACATCGTTTTACGATGGAGGAAGAAGAATTGGTTGCATTGTATGGTGGCAGTGGAGGTGACAAATGAAATGAATGTTGTTCGAACGATATCTGAATTACAAAGTTTGATTGATCGTAATGCACGTTCAGGCTCTACAGTCGGTTTTGTACCGACGATGGGTTTTTTGCATGACGGTCACTTATCGCTCGTGGAGCAGGCGAGAGGGCAAAATGACATCGTCGTCATGAGCATTTTCGTCAATCCTGCTCAGTTTGGTCCAGGGGAGGACTTTGATGCATATCCCCGTGATGCAGAAAGAGATGCTAGTTTAGCAAAAAAGGCAGGCGTGGACATTCTTTTCATGCCTACACCGGAAGAGATGTATCCACAAGATGGCGGCATTCGAATTCTGCCAGGTCCTCAAGCGAATACATTGTGCGGAGCATCACGTCCAGGTCATTTTGATGGCGTTTTGAAAGTCGTCTTGAAGCTGTTCAATATCGTCGACCCTGACCGTTCCTATTTTGGTATGAAAGATGCCCAGCAACTTGCGATTATCGAGACGTTTGTACGGGACTTTAACTTAAGAACATCGATAGTTCGGGTTCCAATCGTCCGCGATCAGGATGGACTCGCGAAAAGTTCCAGAAATGTTAAATTGACTGCGACGGAACGTGCGCAAGCCCCAGTTATTTGGCAGGCACTCGAAAAAGCTGTTTCATTGTTTAAAGAGGGTGTGCCGAATGATGAAATTGAACGGATAACGGCAGCACATATTGTCAACAATAGCTCTGGCCTGGTGGATTACATATCTCTTTTGTCTTACCCAGCACTTACAGAATATGAATTCTCTGCAGATGAGGCAATTCTTGCCTGTGCAGTAAAGTTTGGAAATACAAGATTGATAGATAATATTATTATGTCAACAAAGGATGGTTATCATGTTCAGAATGATGATGAACAGTAAATTACACCGTGCAACTGTAACAGAAGCAAATCTAAATTATGTAGGCAGTATAACAATCGACAGTGAGTTACTAGAGATTGCAGGAATGTTGCCAAATGAAAAAGTACATGTAGTTAACAACAATAATGGAGCACGGTTTGAAACGTATATTATTGCAGGGGAACGCGGAAGTGGTGTCATCTGTGTGAACGGAGCGGCAGCAAGGCTTGTACAACGCGGTGACATCGTCATTATCCTGTCCTATGTTTATATGTCAGACGAAGAAGCAAGTACGCATGAGCCAACAGTTCTTATTATGGATGATAAAAACCAGGTAAAAGAAATTATTCGGGAAAAGCAGGGTATGGCCCTCTAATCTATAGGGCTCATTTGGAATCAGTTACTTGATTTCAAATGAGCTTTTTATGATTTTTTTCAATCTGTTGGGGATTTGCACTAACTTAAAAGCCGGAATGTGATACAATCTGCATTAGTATGATAAACAGGAAGTTGATGATCGAATGCACAATAAAACCTATGCAGTCGTTGATTTAGAAACAACCGGTCATTCACCGGCAAAAGGGGATCGGATGATTCAAATCGCGGTTGTATTTATTAAAGAAGGAAAAATCGGCGATAAGTACGTCAGCTTTATAAACCCTGAACAAAAAATCCCTGCTTTCATCCGTCATTTGACAGGGATTTCTGATGAAGATGTGAAGGATGCACCATCTTTTGAAGAAATCGCAGCTGAAGTCGCCACTCTATTGGAAGGAACTGTATTTGTTGCGCATAATACGGATTTCGACCTATCCTTTCTTCAAAGCGAATTTGCAAGATGCGGAATCGCGATGTGGACAGGGAAGAAAATCGATACAGTAGAATTGTCCAAAGTCTTAATACCATCCGCTCCGAGTTACAGACTGCAGGATATTACCGAAGAACTAGGCATACCATTGGCGTCTGCACATCGCGCTGATGAGGATGCAGAAGCAACTGCGAAGTTATTTCTAATCTGCATGAAAAAGTTATACGCATTGCCGGAGGATACACTAAATCTCTTACATCGCAGATCATTTCGTTTAAAATCTGATCTATCGACACTTTTTCATGAAGCGCTCAAAATTGCACGGACGAAAAGTACAGGTAATGAGTTTTCATTTTTCCGTGGTATACCCTATCGCAATGTGGTGATGCAACAACCTGAGAACTTTGTAAATCCGGTATATCCCAGTGACAATGAAAAAAAAATAGAGCAATTAAAAAAAGCTTACCCAGAGTTTGAACATAGAGATTCTCAAATTGGATTTATGGATGAAGTGTGGGATACCTTGTCTACACAAACTGAAATTATTGCAGAAGTTCCGACTGGGATTGGAAAGACGATTGGTTATCTAGTACCAGCAGCCATACATTCAATACGGACAGGGAAGCCAGTTGTTATTAGCACATACACGAATCATCTGGCTGATAAAATCATGGAAGAGGAACTCAGGAAAGTACAATTAATTCTTGATTGCAATGTGACGGCGACATTGCTTAAAGGAAGAGAGCAGTACATCTCACTTGGTAAATTCGAGGAACTTCTTAGAATTGCCGACGAATCGTACGATGAGACATTTACAATAATGCAAATCCTTGTCTGGCTTACAGAAACCGTAACAGGTGATTTGCAAGAGATTAATGTTTCTGGCGGTGGACAGTTATTTGTCGATCGAATTAGAAAGCGAACGAATAAGCTTGCGTGGGATGAACAAATTGCTGATTATCACTATAAACTACTCCAAGGGTCCGAACATTCAAATTTAATCATTACAAACCATGCAATGTTGCTGTCGGATTTGAATCGCGAACAAAGTATATTCATTTCACTAGCCGGAGTAGTTGTTGATGAAGCACATCAATTTGTACAAGCTGCAACCTTTATGAATGAAACAGTGTTTTCGTACACGAATTGGAAATATGTTCTTGGACAGCTTGCTTCAGAAACATCCGGACAATTGTTGCAGCAAATTGACAAGCTGAATAACAAATTTGGAACCGATGGCTTTCACAATAAAGAGTTGCTGGATTCCGCATTTATCAAATTCCTAACTTTGTTCGATCATGCGATTTCCACTTTGACTGGTTTCAATCCTCCAAGACGTAAAAGACATCAAGGAAACAGAGTCGTTTATTCACTCTCTGAATTGGAATATAATCAATCGCATTTTTCGAAAGTTGCTATAGCATTGTCTGATTACATTAGAAAAGCTGAATCTTTCACGCATGGTTTATCGAACCATTTAGATAATTTGACGCGTGATGAACAGGCCATTCTAGCGGAATGGAATTTCTGGGTACAAGAACTGACTATCAAAGCCGGTGAATGGGTAGAAGTTTTTCTTGATTACAACATGGAAGATTTCACTGTCTGGATGGAAAAAGATTTACGAAGTGTTCCAGGAAGCCTAACTGTTATTAAACGCTCATTGGATGGGTCTCAGCTGATTCAAAAGTTTACCAATAGGATGAAAAACGAACAGACTGGAATTGTATGGACTTCAGGTACACTTAGAGTTCCCGGAAATGACCGTTTCATATCTAGGCAACTTGGCATAGATGATTCGATTCCGCTTGTAACATTTGATGCGCCTGCCCATTTCTATGAAGGTGCAGAAATATTCATTGTTGAGGACATGCCTGATATCCAGCATGTCAGTCAATCTGATTATGTTGAAGCCGTTACAGATGCGGTGATTCAGACAGTAATGGCAACGGGTGGAAGGCTATTTGTTCTGTTTACATCCCAAGATATGTTAAGAAAAACATATGAACTTATTACAGAAAGTGAACAGTTAGAAGGCTATGCGCTATTTGCACAAGGGATAAGTTCGGGGAGTCGAATTAGGCTTTTGAAGTCTTTCAGACAGTTCAACAATTCTGTCCTTTTCGGGACCAATAGTTTCTGGGAGGGTGTCGACGTACCTGGGGATGCTCTAACAGCGGTGATTGTTGTAAGGCTTCCATTTTCATCACCGGAAGAACCTGTCTACAAAGCTCGAGCGGCCAGAATGACTGAAGCTGGATTAAACCCGTTCACGGAACATGCACTACCGGAAGCGGTTATGAGACTCCGTCAAGGCTTTGGGAGATTGATTCGATCATCTTCAGATAGAGGTTTTTTCATTATATTGGACAGAAGGATTGAAACGAAAAAGTATGGTAAGCGATTCCTTGAAGCTTTTCCAGACGTGCCTGTGAAAAAAGTGTCGTTAGATCATATGGTTAATGAACTCGAAAATTGCTATAATGATTAGGTAGGTAATTAGTAGAAAATATTTCTTAAAGGTTCGGGACGTGAAGTAATATGTTGAACTGGATAAAATTCATCATTGTCTTCCTATTAATGTTAACAATCGTCATAACTGTCACTGTTTTTTATAATGCTGATAAGCCTTTTTCATCAGCAGAAAAGAAAGCCATCGAATCCGCGGTTCAATCGGGACAACTCGTTTCTGCAAGTTCAGCTACTGTCTTTAATGGTACTGTTCCGAGTGTAACTGTGTTTGGTGTAGACAAAGACGGGGTAGAAAAAGCTGTTTTCATCGACGGGAAATTGAAAGACCGCTATAAGGAAGTCAAGTTGTCTGAAGGAATCACAGCAGAAAAAGCAATCGCAAACGTAAAAGAAGAATTGGATGTAAAAAAGATTCTTCATGTCACGCTTGGAATTGAAGGAGACAATGCAGTTTGGGAAGTAGTTTTCAAAAGTGAAAACGATAAACTGAATTATGTCTATGTCTTTTTCGAGGACGGACAATGGTGGAAACGCATTTTGAATCTCTAAAGGAGCGATTTAATTGACGAAATCATTAGCAGCGAGGGTAAATACGCTTACACCATCAACAACGCTTGCCATTACGGCGAAAGCGAAAGAAATGAAAGATTCAGGCATCGATGTCATTGGTCTTGGTGCGGGAGAACCGGACTACAATACGCCAGCTAATATTATTGAGGCAGCTTACACTTCCATGAAAGATGGAAAAACAAAGTACACACCCTCGGGTGGGTTACCAGCGCTCAAAGATGCAATCATCCAGAAGTTAAAGCAAGACCAACAGCTAAACTATACTGGGAAAGAAATCATGATTGGGATTGGCGCTAAACACGTATTGTATACGCTGTTCCAAGTTTTACTCGATCCAGGTGATGAAGTCATCATACCAACTCCTTATTGGGTCAGTTATCCCGAGCAGGTAAAGTTGGCAGGCGGAGTTCCGGTACATATTGAAGGGACAGCTGCGGCACAGTTTAAAGTAACCGCAGAACAAATTCGAGAATCAATTTCTTCTAAAACGAAGGCAGTAATCATCAATTCACCTGGGAATCCAACAGGTATGATTTATTCTAAAGAAGAATTGCTGCAAATTGCGGAAGTATGTAAAGAGAAAGATATCTGGATCATTTCGGATGAAATATATGAGAAACTCATTTATGGTGATGAAAAGCATATTTCAATAGCACAACTTTCTGATGATGCTAAAAGTCGTACACTTCTCATTAATGGTGTTTCGAAATCACACTCAATGACAGGGTGGCGTATAGGTTACGTCGCAGGGGATGAGGTAGTAGTAAGTGCCATGACGAGTTTAGCGAGTCACTCGACATCGAATCCTACGACGACTTCTCAATATGCTGCAATCGAGGCTTATAATGGTCCCCAAGATACAGTAGAAACAATGCGTGCAGATTTTGAATCGCGTATGGAACGGGTCTACCCGCAATTAGCGGCAATTCCTGGATTTAACGTGATTAAACCTCAAGGCGCTTTCTATCTACTTCCTGAAGTATCTAAAGCAGTTAATAAAACAGGGTTTGCTAACGTTGATGAATTTGCAGAGGCATTATTGACGAAAGCAAATGTCGCTGTTATCCCGGGATCTGGTTTTGGATCACCTGATACAATTCGCTTGTCTTATGCAACATCAATCGAACTGTTGGAAGAAGCGATTCGACGAATTCGTGTATTTGTAGAAGCAAACTGGAAAGATTAAAAATAGAGATTAAATTCTTGGAGGTTATTATGAAAACAATCATGATACATGAAATGCCAAACCATGCAGGCGAAACAGTTCGTATTGGTGGATGGCTAGCCAACAAACGTTCTAGCGGGAAGATTGCATTTCTACAACTTCGTGACGGTTCTGGATTCGTACAGGGAGTAGTCGTTAAAGAAGCGGTTGGCGAGGATCTATTTGCTAAAGCAAAGTCAATTACACAAGAAAGTTCACTTTATATTACAGCAGAAGTAACTGTGGACGAGCGTTCAACTTTCGGCTATGAGCTACAAGTGAAAGATATTAAAGTCATTCATGAAGCGGTAGATTATCCAATCACGCCGAAAGAGCATGGTACAGAATTTTTAATGGATCACCGCCATTTATGGCTCCGTTCACGTAAACAGCATGCAGTAATGAAAATTCGTGACGAAGTCATTCGTGCAACATATGAGTTTTTCCATATGAACGGATTTGTCAAAGTAGATCCACCGATATTGACAGGTTCTTCTCCAGAAGGAACATCCGAATTGTTCCAAACAAAATATTTTGATGAAGATGCATACCTTTCGCAATCAGGTCAATTGTATATGGAAGCTGCAGCGATGGCACTTGGAAAAGTATTCTCATTCGGTCCGACATTCCGTGCAGAAAAATCGAAAACACGTCGTCACTTAATCGAGTTTTGGATGATTGAACCTGAAATGGCTTTTGTCGAGTTTGATGAAAGCTTGATAGTACAGGAACAGTATGTGACGCATGTTATTCAATCAGTTTTGCAAAACTGTGCAATTGAATTAGAAAGACTAGGCCGCGATTTGTCTAAACTTGAAAAAATCCAAGCACCATTCCCTCGTATTTCATACGATGATGCTATCAAATTTTTGAATGAAAACGGATTTGATGATATTAAATGGGGAGAAGACTTTGGAGCGCCACACGAAACAGCAATTGCAGAAAGTTATGATTCACCTGTATTCATCACACATTACCCAATAGGCATTAAACCCTTCTATATGCAACCGCATCCTACAAGGGATGATGTTGTTTTGTGTGCTGATTTAATCGCTCCCGAAGGTTATGGAGAAATTATTGGCGGATCTGAACGTATTCATGACTATGAGCTGATGAAACAACGAATTAAAGAACACAACCTTGATGAATCTGCTTATGAATGGTATTTGGATCTTAGTAAATACGGAGCGGTTCCACATTCAGGATTTGGACTTGGACTTGAGCGTACAGTCGCATGGATTTCAGGTGTGGAACATGTTCGCGAAACGATTCCATTCCCACGTCTATTGAATAGATTGTACCCTTAAAACTTTTTGATTTTAATAGAAGAGAGGGGTTCGGTCATGCAACACGAAGAACGACTCCGGATTTGGATTGAGCAGGGAAATGTTAACATTTCCCAGCTTTTTTTTCACCATTATAAGAGTCTTGGAATAAAAGATTTGGACGCGATGCTAATCATGCATATGACGGCTTATAAATCAGAAGGGAATCATTTCCCAACACCTACTGATTTTACTAGTCGAATGGATTTGTCTGAAAACGAAGTATCCATGGTATTACAACGCCTGATGCAACGCGGTTTTCTCCAAATTGGTCAAAATGAGGATCAAAAAGGTGTATTGTATGAGACATTCTCTTTGCTACCACTCTGGAATCGTTTAGTTGATCATATTGAGCTTGCGACAAATGAGGTTGAGGAAGAGACCCATAAGAATGCAGAAGGAGAAATTTTTTCGCTATTTGAACAAGAATTTGGACGGTTTTTGTCACCAATGGAATGCGAATCAATAACGATGTGGCTTGATGATGATGGCCATACTGTTGAAATTATCCGTGCAGCATTAAAAGAAGCTGTTATTGCTCAAAAACTTAGTCTGCGGTATATCGATCGGATTCTTTTCGAGTGGAAGAAGAAAAATGTTAAAACAATGTCTGATGTTGAACGTCAAACAAAGTCTTTCCGAACGGTAGGACCGCGACCATCTCAGCAAAATGAAAAAACTGTTTCGGTAAAACGTGTTCCATTCTATAATTGGCTGGAAGAACGGGATTAGGTGGGATACCATGCTGACGAAAAAACAATGGGGATTTTGTCTGGAGCAATTCGGTGAAATGTTTCCAGACGCGCACTGTGAATTGGTGCATGACAATCCTTTTGAATTAACAATAGCGACGCTTCTATCTGCTCAATGTACGGACGTTTTAGTGAATCGAGTAACGGCGGAACTATTTAAAAAATATAAAACACCTGAGGACTATCTTGCGGTTGATGTCGAGGAACTGCAAGGGGATATCAGGTCAATCGGATTATTCCGGAATAAGGCAAAAAATATTCAAGCACTTAGCCAATTATTGATTGATAATTATGGTGGGGAGGTACCCCCGAATAGGGATGTCATGATGACGCTTCCAGGAGTGGGTCGTAAAACAGCAAATGTGGTCGTGTCAAATGCTTTTGGTATACCTGCTCTTGCTGTCGATACACATGTTGAACGTGTAGCGAAACGACTAGGAATGAATAGGTGGAAAGACTCGCCCATTGCAGTTGAAGAAAAAATTATGCGGTGGACTCCGATTAATAAATGGACAGATACGCATCACCAAATAATTTTTTTTGGTAGATACCACTGCAAGGCGCAAAACCCTGGATGCAATGTTTGTCCGCTATTGCCGTTATGCAGAGAAGGAAAGAAAAGGATGAAAGAGAATGCTGAGTGAAGTAAACCCTATCGACAAAGAGCTGCTAACTCCCTATTTTGATAAATGGGAGACAGTTCGTGAAGAAATAGAGACTTTTTATCAACAAAAAGATCATCAAGCCGTAGAGTTAATGGAGTCGGCAATTGAGAATTACAATGTCTTGCTTGAGCAAGGTGGAAGTAAGTTTGATGACCGTAAAGGAAAGGTTGTTTATACACTTTTACCTTTGAATGGTGAGGAACGTTTTGAGTTTGTAAAAGATAAAATAGCCAGTCATTATGCTTATATTCAATTGGATGCGCTCTTTACGGAAACAAAAAAGAAAACTGCAAGACTTTCAATACAAAAGAAATAAAAAACAGAACCTCAGATGTGTTTTGCATCTGAGGTTCTGTTTTTTTGTCTGGATTTCATGGCATTTCCACAATTGACTAATAACACATTTAAAGAAGTGTGTTACATTTTTGATTATGGGTTACTATCGTTAGATGTGCCTTCTGTGCCTTCTGTGCCTTCTGTGCCCTCTGTGCCCTCTGTACCAACATTTGGATCAGGGATCGTTCCATCATCAATAACAGAACCATCGCCTGTGCCATCTACATTATTGTTGTTCCCGTTATTTCCATTATTGTTGCCGTTGTTCCCGTTATTTCCATTATTGTTGCCGTTATTCCCGTTATTGCCATTGTTATTATTGTTATTTCCGTTATTCTCGTTATTCTTGTTATTCTCATTATTGTTGCCGTTATTCTCATTGTTCCATTCTTCACCGTCAGGATTTTCAGTTTCTACTTCATCCTCATCCACTTCAGGTATGTCTTCAACAACATCTTCGATTTGCACTGTAGTAGATGCTGCGCCACTTTGCAAGTCACCGAGTTTGGCAATTACAGAGAATGTATATTTCCTGCCTGACTCTGCGCCAGAGAACGTGACAGAAGTATCTCCGGTTGTTGTCATTACCTGCATATCCCCACCATCTGCTCCTACTAATACGGTAAACTCGACGTTATCTTCTACATCGCCAAAGTCAGAAGCACTATGGGCCCAGTTCAATTTAATAGAACTGGAGGCACTGTCATATTCAGCTGTTAGACTGTTTGGCGCTTCCAATTCGATGATTTTTTCTCTAGCAACTTCTACAGGGACAGTCCCGCGTACGAATAACTCCGTCCGTTTTAAGTTCCATGGTGTGGAGGAACTTGCTAGAATAAGTGGATCTGAACCATATTGAATTGTAGCCTCTTCAACGGAGGAGGGTTTTTTAAATTGTGCTGTATTTTTCCCAGAAGATATGGATGACATGACTTGTTTAAACAAATCTTGTGGGACGTATCGTTCCCCTTCAAAACTCTCCATTGCAGAACGATCTTGATAACCGCCCCAAACTGCAATTGTGTAGTCGGTAGTATAACCCGCAAACCAAGAATCCTGTGCTCCTTCTTTGTCTGAGAAGTTAGTTGTACCTGTTTTACCGGCTACATCTAGCCCTTGAATGGCTGCTCGTTTTCCAGTACCATTGCCAGTGAAAACGTCTCGAAGGATATCTGTAATCATATAAGCTGTTGAATCTTTCATAACTTCAACAGGATTGGGAGTCATGTTAAGATCAGTTACCCCATCACGATAAACAATTTTTTTAATGGAATGTGGCTTTGTGTAAATACCACCATTACCGAATGGGGTATAAGCACCCGCTATTTCAATTGTAGAAAATTCATCCGTTCCTCCTAGCGCATTCGAAGGGTATTCATTTTTGAAATCTAAACCGAGTTTAGCCGCAAAATCTACAGCTTTCTTTCGACCGACTTCCTCATAGGTTTTCACTGCGGGGACGTTGCGTGAAGTAGCTAGCGCTTCACGCATTGTAATTGTACCCTTATATTTTCTATCCACATTACGAACGGGTTGTGCAGGTTTGGAGTCTTTATAATTGTATGCTTCATCATGCATAGTCTGACCAGTAGACCAATTCAAATATTCAACTGCAGGACCATAATTAATAATCGGTTTTATAGCTGAACCTGGTTGACGTTTTTCTGCAGCGGCAAAGTTTAAAAGTCCTGTTGAGAAATTTCGACCTCCACCAATTGCCACGATTCCACCAGTTTTCGTATCTAGGACAGTTAACGCACCTTGCATTTTGTCATTAGCGAAGATGTCTGATTTGAGAGCATTTTCGACAGCCTGTTGAGCCTCCACATCTAATGTTGTATGAATTGTGACGCCGTCTGAAAGTATGTCTTGCATTCCTGCATCTTCCAGTTCGGTTAATACAATATCGACAAATGCAGCATATTTTGTATTGTCATTAGCTTTCCTTTTCTCTTCAGCAAGAAGTGTGCCTGTTACAGGAATTGCTATTGCCGCTTCCATTTCTTCTTTAGAAATTTTTTCATGCTGGTGCATTAGCCCAAGTACAATGTCACGGCGTTTTTTGGCACGATCTGGATTTTTGTATGGATTGTATCCGTTTGGACTTTGCGGTAACCCTGCTAACATAGCGACTTCGTGTAATTCAAGTTCATTCAATTTTTTACCATAAAAATAGTTGGCAGCTGTTCCAAAACCATAATTATTTCCGGACATCAAGATTTTATTGAAATACATTTCAAAGATTTCTTCTTTTTCATATTTGCGTTCAAGTTTATTGGCAAGCCATGCTTCTTGTGCTTTCCTTTTAAGGGTTTTTTCTGTGGAAAGGAATGAGTTCTTAATGACCTGTTGTGTCAGGGTACTTGCACCTTGTGAACCGAATCCATCTCGGAAGTTTGCAATGACTGCTCCACCAAGTCGCCAAAAGTCCATTCCTTGGTGGGAATAGAATCGAACGTCTTCCGTAGCCAGAATGGCGTCTTCCATAATTTTTGGAATTTCGCTATAAGGAACAAATTCTCTTTTTTCTGTTCCGGACTTATAAATAACATTATCATTTTTATCTAAAATCTCAGATGATAGAGGGTCCTTCAAAAGATTTTCATCTAAATCGGGTGCCGAACTTGCATAAAAAGTGAACAGGCCAGCACCACCGATGAGTATGACAAATGCGACTGCAATAACTGCAAGAATTAACTTTTTAAAGATGCCCTTCTTTTGTTTCGGCTTTTTATCTTTCTTTTTTGTACGTTCTGCCTCCATGCTCTTTCGTCTAGCAGTTCTTGAATTTATATTTTCGCTCATATCTCTTCCTGCCTTTCAGTAGCTTCGTTAGGTGACGATAATATATCCGACACCGCTTGTAAATATTCGATTCTAGGGTTGAAACTAGGGAAAACTTCTATCGCCATAGTTTCAAACTCTGTAAGTGTGATTGATTTTCTACCGCCTGTCTGCATTCTCTCCCAATACATTTCAAAATTATGATAGGGGACGATAAAATATCGGTCAAGCGAAGTGAACTTTATAATGAAAAATACAACTCCATTTTGTTTCGCAACAGATTTCATATGAACCACTTGGTGGTCATGGATATTTTGTAAAGGGAAGGAGGTTAGACTTTTTGTCTCCTTCGCTTCAAAATCGATATACTTCCCTTGCCACACTCCGTTAAAGTCTGTTGTAGACGGTGTCCGAAAGTAAGCTTCTGTGATGACAGCGGCGCTTCTTGCAGGGTAATTCACGTTTACGACTTGTATGGGCACAGGTTTTTTATGAATGACAGCAATACCGCGACTCAAATAGTATTCATTGGTTTCATTCAGTTCATCCTCTAACGACTTACCACGATTACTGAAAGAAAGATCGATTTTTTTTTGAGCTACGTTTCTTTGAACGGGTATATATTTCCTGCCGTTCGGATAGCGTATTGTCATAGATACCACCTCACATCTGACCATTATACCACATGGATTAGACGGAATAGAAAAGGGAAAGTTGCAACCAATAATATGGTTCAACAACAATTTCTTTTCCGTCAAGAAAGATTCATTGTACTGCAATTTGAGAAAAGTAGATATTTAGATGATTCTCTGAGAGAATTGAATGAGATGATGTAATAGGAGTAATGCAATTGATGTCTTATCATGTTTAATGGAAATTGTTTTAAAAAAGGACTTGAGAGACCTTCAGGAATATATGTTCGTTGTTATTTGGTGAATCGGCTTCATATCTGATAAAATAGAAGGACTGCAAGGGAAGGATGAAAGAATTTGATAGATTTAATAGAGAAAACAGAAAAACTACTTTCTGTCTGTAAAGAATGTTTTGAAAGACTAACATATATGAGGGAACTCGACCGGGAACCTGACTTTTTTATAGAAGTGAAACCTTATGCGGATAAATACCACACACTGCTCGATGAATGGACTGAGGAAGTATCTCAATTTATCAAGACAGCAAAACCTAAATATGTTCATCCGATTCAAATTGAAACACTGAACGACTCAATGAAGCAATTCATCGTGCAATCATTTTATCAAAAGACCGGCAAAAAACGATTTATCCTTTCTATCAATTCTGCAGAATATACATTGAAGACTATTCTGGACGCTCTGCATCTAGAGCAAGAAGGAGATAGGAAATGACAAAGAAAATTGCGGTTCACGAAGTATTAAGAATACTACGTTCTGATCCATCATTTTCGGATAATGTCATTCATTATAAAACGATTGCAAGTAAAGAAGCGAAGTACGCAGAATTTCCAGACAAACTTCATCCGTCAATCATTAAAGCACTTTCATCTAAAGGCATTGATAAGTTATACAGTCATCAAAGAGAAGCCTACGAACTGGCATCGTCAGGAAAGTCGTTCACAGCTGTGACTCCGACTGCATCCGGAAAATCCTTATGTTATCATTTGCCTGTTATGGATTGTATCCTTGAAGATGATACTTCCAGGGCAATTTATCTGTTTCCGACAAAAGCGTTAGCGCAAGATCAGCTTGCGGATCTCCATGATCTAATAGAAGCAAGTGGGGAGACAATCCTAAGTTATACGTATGATGGCGATACTGCTCCTGGATTACGTTCAAAAGTCCGGAAGTCCGGACATATTGTACTGACTAATCCAGATATGCTCCACTCAGGCATCTTGCCTCATCACACAAAGTGGGTTTCCTTATTCGAAAACTTAAAATACGTCATTATAGATGAGTTGCATACTTACAAAGGTGTCTTTGGCAGTCACGTAGCACATGTATTACGAAGACTGAAGCGTATTTGTAACTATTATGGAAGTGATCCGATATTTATCTGCACATCTGCAACAATCGCGAACCCGCAGGAACTAGC
The DNA here is from genome assembly GCF_057669885.1 of Sporosarcina sp. Y1011. Classification (NCBI taxonomy): domain Bacteria; kingdom Bacillati; phylum Bacillota; class Bacilli; order Caryophanales; family Caryophanaceae; genus Sporosarcina; species Sporosarcina sp. Y1011. Next base: position 333,883 of record NZ_JBYHFP010000004.1, on the reverse strand, counting down.
TGAGTCGCTCATAAACTCTGAGATGCAAGTGATCGTCAATAACGGGGCACCTGCTGGGAAGAAACATTTCGTCTTCTATAACCCGCCGGTCGTCCATCCGACATTCGGTATCCGGAGAAGTGCAGTGCTTGAAGTGCGGGATATCGCCAAGCTTTTATACAATGAAGGCATCCAAACAATCATTTTTGCAAAAAGCCGGGTACGGGTGGAGATGCTTGTCACGTATATGAAAGCTTTAACGAAGAAGAAATTATTCGATGAAACAGTTATGGGGTATAGAGGGGGCTATCTACCTTCAGAACGTCGTAAAATTGAAAAAGGGCTTCGCGATGGAGATATTCGTACCGTAGTTAGCACGAATGCACTTGAGCTAGGCATTGACATCGGGCAATTGCAAGCCTGTATTATGACCGGTTACCCGGGAAATATTGCAAGTGCATTTCAACAAGCGGGTCGTGCTGGGAGGCGGCAAGATGAAGCGCTTGTAATTTATGTTGCTCAATCTTTAGCGCTTGATCAATACATTATTGAACATCCCGACTATCTTCTGGGACAAACGCCCGAAGAAGTACGAATACATCCGGATAATATGTTTATTTTAATGGACCACCTCAAATGTGCCTCATTCGAGCTACCCTTTTCATCTACAGAGACCTATGGTGAATTCGAAGTACAGGAATTGCTCGCATTCTTGGAAAGCGAAGGTATATTGATAAAAACCACAGACAAATGGCATTGGATGACAGACAGTTTTCCAGCTAGTGAAATCAGCCTTCGTTCTGCATCGCAGGAAAACGTTATCATTATTGATAAAACCTATCCAAAAGAAACAAAGGTAATTGGGGAGATGGATCGTTTCAGTGCGATGACTTTGCTCCACGAAGAAGCAATCTATATTCATCAGGGCACACAGTTTCAAGTTGAGGAACTCGATTGGGCGGAAAAGAAGGCATATGTTAGTGAAGTTGATGTCGATTACTTTACGGATGCAAATCTTGCAGTTGAACTGAAAGTGATGAATGAGGATAATGTAGAACAGTTCGGTGATAATCATGCAGCTTATGGTGACATTGCAGTTCTTGCGATTCCAACGATTTTTAAGAAAATCAGATTCGATACGCATGATAATATTGGTTCAGGTCCGATTTCGTTACCTGCGGAGGAATTGCATACATCGTCAACTTGGTTCACTTTCGATATTCCAAAAGGGTGGACGCGTGCTGGATTAACGGATGCAATGACGGGTGCGGCTTATGCCATCCAATCTTTTATCCCGTTATTCGTCAGATGCGATAAGACAGATGTACATGTAGTACCACAAGTAAAAGCCATTCATACTGGAATGCCGACGTTCTTCATATATGACAGTTATCCAGGGGGGATTGGTCTGAGTGAAAAAATCTTTGAACAGTGGGATTTACTGCTCCGCCAAGCGGCTAATCATGTATCTAGCTGTCGTTGTGAATCGGGTTGTCCAGTTTGTATCGGTGCACAAGAAGCGGGAATGGGTATGAAAAAAGACGTTGGTTCTCTTCTTCACACATTGGCGGGAGGAGAATCCAATGTCTTATGAACAAAAATTAATGCAAATGAAGAAACTATTGAAGAAAAAAGACCAGAGTAAGATTCTTGAGAATGATTCTGAAGTTGTAAGGAATGTTCCACAACCACCGCCTTATGAACAACAATGGCTTGATGCGGGTTTGACAAAGGTCGTAAATAAACACGGCATTGTCTACAAGCGGGTTATTGAATACAACACCGACTATCGGCACGGACATATTATTCTGTCTGGTTTAAAGTCAATGCTTGAAAAATGGGGTGATTCGGGTGAAGTACATCCGCTTTCCCCTGATTTTTCTAAGCCTCTATTGTTCTTCGATACAGAAACCACTGGGTTAAAAGGTGCTGGTACACTGATTTTTCTAATGGGTTTTATGGAACAGACAGCATCATCTTTTAAAATGACGCAGTATGTACTTCCAGGTCCAGATCACGAAACTGCATTTCTTTATGAAACGGGATTATGGAAAAAACCGTTGACCCTCGTTACGTATAATGGAAAAAGTTTTGATATTCCAATGGTTGAAACAAGGTGGACGATGAACCGCAAAGAATTACCCCCGCTTATAAAGCATAAACAAATTGATTTATTGCACGGTTCTAGACGGATTTGGAAGGGTGAAATGGCTACATTCAGACTACCGGACATAGAGGAAGAACAGCTCGGTTTTTTTCGCGAAGGAGATATGCCCGGACATATGGCACCAATCATCTATCAGGATGCAGTGAAAAATGGTCGTGCGGATCTTCTTATGAAAATTCTCGTCCATAATGAGTGGGATATACTTTCACTTGTTGCACTTTATATACGCTCTACTGATTTGCTGTTGAAAATGGATATTCCTGAATCAGCTATAACGCATACGAATATTGGAAAATGGTTTGGTGATTTGAAGTCTCACGATCGAAGTAAACAAATTTTTGAGCGTGTGATAACAGAATATGGGGTACATCATCCCATGACACATTTTTACTTTGGCTTTATTTTGAAAAAGGAACAGGCTTATAAAGAGGCAGTTTCTTCATTTACGATAGCGGCTGCTAAACTTACTGGTCGTGAACGAATTATCGCATTGGAGGAATTAGCGAAGCTATATGAGCATAAGCTGAAAGAGTTAAATAATGCATTGGACTCGACACAGGAAGCCATCAGGTATTTGAAAGAGGCCACCATCTTAACAGAAAAATTTCGGATTCGTTCAGGAGATGATTTTTCGAAGAGGGAAATTAGAATAAACAGAAAATTATTTCCCGGGCAAGCGCACAAATCGACAGGGAACTATTAATCATCCTATTTAAAAAGACAAGGTCAGTCACTATATGGTATAATTGACCTTATATAAACAGAGACGGAAGGGCGATTTTCATGGATACTAAATTGGATTCAAAAACAATTCTTGAGAAAGAATTTAAAACGGGCCTTCGAGGCTACAACCAGGAAGAAGTCGATCTCTTCCTAGATGATGTTATTCATGATTATGAGGCTTTTAAAAAAACAATTATGGATTTGCAACAAGAAAAGTCTAGGATGCAAAAAGAATTAGAGTCTGCTCAAAAACGACCTGCGGCTGGAAGCGCTGGTACAACTAACTTTGATTTGCTAAAGAGGATCTCAAATTTGGAGAAACATGTATTCGGAAGTAAACTTTTCGATCAAGAATAATATATTAGCCTAATTCATTATTGTAAAAGACTTAAAAGTAAGGTATACTGTAGATATCATAGTGCAAATTTAGGTAATCGCTGCAACATCCTATGTTGTAGAGGAAAGTCCATGCTCACACGGATCTGAGATGACCGTAGTGTTCGTGCTCGGCGAAAGAATAAGCCGTGGCATCGCGCATCGCGCGTTGACGGCGGGAATAAATCCTAAGTCTTCGGATATGGATGAGGTTCCCTGAACAGTGCCACAGTGACGTAGCTGATTCGGAAACGGGTCAGATGGAACGCGGTAAACCCCACGAGTGAGAAACCCAAACTATGGTAGGGGCACTCTTCCGAAGGAAATGAACTGAGGAAGAGACAAGCAATTTTTTGCTTGTAGATAGATGATTACCACCCTTAGTACGAGGCGCAAGCCGTTTGAGTACACGGGAACAAAACATGGCTTATCGAATTTCCTATGGTATTATTATTACAATGATTGCTCTCCTGAAACATGGGGAGCTTTTCTTTTGGAAAATTAATGAGTGAAAAAGTTATGTTGGAATTTATCTAGAGAAAGTCTTATCGCCTTTAAGTGGTGGTTTGAATGCGGAGAATACATCTAATTTTGATATGTATTTACGTTTTAAGGCTTCGGTAAATACAGTTGGATTTGTTAGGATGTTTAATGAGCAAGCCTATTTCAGAATCTAGTTATATTTTCAAGGAAATGCAATTAATTTGTTTTTTTATTAAAAAAGGTATGAATTTATGGGTATGATTGAAGGTATAGGATTGGAGTTGGAAACGCATGACTGAATTTAAATTAGTAGCAACCTCTGCAATGGGACTTGAATCACTTGTTGCGGATGAAGTAAAAGCACTTGGGTTTAAAACAACTTCAGAAAACGGTAAAATTTATTTCCAAGGCGATGAATTGGCGATTGCGAAAACAAATTTGTGGCTTCGCGTAGCGGACCGTGTTCGAATAGTTGCGGGCGAGTTCCAAGCTACAACATTCGATGAACTTTTCGAGCAGACGAAGGCAATTCCATGGGAACGTTTTCTGCCGGTCGACGCTGAATTCCCAGTTGCAGGTAAATCAGTAAAATCTACATTGTACAGTGTTCCTGATTGCCAAGCAATTGTGAAAAAAGCGATTGTAGAACGATTAAAAATTGCTTATAAAAGAATCGGTTTTTTTGATGAATCGGGTCCTTTATTCAAATTAGAAGTATCAATTTTAAAAGATAAAGTGACATTGACAATTGATTCAAGTGGAACAGGATTGCATAAACGCGGTTACAGACTCGCGCAAGGTGATGCACCATTAAAAGAAACATTAGCAGCGGCACTGGTGAAAATTTCACGCTGGAATCCTGATCGGCCTTTCGTTGATCCGTTCTGCGGTTCAGGAACAATTGCGATAGAAGCCGCGATGATAGGGCAAAACATTGCACCGGGATACAACCGCGAGTTCCTAAGTGAAGAGTGGCCGTGGATCAACAAAAATATTTGGGATCAGGTTCGGGAAGAAGCGGAAGATGTCGCGAAATATGATCAGCCACTTGATATTACAGGGTCAGATTATGATCCGAGAATGATTAACGTCGCACGGGAAAATGCAGCGGGTGCTGGGTTTGCAGATTTGATCAAATGGCAGACGTGTGATGTACGGGATTTGACTGTGGACGGCTTAAATGGCGTAATGGTCGGAAATCCACCATATGGTGAACGACTTGGTGAAGTTGAAGAAGCCGAAGAAATTACGCACGAACTTGGCCGAGTAATGAAAAATTATCCTTCGTGGTCAGTTTATATGTTGTCTTCATTAGAAAACTATGAAAAACTATACGGTCATCGAGCAACGAAAAAGAGAAAATTATTCAATGGTTTTATTAGAACTGACTTGTATCAATTCTGGGGACAACGTCAATAACTGATAATATGCGGAAGAGGGAAACTCCTCTTCCTTTTGCATGTAAATAGGAAGGGGTATACGATGAAAAGTAAGATGCCATTCCCGTTATCAAAAGAAAAATCGTTCTATGAATCCTTGAATGATTGGATAGGGGATACATTGTACGATGATCTAACTGAAAAAGGTTTTGAATGCAGGGATGAACAAATTTATATGGCTTTCCAAATTGAGCAGGCATTGAAGGAAAAGAAGGTATTGTTCGCTGAAGCAGGTGTAGGTACAGGGAAAACAATCGCTTATCTGCTCCCCGCAATTGCCTATGCTCGTTATACAGGTAAACCAGCCCTCATATCATGTGCGGATGAAACTCTCATCGATCAGCTTGTAAAAGAAGACGGTGATATTCGTAAAATTAGTGAAGCACTTGGTCTTGATATAGATGTACGCTTAGCCAAATCACGAGATCAGTATCTCTGTCTAAAACGTTTAGAAGAAGCAGGTAATACGATTGATGAGGATTATATTGATGTCTTAGCTGATGGACTACCAGATTTCGTTTATGGTAATGCATCTTTACAATCAATAGGTCCTTATGGTGTGCGTTCAGATTATCCGGACATGAGTGATGAAGAATGGAAGACAGTGAATTTTCACCCCATCCAGCAATGTGCTGCATGTGATATCCGAAACCGATGCGGTCAAACTATTCACCGAAATCATTATCGTGAAGCAGTTGAACTAATTATCTGCTCACACGATTCATATATGGAACATATTTGGACGAAAGATTCTCGGAAACGTCAGGGACAGTTACCGTTATTGCCTGAAGTATCTATGATTGTATTCGACGAAGGCCATCTTCTTGAATATTCAGCACAGCGGGCATTGACATATGAGGTTCAAAACAGTACCCTATTAAATTTGCTAGAGCGAATAATGGTTGATCGTATAAGAGAAACAACTCTTCTACTCATGGAACGTTTAATTGATTCTCATGAAGCATTTTTTGCATTGCTGAATGTTCACGCGGATGAAACCGGTAATGAACGTAGAGCAATCGAAAAAGCACCGGCTCTTATTGAAATCGGTAAAGAGGTAGTGAAGATTTCAAATGCACTTCTTGAAGAATTCGTTTTCGAAGGTGAATTGTATATTATTCCGGAATACGATTTGAGAATGGTCGAAGAATACCTAGATCAATATATCTACTCGATGGAACTCTTTACTTCTAATAATGACGCAGTAGACTGGCTTGAGAACCGTCAAGACGAATCGACGCTCGTTATTATGCCGCGTCTTGTAACAGATATATTGAGGGAAAAACTGTTTTCATCGAATACCCCGATTGTTTTTTCATCAGCAACTTTATCGGTTGGTGAAACGTTTAACTATTTAGCTGACGGGCTGGGCATTCATGACTACCTATCATTTTCTGTGGATTCTCCATTTGATTATGATGAAGTAATGGAAGTGCTGGCAACAGATGTTGAAGCGGGTGGGAAAGCAAAACAAGCACTTGAGCTCTTAAAAGATGGTAAACAAACACTAATTCTCTTTAAATCAGAGCGGGCAATGAATCAATTCAAGGAAAAAGTACCTGTAGAGTGGAAAAAAAACATCGCATTCGAGGGAGAGAGGGAATTATCTTCAATCGTACGTGATTTTCAACAAAAAATAGTTCCTGTTTTATGCTCTTACCATTTATGGGAAGGACTTGATATTCCTCAAGATGCTTTAACGCGAGTCATTATTTATGACTTACCATTACCGCCATCAGATCCATTGTTCGACGCGAGACGCCAGTATGCTGCTGATCCATTCCGTGAAGTAGATGTACCCTTCATGTTGCTTAGATTACGCCAGGGGGCGGGACGTCTTATACGTACATCGGATGATTCAGGGACAGTTCACCTTCTGCTTGAAGGAAAAGAACAAGAAATGAAAGCGGAAATTGAAGGTATTTTCCCAGTGAAAATGAAGATGACGAACTAAGATTATAGCCAGGGTTTTCAATGTATATCATATAAGGTTTTTCAATTAACAAACGAGGACGTCCAGTTGGGCGTCCTTTTTAGTTGATTGAAATAAGTAGGTTGATACAATGAATTGTCTAGATTGAGGGTAATAAATATAGAGGGTTTAGAATATTACTTAGTGAATCTGAAGATATACTAGCAACGATATTCATTTGGAAAACTATATTTAACCAAATTATGATAGTATTGAGTCCAATATAGTAAAAGAGGGGGAATGAATTTGTCTACTGAAGAGAATTTTGTGGCGTTGTTAAAAAAAATGAGTGCATATTCGGAAGCGATTTCAATCATGTATTGGGATATGCGTACAGGAGCGCCGAAAAAAGGGATTTCAGCGAGATCGGAAGCTGTTGGCACCTTGTCTACGGAGCTATTCAAATTGAGTGTATCTGCAGAAATGAAGGGTTATCTAAAGGAACTTGGCAATAGAAAAGAAACGCTTAACCCGATATTATTAAAAACGGTTGAAGAAGTGAAAAAAGTCTACGACTTGAGTGAAAAAATCCCTGCAGAAGAATATCGTGAATTTGTTGTCCTGACTTCTCAATCAGAATCGGCTTGGGAAGAGGCAAAAGATAAATCCGATTTTGATATGTTCCTCCCATATCTTGAAGAAATTGTGGCAACTACGAAAAAGTTTATCGGCTATTGGGGCAATGAAGGTGATAATGCTTACAATATACTTCTCGATCAATACGAGCCGGGGATGACAACGGATATTATCGATGAGGTTTTTAACCAACTGAAGGAAACAATTGTGCCGTTGGTAAAGAAAATTTCAGAGCTGGATAATCAACCCGATACGTCTTTTCTATTCAAACATTTCTCGAAAGAAAATCAGAAATCGTTCAGTCGTGAGGTATTGAAACAACTTGGCTACGATTTTGAAGCGGGTCGTTTGGATGAAACCGTTCATCCATTTGCAACAGGCATAAATATCGGCGACGTCCGTATTACAACAAAGTACGATGAAAATGATTTTCGTTCGGCTGTGTTCGGGACGATTCATGAATGTGGGCATGCACTATATGAGCAAAATATTAGTATGGAATTAGAAGGTTTACCAGTTGCAGATGGAACTTCAATGGGAATCCATGAATCACAATCGCTGTTTTATGAACAATTTGTTGGTCATAATGAAAACTTTTGGAAGTATAATTTCAATTTATTGAAAAGGGAATCACCTGAACAGTTTGAAGATGTTGCGCTCGAAGACTTTCTCCGTGCAATCAATGTTTCAAAACCGTCCCTCATTCGGATTGAAGCAGACGAATTGACCTATCCGCTTCATATCATGATTCGTTATGAAATCGAAAAAGGATTATTCAACGGCGATTACGAAGTGAAGGATCTACCAGGAATTTGGAATGATAAATACGAAGAGTACCTTGGAATCCGTCCCGAAAATAACGGTGAAGGTGTTTTGCAAGATGTCCATTGGGCCGGTGGATCGTTCGGTTATTTCCCTTCATATGCGCTTGGTTATATGTATGCAGCACAGTTGAAAGTCGCTATGTTAAAAGATCTTCCTAATTTCGATGGGTTATGCGCTACAGGTGAATTCGGACCGATTCTTGAATGGCTGACGGAGCATGTCCATAAATTCGGTAAGATGAAAAAGCCACTTGACATTATCAGAGACACGACGGGTGAAGGATTAAATGCTAAATACCTGGCAGATTACCTGGAAGAGAAATATACAAGACTTTATAAACTATAACAGTAAAAGCAATCTCGAATGTTGGCAAACAGCGCCAAATGGGATTGCTTTTATTCTAATAGACCTTATGCCAAGGTCATCTGTAAAATATAAAACTCATGCAAGAATAGTAAAAGTATTGGCAGAAAAATTTGTACATAATATCGACGTCGAAAATGGTATGATAAGAAGAGAAATTGACGAAGGGATCGAGACTTAAATGCCAGAATTGGATAAACTTATACAAGAATCAGCTGAATATGGACTTTTATTTAAAAAGAATGACGACGAAGACCGGTATAAAAAGACCGTGTTATTCGCTAAAAAACTAATTGATAAAGAATACACGATTGGATTTGCAGGACATTTTTCTGCTGGTAAGTCTTCAATGATCAATGCTTTGACAGGAGAAGATTTATTACCGTCGAGCCCAATACCTACGAGCGCCAATATCGTCAAAATAAGTAAAACAGCCTCCGATTATGCTGTTATTCATATGACAGATGGCACAGCCGTAAAATATGGCGGTCACGGTTTTCCTGCAGCCATAAAATCGTTCAGTAAGGATGGAGTGGCGGTTTCACTTGTTGAAATCGGTCACACGGATTCCAATTTACCAGAAGGAATCACTGTTATGGATACACCAGGCGTTGATTCGACTGATGACGCGCACCGTCTATCCACAGAGTCCGCTCTTCATCTAGCCGATTTGGTATTTTACACAATGGATTATAATCATGTGCAATCGGAATTGAATTTCCGTTTCACTAAAGAGTTAATGCGGTACAACGAGAACGTCTACTTAATCATTAACCAAATTGATAAACATCGAGATAGTGAATTGCCATTTGTAGATTTTAAAAAGTCAGTCGAGGATTCATTTAGCATGTGGGGTGTCATACCCAAAGGAATTTTTTATACTTCATTGAAAGACTTAAAGCATCCATTCAATGATTTTAGTGATGTGTTATCCATTGTTGACAGTTCAATGGAAAACTCGCAAGAGAAACTCGTGAAAAATGCTAGGCAGATCCTATTGAAATTAAAGGATGAGCACAAACAATTTTTATCTGATGAAATTATAGAGCGGAAAAATAACTTTGCTGAGATCGTTACTGAAGATGAATGGGCTATGCAAGAGGAATTAGAGAAAGAAACTTCAGAGGCGAAGAAAATGCTAAACCTACTTTCGGGAGATGCATTTTCTAGCTCGTTTGAAACAGAGAGGAATGCCTTGCTGCAGGTTGCGGCAATTACTCCATACGAAACACGAGAACTGTTGAAAGCATATTTGGAGTCATTGTCGTCTCGCTTTAAAGTCGGTATCCTGTTTGGCGCAAAAAAAACCGCGGAAGAAAGAGAACGCCGAAAAATTGCACTTGCTGATAATATGGGTAAACTCGTACACGCTCAGATTGAAGTTCATCTAAAAACACTTATGAAAAAGTCATTAAAAGACGCAGGTATTTTAACGGATGACAGATCGCTTGAGATTGATAGAATCGACATGGAGATACCATTCGCTGATATTGAGAATGAATTCAATGTTTCGGATACAATTACAGGAGATACAGTGCTAAATTATGCGGAACGGATGAAAACAACTATTCATACCGCTTTTCGCAGAATAACCGATGAATGGAAACATGTTATGGCTCAAATTGCATTGAAGAATGGAGATGAGCAATCGGGTAGTCTAGAGCAGAAAGTTTATCGTTTGAATGAGAAATTATATGCAATCAAACAAGTCAATGAGGTTGCAAACCAATTGGCAAAACTGGATTATGCAAAGGACGCACCGGCCGAAGAGGTTGAAGTACTGCTCAAGCAGTGGAAAACAAAAGAAAAACTACAACTTATTGAATTTAACGAAGCAGAAGAAATAATAATAAGTGATGAAGTAGAAACCCCGTTTGAAAAAGACGAACAAATTTATGAAGTAATGGATAATTCGGCATCTGTTGTCAGTCAAGCCAATCACATTGGAAATGCTGTTGAATCGATTCCGGGTTTTCTAGAAACTGCTAATTATTTACGTAAAAAAGCAGACAGACTAGATGGGCAAGAGTTTACGGTTGCACTTTTTGGTGCATTCAGCGCTGGAAAGTCATCTTTTTCCAATGCATTACTGGGAGAAAATATATTACCGGTTTCTCCAAATCCAACTACAGCAGCCATAAACAGGATTCGCCCAATTTCTCCAGGGAAAAAAGATAGAACGGCTGATATTCTACTGAAAACACAAGAACGGATGATGGAAGACGTTTTACGTTCCTTCGAAGCGCTTGGTATCGTCGCGGTGTCTCTGGAAGATGCATTTCAAAATGCGGACGGTGCACTAAATTCGGAATTGACTGATGAAAGCTATCACATTCATAAAGCTTTTATTACCGCCTTCAAAAAAGGATACTCCATTTACAAAGAGATGCTCGGTACAGTAATTAATGTTGATCGAGAGGAATTCGTCAAATTTGTAGCAGAAGAAGACCGAAGCTGTTTTGTCGAATCAATTGACTTTTTCTATGACTGTGAATTGACTCGAAAAGGAATTACACTGGTTGACACACCAGGAGCTGATTCTATCAATGCTCGCCATACGGATGTTGCATTTGAGTACATTCGAAACGCAGATGCGATTCTTTTCGTCACATACTATAACCATGCATTTGCAAGGGCAGACAGGGAATTCCTCGTTCAACTCGGACGAGTGAAAGATGCATTCGAACTCGACAAGATGTTTTTCATTGTGAATGCGATTGATTTAGCTTCCAATAAGGTAGAGGCAAATGAGGTCAAGAATTTCGTTGGTGATGAACTTAGGAAATTCGGTATTCGAAATCCGAGGGTCCATGGTATTTCTAGCTTGCAGGCACTTGAAGCGAAATTGGAAAATCAAATGGATGAGTTCATGGCGCCATTTGAAGTTGAATTCCATCATTTTCTTGAACATGAATTGAAGGGGCTCGCGGTCCAAGCGCTCAAAGAAGAAACGATGAAAACAATCGAACGCCTTTCTTCGCTGATAACGAGAACTGAGACGAACATGACAAGAAAAGCGGAAAGGTTAGCAGAATTGAACAAGCTTGAAGGAGAAATACGTCAACATTGTGCATTAAAGTTTACAACAGTACTTACGAAATCTGCACATAATGAGCTGAGTGAACTCGTCTACTATATTTTACAACGTGTATTTTTACGTTTCGGTGATTTCTTTAAAGAGGCATACAATCCATCCGTCTTCGTCAATAATTCGGCAGATCGGGCATTGAAGGGAGCGCTTGCTGAAACTGTTCAAATGATTGGATTTGATCTGACACAGGAACTGAGAGTGACTAATTTACGGATGCTCAATTTTATGAAAAAGCAGTTAAATGAACGCCAACGGATGGAATTTATCAAATTAAACGATATGGACAGATCGATTGCGCCATCACCGTATGAATCGCAAGATGCTGATATGTTATCATTTGAAACACCATTCGAGGACCCGAACGTTTATAACAGTGTGAACAGATTATTTAAAAATCCAAAATCCTTCTTTGAGCGTGGAGAAAGAGATATATTGAAAAACAGGCTTGAAGAGTTGCTGAAAACAGATGCATCTACGTACTTGGAGAAAGAAAAAGAACTCCTTGAAAAGTGGACTGATCAATGGATTGACAGTGAGGCGGAAGGACTTAGACAACACTTGCTGAAAGAAAGTCTGAATCAAATCACTTCCGAACGGACACTACTTCAAAGCACAGAGCAACTGGGCGTATGGCGTACTATTTACGAGGAAATACAAGTAGAGGAGCTGGTATGAGTGCCAAACGTTTTTGTTTCAGTAGAAGACATTAATTATGAATTGACGAAATGGGTAGACACCCGCTTTTCATTGAAAGATGCAACCGAAGGACAGCGGAAATTCGATGAAAATCATGTAGTAGGTGCAATTTACTGGAATCTTGAACATGATTTGTCTGATATGACGAAAATGGCAGGAAGGCATCCATTACCTGAGAAGGAAGCACTCACTAGGCTTTTCAGAGTTAGTGGATTATCCATCGATGACCAAATCGTCGTTTACGATGATGGGGGAAGTCCATTTGCAGCACGAGCATGGTGGTTATTACAATATGCAGGATTCAAAAAGTCATTTATTGTGCTTGAAGGTTTCGATGCGATAAAAGAGGCAGGCATTCCGGTAGATAATAATAGACCACAGCCACAACCGAGTTCCGTAATACCTGAATGGGACGAAGCAATCTATGCTCCCAGAAATTTTGTTGAAGAAACGGTCGCTGGTAAAACGGCTAATATCCTTCTAGATGCTCGATCAGCGGAGAGGTTCCGTGGCGAAACGGAACCTCTTGACCCAATTGCCGGCCGGATTCCGGGGGCATTGAACTTTGACTGGGAACAACTAAAAGAATCGGGTATTTTCAAAATAGATGAAGCAGTTAAAATGGAATTGAACAAGGTTGTTGGTTCGAACGACCAGGTAACTGTTTATTGTGGAAGCGGCGTAACGGCAGCACCACTATATGCCATGCTTAAACAGCAAGGTTATGAATTTGTCCGTTTGTATATTGGTAGCTACAGTGATTGGATTTCACGCGTGGGGACGGAAGTTGAACGAGGATAAGTTATCCCTGTGACAAAAGTATTTTAAATGAGTAAATGAAGTAGAACCGACCATTCTACACATTGAAGAATGCTTATAAATGGATTGGCGAGTGGGCTGACACAGAAGGTTTTTAATTAAGGTGTATTAGTAAGATATGGAGGAAACAAATTTGTATTATGCATTACTTGGAGATATCCATTCATCAAAAGAAGATTTAGAAAAAGTACTCGCTGATATTGTAGTAAAATCACCTGAAGCAACTATTGTTGGCACAGGAGATTTGTATGAGTGCATAATTAGTAAAAGAGATATCACGGAAAAGAAATTTACGAAGCTTCAAGACGTAATGATTATTCCGGAGGGTTTTACTGAGCTGCTACCATTCCTCTCAGTCAGAGGAAATCAAGAAGAAAGAATTGTTTTAATCACTGAAACAGAAAATCCCCTCAGAGAAAAATTAGCAACAATGCCAGAGACACTTGATATTCATCGCGCCAAAATCATCCATGGGCATCAATGGAAGTGGAGTGGGGAGCCGCGTTTGCCTATCTTCAAGGAAGCGGATAAATCCCTAGTATTTTATGGACATAGCCACACATCCGGAATAATGCATAATGGGATTCACCAACAAATTAAATTTGACGTCCCTTATGATGTTAGCGGGGAAAATAATCTTGTAAATGTAGGAGCTGTAAAAGATGAACGCGAATGGGTCCTGTATGATTTGTTGAATAGTACAGTTACCTTTTTGAAAGCATAATAAAAAAAAGACTGAACAGAATCTGTTTAGTCTTTTTTGTGAATAGCTTCTCGCGCAAGTGCATCTGCGGCACGGTTTTCGGAATCGGGAATCCATTTGATGAAAAAGAAGTCAAACTTATTAGCAATTTCTAGTATTTTCTTCAAGTACTCTTTATGGATTTCGTTTTTGACAAATTCTCTTTCAACGGCCATGACGACTACTTGTGAATCCGAACGCACTGATACTACGCCAGATGTCAATTTAGCTGTCTCTTCCACACCGCGTAATAGTGCTAGGAACTCTGCGGTGTGATTATCTGTTGGATTAATGCGTTCAGATAACTTAATTAAATGACCTTCACCTTTTATGAAAATGCCGATTCCGCTTTTCCCAGGGTTTCCCGCACTTGCACCATCAACGTATAATTCAATCATTTAGTAACACCTCGATCATCTAAGATGGTTGCACCAATTTACAAAGCGTATTAGAATTAATGAATCGTGTTTTTGGGAGGTTCTATAATGGATAAGACAATCATCATGAATGACATAGATGGAATTTTGGATACCTATTGTGAAGGCTGTTTCCTTAAAACGCAACTGTCAAAAGAAAAAGGGAAGCCAGGATCGCACAAGTTTTGTATTACCACGTGTACAATCGGTGAACAGCTTAAGTTTCTAGGTCAGGAAATGAATAAAATAACAAAATAATATCCCGCTGGAAATTACATCAGCGGGATTTTGCATTCAATCATTCATCACCAAGTTTTAAGACATTCGCTGCCTGAGGACCACGGTTCCCTTCGATGATTTCGAAAGATACGGACTGTCCTTCATCAAGCGTTTTAAAGCCTTCAGATAGAATACCGGTAAAGTGGACGAACACATCTTCTCCGTCATCCGCTTCGATGAAACCATAACCTTTATCATTGCTGAACCATTTCACTTTTCCCTGGTACATGTACATTCCTCCTCGGCGATTCGATGTCCTATCCATCAAACGCATGGATGTATTTACTATACATGAATCGACATTGTGCGTCAATGAGATGCCTAATTATTCAGACATAATTTTATTTAAATATTAAATATATTACAGGAGTGGTTGAATGGAACAACTAATTGTGAAATGCAGGAATATTGTTAAGGGTATATATGACAGTTTTGATGCAAGTCATGACTTTGCACATATTGAACGTGTAATGAGAAATGCGGAAGAAATTATGATTCATGAACCGTCTGTTAATCAGGACGTTGTCCGTTTTGCTGTATTGTTACACGATATAGAAGATGCTAAATACAAAACGAATGAAAATCCTTCCGTTTTGGAAATTTTACAGTCTATTGGTGCTAATGGTGAACTATCTCAAAAAGTGGAGGATTGTATTGCTACTGTATCATTCAGTGGGGGGAATGCGATAGATATCACATCCATCGAAGGGGCTATCGTGCGTGACGCAGATCGGCTTGACGCAATCGGAGCTATCGGGATTGCACGAACATTTGCGTTCGGCGGAGCAAGGGGAAGAAAGTTGTATGACACAGATGAGATCATACGTAAAAATATGTCCGAAGCAGAATATCGTAGCAAGGAAACAGCATCAGTTACACATTTTTACGAAAAGTTATTACTGTTAAAAGATTTGATGGTGACAATAGGAGGGGAAAGACTCGCACAACAGCGACATGACTATATGGTGGGTTTTTTGAATCAGTTAGAAAGGGAAATCGGCAGCTGATGGTAGTATTTCGCCTCGTTACGAACATTGATACAAAAATATCTCATTGCATTAATATAGTAGAAATGATGAGGGGGAAAGCTGTTTATCGATACAGAGCGTCTAATCATGCGTTCCATTGAAACTGAAGAACATAATCAGCTATCTTTAAAGAAAAACTACCTGACACCAATGAGATTTGGCGGCCAGGTAGTTTCTATTGTTTTATGTGTGTCATTTTGTACTAGCTAACATTAAAATTCAAGCTGTTTTGCAATGTAATCTTTTACTTCAGTAATGGGCATACGTGTTTGTTCCATAGAGTCGCGGTGACGAACAGTTACTTGACGATCTTCTTCGGAATCAAAATCGTACGTAACGCAAAACGGTGTACCGATTTCATCTTGACGGCGATAGCGTTTACCGATAGATTGTGAATCATCGTATTGGACGTTGAAATGCTTGCGTAGTTCGGCGTAAACTTCATCCGCACCATCCGCGAGTTTTTTTGACAAAGGCAAAACTGCAGCTTTAACAGGTGCTAATGCTGGGTGGAAACGGAGAACTGTCCGTTTGTCGTCGCCTTCCAGTTCCTCTTCAGCGAACGCATCGCAAAGGAACGCAAGTGTTACACGGTCTGCACCTAGAGAAGGTTCAATACAATAAGGAACGACCTTCTCGTTCGTTATAGGGTCGAGGTAGTGGAAATCTTCACCGGAATGTTCCATATGCCGTTTTAGGTCGAAGTCAGTACGGTTCGCAATGCCCCATAGTTCACCCCAGCCGAAAGGGAATTTGTATTCGATGTCAACAGTCCCATTCGAGTAGTGGGAGAGTTCATCTTCATCATGTTCACGCAGACGCATATTGTCTTCTGTTAAACCAAGGTTCAATAACCACTGTTTTGAAAAATCGCGCCAGAACGCGTACCATTCCATGTCTTCTCCGGGTTTACAGAAGAACTCAAGTTCCATCTGTTCAAACTCGCGCGTGCGGAATGTGAAATTCCCTGGTGTAATTTCGTTACGGAAGCTTTTTCCGATTTGTGCAATACCGAAAGGTAATTTCTTTCTCATCGAACGCTGAACGTTTTTAAAGTTCACGAAAATACCTTGTGCTGTTTCAGGACGTAGAAAAATTTCGTTTGCAGATGAATCAGTAACGCCTTGTGAAGTTTTGAACATCAAGTTGAATTGACGGATTTCTGTGTAGTCCAAAGCGCCGCAAGTAGGACAGGCAACTTTGTGTTCATTGATTAGCTCGGCCATTTTGTCGAACGACAGACCGTCGACAATCATTTCAATACCTTTCGCATCGAGTGCATCTTCGATTAGTTTGTCTGCACGGTGACGTGTGTTGCATTTTTTGCAGTCGATCATCGGATCATTGAAGTTGCCGATATGACCAGATGCTTCCCAAACTTTAGGATTCATAAGAATAGCTGAGTCAAGACCGACGTTATACGGCGATTCTTGAATGAACTTTTGCCACCATGCTTTCTTGATGTTGTTCTTCAATTCGATACCAAGTGGACCGTAATCCCAAGTGTTTGCGAGACCACCGTAAATATCTGATCCTGGGAAAACAAAACCTCTTTGCTTCGCTAAGTTAACTACTTGTTCCATTGACATAATTAATCCCTCCAATTAAAATAAGCACCCATCCCTGGACAATATGTCCAGGGACGAGTGCATGATAACCCGCGGTTCCACCCTAATTGACTGCGTAAACAGCCCACTTTAATAGTGCATTAGCTCCAGGTTGCCGTTTCACGTCGTTACGGGCTTCCACTGTCCCCGTTCGCTCTAATTTGACATTACTTATAAACCCATCTTCGCCTATTTAGTTCTCTTTCATATTAACATGGTTCCTCTTTCTTCGCAATAGCGGGCATCTTCGTATATAATAATCAAGGATAAACAATTGAACGCTTAGGGCGGTGACTTTTATGGAACTGAATAAGCGCCAGACGGAGATTTTTGAAATCGTTAAAGCTGATGGCCCGATTACTGGCGAGCAGATTGCAGAAAGGCTTAAGCTTGCGAGAGCAACAATCCGTCCTGACTTAGCTATCTTAACAATGGCTGGTTTTTTAGATGCTAGGCCCCGTGTAGGTTATTTCTATTCAGGAAAGAGACCCACTCAATCGGTGGCCGATAGTATGATTGGTATGAAGGTACGTGATTTCCAATCTATTCCAGTCGTTGTTGAAGAGAATATATCCGTCTATGACGCAATTTGCCAGATGTTCCTTGAAGATGTAGGAACTTTATTCGTTGTCGACGGATTTTCGCATCTTACAGGGGTTCTTTCAAGGAAGGACTTGTTACGGACAAGCCTCGGCAATAATGAATTAGAAAAAATACCGGTGCATGTTATTATGACCCGGATGCCAAACATTACGTACTGCGAAAAACAGGATATGCTTCTTCAGGTGGCAAAGAAAATGATAGATAAGCAAATAGACTCACTCCCAGTTGTTAATAAGAGCGGCGACGGACTTGAGGTTGTTGGCCGAATCACCAAAACGAATATTACCGCAGCCTTCCTTTCACTTGCGGATGACCATGAATTATGAGGGGGATACTATGAGAAGATTAACTTTATTCATCGTTTCCGACTCAGTCGGGGAAACGGCCGACCTTGTTGCAAAAGCTGCGGCAAGTCAATTCAAACAAGGACTTGAAACTATTTCGATAAAAAGATTTTCACATATTGATGATGAATCTCAACTTAATGAAATCGTTTATTTAGCGAAACAACAAAATGCGATTATTGTTTATACACTAGTAAAAAGTACGATGTGTCAGAAACTGAAAGAAGAATGTCATCTTAAAGGTATTCATTGCCTAGATTTACTTGGTCCAATTATTAAACGGATTGGTATAGAACTCGGTGAGAAACCTTTAGAGGAACCGGGACTTGTCCGGCAACTTGATGAAGACTATTTCAAACAAATTGAAGCGATTGAATTTGCCGTGAAATATGATGATGGTAGAGATCCACGGGGTATTTTAAGAGCCGATATTGTTCTCATTGGTGTTTCCAGAACTTCGAAAACACCTTTGTCACAGTATCTTGCACATAAAAGATATAAAGTTGCCAATATACCCTTAGTACCTGAAGTAGATCCGCCGGAAGAGTTGTATTCCATTGACCCAAACAAATGCTTCGGACTTGTCATATCGCCTGAAAAGCTGAACTTTATACGTAAGGAAAGACTCATCGCACTTGGTTTAAAAGATGATGCGAATTATGCGCGAGTTGATCGAATTGAAGCAGAAATCAATCATTTTAATAATGTCGTTTCGAAAATCGGCTGTACAGTTATTGATGTAACAAATCGGGCTGTTGAAGAAACAGCAAATGTTATACTAAACGAAATTACGAACCGCAACCGATAAAATCTGCAGAAGGACCACCTGTTTAAATAGGGCGGTTCTTCTTTTGCGGATGATTTAAAGTTTTTTTATCAAATATGAGCTTTGTAATAGGATAAAGTCATGCAATTAGTGTAATATGAAAGATTCCGAGTATAATCGAAAATAATTTGTCGAATATGAAGGATTTTTGAATACTATCTAGAATTTATACTTAGATAGAGTGGTTGGTGATAAGTTGACTAGAATACCAGAAGAGACTATAGAAACCGTTCGATCGAAGACTGATATTGTGGATTTAATAGGGGAATATGTTCAATTGACAAAAAGGGGAAAGAATTGGTTTGGACTGTGTCCGTTCCATGGTGAAAGTACACCTTCTTTTTCCGTGTCAGAAGATAAACAACTATTTCATTGTTTCGGATGTGGAGCCAGCGGTAATGCAATTACATTCGTTATGGATATGGAGAACAGTCCCTTCACTGAAGCTGTCGTTAAACTCGCTGAGCGTACAGGTATTGAAATTGATGCAGTAGTGAGCGAAGGATTCGGGGTCAAACCGAATAATGAATTTAAATCTATGATTGAAGCTCACGCTCTTGCAACAAATTTCTATAGTCACCTTTTACTAAACACTGTCGAAGGAGAGGCGGCATTAGAATATCTTGAAAAAAGAGGGTTTACGCGAGAGAATATCGAAAAATATGGAATCGGATGGTCGCTTAATGATAACGAAGCTTTATCAAGCCTTCTGAAACGTAAAAGTTTCAACATGATGGAAATGGAACGAGCGGGACTATGTATCATGAAAGATGATGGGACAGGCTACTTCGACAGATTCCGAGCACGTATTATGTTTCCTCTCCGTGATGACTTTGGAAACGTTGTGGCATTTTCCGGACGGACTATATCGGGTATGAAACAGGACGCTAAATACCTGAATAGTCCTGAAACACCAATATTCGAAAAAAGTCATATCTTATACAATTTTCACAATGCACGTCTTAACGTCCGGAAATCGGGTAAAGTAATACTGTTTGAAGGATTTATGGATACGATATCCGCAGATCGAGTTGGCGTGATGAATAGTGTTGCAGTAATGGGCACATCTTTGTCAGACACGCATCTTCTTAAATTAAAAAGAATTGCCAAAGATATTATCATCTGCTGTGACGGGGACGATGCCGGATGGGAAGCAGCCAAACGATTTGCTGGCATGGTTACGCAAAAAGGAATGGACGTTCAAATCGCTTTATTGCCGGGGACAATGGACCCTGACGACTATATCACAGAGCATGGCGGTGAATCTTTCCGCGAAAAGATTATTGGCAATCCACATTCATTTATGTCATTTATAATGGCATATGCTAAGCGATCCAAGAACTTATCATATGAAAACGATGTATTGCAATATATCCATGAAGTGCTGGAAGAATTGGCGAAGCGTTCATCACCAGTAGAACGGGATCTTTATATCCGACAACTGTCAACTGTGACAGGTGTTTCTGTCGAGGCAATTAATCAGCAGTTTATAAAAATGGCAGGTAATCAGGCGAAAAGAGCTAAGACAGAACCGCAAGGCAAAGAGATAGTCCAACCACAGAATACGATTCCAGTTCGGAAAAAGACAGGTACAGAACGTGCTGAGCGTTTATTGTTGTACCATCTCTTAAGTGACGTTGACTTATTCGACCGTTTACGTGAGGAAAAGGAAAATTTGTTCATTCGAGAAGGGTATATCGCCATCTTCATCCGGCTAGCCGGATTTTACGAACAACATGGAACACCTGACTTTCACAGATTTGCTGAATCATTGGAAGACCGTGAACTCAGGAAAATTGTACTAGATTCCGCGATGGTGGAAAGAGATCCTGAACATGCCGAAGAAGAAATTTCTGATTGCATCACTCATTTAGAGAAGTATCGGATTAGTTTATCAATTCAGTCAAAAATGCACGAGTCAAAAGAAGCAGAAAAGATGAAGAATCATACCCGGGCGCTGGAGCTGGCCAGGGAAATTATACAGCTCCGGAAATCATTGACGGCATTGTAGTCGTATTCCGGTGTACTAAGGAGGAACGGGTTAGATGAGTAAAAAAGAGAAATCCGAAGATATGGAAATTGAATTGACTGTTGAAGAAGTGAAAGCAAACCTGTTGGAAGCCGGAAAGAAAACAGGTGAACTCACTCTTGATGAGGTTACAGAAAAGTTATCTGTTTTTGAAATGGAACCTGAACAGTTTGAAGAGTTCCTCGATTTGATTGAAGTGCAGGGCATTGAAATGGATCGTAAGGGCGACGAAGAAGCTGGAGATGGCAAAGCAGTGCCGGAAGAGAAATTCGATCTGAATGACCTTAGTGTACCGCCAGGTGTTAAAATCAACGACCCAGTGAGAATGTACTTGAAAGAAATCGGCCGTGTTGATTTATTGACGGGTGCAGAGGAAGTTGAACTCGCAATTCGAATTCTCGATGGTGATGAAGAAGCTAAGAAGCGACTTGCTGAAGCCAATCTTCGTCTTGTCGTCAGTATTGCAAAAAGATATGTGGGACGCGGGATGTTGTTCCTAGACTTAATACAAGAAGGTAATATGGGTCTTATAAAAGCAGTAGAGAAGTTTGATCATACGAAAGGTTTCAAATTTAGTACGTATGCAACATGGTGGATACGTCAGGCAATTACCCGCGCAATCGCAGACCAAGCCCGAACAATCCGAATTCCTGTACACATGGTTGAAACGATCAATAAATTGATTCGGGTTCAACGTCAATTGCTTCAAGATCTCGGTCGTGAACCGTCTCCAGAAGAAATTGGGGAAGAAATGGATTTGACTGCTGAAAAAGTACGTGAAATTCTAAAAATCGCACAAGAGCCTGTATCTTTGGAAACGCCAATCGGGGAAGAAGATGATTCTCATCTTGGTGACTTCATCGAAGACTCAGAGGCTCAATCTCCATCTGATCATGCTGCATATGAACTATTGAAAGAACAATTGGAAGATGTACTTGATACATTGACGGACAGGGAAGAGAATGTCCTTCGTCTACGATTCGGTCTCGACGATGGTCGTACAAGAACACTTGAAGAGGTTGGTAAAGTGTTCGGTGTTACACGTGAGCGAATTCGCCAGATTGAAGCTAAAGCACTTCGTAAACTGCGTCATCCTTCAAGAAGTAAACGTTTAAAAGATTTCTTAGAATAATAAACGGGCATCGGCATAACTATTGCCGGTGTTTTTTTTACTACTTACGAAGAAGTTGTAGAAATCTTACTAGGAGGTTATACAACCCTGAAGGTTTTATCTTTATCAGTGCTAGCAACTTCTAGTGCTTTTGTGTCTACACAGATAACAAGTAGCTGATCTTTTGCATTGGCTTCTCCCTACATTCATCAAGGAGCGATTATGACCATGAATCCACAGCGAAAAAGGATGATTATTTCTGAAATTAAGTATTGGAAAGAAAATAAGCTGTTGCCTGAGCATTACTGTGATTTCCTTATCACTCTGTACGCCCAAGGTGAAGATGAAAATGAAATAAAAATTGTCGAAGGAGTACTACTTAAGGAAAAAAAGAAATTAAACCGAACAATTATTATGCTTACCATGTTAACGACTCTTATCAGCGTTTGCATGTTCGTTTTTATCCATCATCCTATACTGACGCTATCTTTAGCAGCATTTGTAATCTTTCTATTTCTACTGTCTACACTACGTAAATCAACTGTCCAAATGCGGATTACTCCTTTACTATACATATTGGCTTCTTTCTTATTGTTGTTTATGTCCCTCAAGTTATGGATGGTCTTTTTCGAAGGAAATAGAATGCTTCTCATTGGGTTGCTCATTTTGAACTGCTCACTTTGGCTAATTGCCGGTCGTCTTCACAAATTAGCGTATTTGACGATTTCTGGAATTGTAGGTTTGCTTTTAATCATCGGATTTCTAATCGTTTCGTTCTAACAATCCAACTAACTTTCAAGATTTGCTGTGAAAACAGAAAACAATTCGTTATAATTGGAATTGTAAGCGTTCACAAAAAAGGGGATGAAGATGTTGAATTTCGATTTGACTGAAGAACAACAGATGATTAGAAAAATGATTCGGGAGTTTGCGGATGAAGTTGTTGCACCCGGTGCAATTGATCGCGATCGGACTAAAGAGTTTCCAGTGGAAATTTTTAAGCAACTTTCTGATATGGGAATGATGGGCTTGCCGTTTTCGGAAGAATATGGAGGCGGAGGTTCTGATACGGTAAGTTTTGCCATTGTCACGGAGGAGCTAAGCCGCGCATGTGCATCGACGGGTATTACATACTCCGCGCACATATCTCTGGGAGGAGCACCGCTCAACCTGTTCGGAACGGAAGAGCAGAAACATAAGTACTTGACGCCAATTTGTACTGGGGAATCTTTTGGTGCATTTGGTTTGACAGAATCTAATGCAGGATCCGATGCGGGGGGGACGCAAACGACTGCAAAATTGGACGGGGATGATTTTGTCATCAACGGTTCAAAAGTGTTCATCACAAATGCAAGCTACGCTAAGCACATCGCAATCACTGCCATTACAGGAAATAAAGGCGGGGAGAAAGAAATTAGTGCGATTATTGTGCCAACCGATGCAGAAGGTTTCACGGTTATCGATAATTATGAAAAAATGGGCCTTAATGCTTCTAATACGACGGAGTTGGTATTGGAAAACGTACGTGTCCCGAAAGAGAACCTTCTAGGCATCCAAGGTAACGGCTTCAGGCAGTTCTTGGTCACTCTAGATGGCGGACGTATCGGGATTGGCGCTATGGCGTTAGGAATCGCTCAGGCGGCGTTTGATAGGGCACTACGCTACTCGAAAGAACGTAAACAATTCGGGAAAGCGCTTTCCGAATTTCAAATAACGCAATTCAAGTTGGCTGATATGGCAATGAAAATAGAACTGGCGCGTAATATGGTCTATAAAGCAGCTTGGTTGAAAGACCAGGGACGAGCTTTTTCAAAAGAGGCGTCGATGTGTAAATTATATGCCTCAGAAATCGCTATGGAAGTAGCAAGTGAAGCAATACAGATTCATGGTGGATACGGCTATATGAAAGAGTACGAGGTCGAACGTTATTTGCGAGATGCAAAGCTTCTTGAAATTGGAGAAGGAACTTCAGAAGTCCAACGAATGGTCATTGCAAGACTAATCGGCTGTTAAGAACTTATCGGATTCCGAGAAGTTTGCTGATTTAAACTGAAATATTTGTCGAATTTGTCACAAAGGGCGAAAAGATCAGCAATAACTCTTTCAGTTTTCTATTAGATACAGTACAATAATAGTTGTGAACTGTATTCATTACAGAATAGATCCTGATAAAGGAGGGTAATTTAATGAGTAGAAATCCAATAGTACCTTATATCTTAATTTTCGCACTTGGAATTGGTCTAATTTTCTTCATGTCTCTTTACGGACTTGATCAGAAAAAAGAAATTGCTGAACAAGGTGAAGATGGGGCAACTGAAGAAGTCGCACCAGCAGACACAGCCGATTTTGATGCTGAAGCAGTTGCTCAAGGGAAATGTATCGGTTGTCACGGTGGAGATCTAACAGGTGGAATGGCACCAGCGTTGGCTGGAACTAGTCTATCTAAAGATGAACTTAAAGACGTGATATTACATGGTACTGACGGCGGAATGCCGGGAGGACTAGTTAAAGACGATGCCGAGCTAGATGCAATGGCGGATTACATTTTATCACTTAAATAATTCTTGAATTTGCAAGGAGCTGTCAGTCAGCAGAAGTTTTTGTTGACTGATGGCTCTTTCTATTTGTGTATCGTGTAAAATGGTTAATATTGTAGACACTATTTTAAGGAAGGATGTGGATGTAATGAATTCCGAACGATTATCGAACAGATTGATGTCGGTTGCTTCTTTCGTTAAGGAAGGAGCAGTTGTTGCGGATATCGGCAGTGATCATGCTTATTTGCCTTGTTTTCTAATCCATTCAAAGATGGCAAAAAAGGCAATTGCAGGTGAAGTAGCTAAAGGGCCATATGAATCCGCCGTTAGCAATGTACGGAGAGAAAATCTATTGGATGTTATTTCTATTCGTTTGGCAGATGGTTTATTTGCCATAGAGGAAAATGATGGGGTTGATACGGTGACGATAGCTGGAATGGGAGGCCCACTAATAGCCACTATTTTAGAAAACGGCAAAGATCGCCTTTTTGATGTAAATCGAATCATCGCACAGCCCAACATATATGCGAGGGCAGTCCGTGAATGGGCAGTATCCAATGATTGGAAAGTTGTTGATGAACATATTTTAAAAGAAGATGGAAAAATATACGAAATTCTCGTGTTGGAAAAAGGTAGAACTACGTATAGTGAATTGGAAATGATGGCGGGACCCATCCTGCTCATATCTAAAACGGATGTATTCATTGAAAAATGGAAAATCGAGTTATCAGAATGGAATCGTGTGCTTGATTCGCTCGAAAATGCAACGGAAACAGATGCGGTTAGGTTGAAAAAAGAACAATTGAGAAGCCATATCGAATTAGTTGGGAAGGTGTTAACTAAATGAAAAAAGTGAACGGTAATGAAATTATAGAGCTTTTTGAAAAATGGTCTCCGAAACGCTTTGCGGTGGAAGGGGACCCGGTTGGCCTGCACATCGGACAGTTAGACCGGTTGGTAGAAAAAGTCCTCATCACACTGGATGTAAATGAGGAAGTTGTAGACGAAGCAATCCAAAAAGGCGCAAATCTTATCATTGCGCACCACCCACCGATTTACAGGCCATTAAAGAGACTTTTAACGGACACACCCCAAGGTAGAATGTTCGAAAAGTGTATTAAGAATGATATTTCCGTTTATGCGGCACATACTAATCTCGACATCGCACCTGGCGGAGTGAACGATATGTTAGCGAAAAAACTAGGTTTAGTTGACACGAAAATCGTTGAACCAACATCTGTTGAGTCATTATACAAACTAGTCGTCTTCAGTCCAGAGAGCCATGCGGACGCGATTAGGAATGCGTTGGCAAAGGTTGGTGCGGGTGCAATTGGGAATTATGCCGGATGCAGTTTCAGTTCACCCGGAATTGGCCGCTTCAGACCAACAAAAGGGGCGGATCCATTTATTGGCGTAATCGGCCAAGGGGAAGAAGTTGAGGAAGTTAAGATCGAGGTTGTTGTGCCAGGACCACTCAAAAGTAAGGTGCTAAAGGCGATGCTTAATTCCCATCCTTACGAAGAGCCAGCGTATGATTTCTTTGAACTTGATCAGCCAGGGACCGAATATGGTCTAGGGAGAATCGGAAAACTACCAACAAAATTGACGCTTACAGATTTTGCGGAACAAGTGAAAAGTATTTTTGCTGTGCCTGCACTTCGATTCGTTGGTGATCCAAAAAAAGAAATTCAAAAGGTAGCAGTTCTTGGCGGGGACGGTAACAAATATATAACTGCTGCTAAGTACAGTGGAGCAGATGTCCTTGTAACCGGAGACTTGAATTACCATATAGCTCATGATGCACAAGCGATGAATTTAGCGGTTATAGACCCAGGTCATAATATTGAGAAGATCATGATTGAAGGGGTTGCAGTTCACATGCAAAATGCGAGTAAAGAAGCTGGATACGATGTTACATATCTTCAATCAGAAATCATCACGGAGCCATTCATTTTCATGTAAAGAACAATAAAAACCGGCCTCTTACTACGGAGGCCGGTTTCTTTAGGTTGTTGCATATGGTTCAATTCGTATGACAGGTGTAGGATGTTTGATTTTCGGTAAAATTTTCTCCAGTGGAAATTTGCGTTCTGGAATTTGTGTAGATGGATCTTCAGGATTGAAGTTTTCTAAAAATGCAATCACTTCACGGACGACCAATGTTGGCGTCGAGGCACCAGCTGTGACACCAACAGTCTTGATACCTTCCAACCATTTTACATCAAGTTCGGAAACATCGGAAATCCGATATGAAGGTGTGTTGGCAATTTCAACGGAAACTTGTGTTAGACGGTTCGAATTATTACTTTTAGGATCCCCAACGACGATGAGAAGCTCAGATTCCCCTGCTTGTTGTGCAACAGCCTCTTGTCTAACTTGTGTAGCTAGGCAAATTTCTTTATGAACTTCGATATGTGGATATTTTTCCTTAAGTGCGTCCATAATGTGAACGACGTCCCATTGGCTCATGGTTGTCTGGTTTGTAACGAGCAATTTAGTAGTCTCGAGCTCCAGGTTATTCACATCTTCAATCGATTCAATTAAATGCACAGCATGGGGGGCCACGCCAATTGCACCTTCCGGCTCGGGATGATACTTCTTACCGATATAAACGATATCGTATCCTTCCGCAGTCTTTTCTCCGATTAAATCATGCGTTACAGTTACATCCGGACAAGTCGCATCAATCGAAACAAGGCCTTTTCTTTTCGCTAGTTCACGCACTTCAGGTGAAACACCGTGTGCTGTGAAGATTACTGTCCCTGTTTCGACTTTCTCGAGAATCTCCAAACGATTTTCTCCGTCGAGTGTTATGATGCCATCTGCTTCAAAGGCATCCGTAACATGTTTGTTATGAACAATCATTCCGAGTATATAAATGGGTCTCGGCAATGTTTTGTCGAGTGCCGCATTTCTTGCTATGATCATTGCATCGACAACCCCGTAACAGTAGCCTCTAGGGGTAATCTTTAATACTTTCATACAGACTCACTCCTCTAATAGGATCTACCACCATTATAGCGGAGTTGGGCTGCTGTTTCAAAATTATCGAATGGGCGGCTGAAATATTCGGGGGACAGATGGGCCGGGTGCGACATTCGCAACTGTTGCCCTTGTTGGTGTAGATGCCGTTCCGCCTGCGGGTGGGAGCGATTGAAAGCCTTTGTATAATCTCCACATCGCGGGCAAGTTTTGAACCATCGGCGCAAACTGCTGGACGACAGGTGCGAATTGCTGAGCAGTGTTTAGGAAACGATTAGCCGTTTGCATGTATGCCTCCATTTTTGATGGCCCTTGTTGCGTCCCTGGGCCAGGCATCGGACCGCCAAATGGATTGTTCGACGGACCATTCATGAATGGTTGTCTGTGTGCTTGTGGCGGTGCCACTCGAGGGGGCTGTCCGAAGCCCGATTGTCCCATTGGATGGGGTGGCGGTTGTTGTCGCGCAAATGGATAAAAGGACTCATACCTCATAATTATCTCCTTTCAATAAATCAGAATGAACTTTCACATAGTATACTATGCGAAAATCGCATACGGCGGAACGAAATCATGTTACAATAGGTGTACATTAGGAGGGTTACGAATGTCTAAATTTACAGATTATCAATTTAAACCGTTTATACGGGAAGCAATCGGGAGGCTCGGCTTTGAGAATCCGACACCGATTCAAAAGGAAATTATACCGCTTATCCTGAAAGGGACAAATGCGATTGGACAAGCACATACAGGGACAGGTAAATCACATAGTTTCCTCATTCCAATATTGGAACGGACAGATGTATCTGTTGATGAATTGCAAGCAGTCATCACCGCACCAACAAGAGAGCTTGCAACTCAACTGTTCAATGAGCTTGCTAAGATGACTGAAGGTACTGAAGTACGTACTTCACTACTCATAGGTGGTACAGACAAGCAACGATCAATTGGGAAACTAAAATCAAATCCCCATATTATCGTTGGAACACCAGGGCGAATCAGTGATATGTCTGAAAATGGAGCTCTTGCTATCCATACTGCAAAAATTTTAGTTATCGATGAAGCGGATCTTGCATTTGATATGGGCTTTATCGAGGATATCGATAAGTTTGCATCGAAAATGCCCGCTAAATTGGAAATGTATGTTTTCTCTGCTACGATTCCAGAGAAATTAAAACCGTTCCTTACGAAATATATGGAGTCACCTGTTCATGTGAAAATTGGTGAACGTAAACCATTGACGGAAGGGATGCGCTATTCTCTCGTTCCTGTTCGCGGTATGAACAAAAGAAAGAAATTGTTGCAAGTAATGGAGGGGATTAATCCCTATTTGGCAATTATCTTTATGAATACAAGACAAAATGCTGAAGGACTTGCAACTTTCCTTGCAGAAAGCGGCATTAAAGTCGGAAGAATTCATGGAGATTTAACACCGCGCGAACGGACACGGATGATGAAACAGGTTCGTGATCTTGAATTCCAATATATAGTAGCGACAGATCTTGCAGCGCGCGGAATTGATATTCCGGGTGTCAGCCATGTAATCAACTTTGAACTTCCTGATGACCTTGAGTTTTTCATTCACCGCGTGGGTCGTACTGCACGAGCAGGGCTTAAGGGGACAGCAATTACATTATATGAACCTTCTGAGGACGACAAAGTAGTTAGAATTGAAAAGATGGGTATTCCATTTGTCCATGAAGAAGTGAAAAATGGTGAATGGGTTGAAGTAAAAGAACGCCATTCAAGAAGAAATAGAGTTAAGGAAACAGACGATATTGACCGCAAAGCAATTTCGTTCGTACCAAAGCCATCGAAAGTAAAACCTGGCTATAAGAAGAAAATGGCTCAGCAAGTTGAAAGTTTTAAAAAGAGGGAAAGGAGATTGAAACGTAAAAAATGATAAATGATAAACCATTATTGCTTGGCTCCCATGTTTCGATGAGTGGTAGTAAAATGCTACTGGGCTCGAGTGAGGAAGCTGCAAGTTACGGAGCAACTACATTTATGATTTATACCGGTGCACCGCAAAATACGCGGAGAAAACCGATTGAGGATCTGAATATTGCAGCAGGTCATCTAAATATGGAGGAAAATGGACAGTCTAATATCGTCGTCCATGCTCCGTATATCATCAACATAGCGAATACGTTTAAGCCTGAAACTTTCAGACTCGGTGTTGATTTTTTACAAAGTGAAATTGAACGGACAGCTGCACTTGGCGTTGACCAAATTGTTCTACATCCAGGCGCGCATGTCGGAGCAGGTGTAGATCTAGGAATTGCAAAAATTATTGAAGGATTAAATGAAGTGCTTTCACAAGACTACCCAGTTCGCATAGCCCTCGAAACGATGGCGGGTAAGGGGACTGAGTGTGGCCGTAGTTTTGATGAGATAGCTGCAATAATCGACGGTGTGACACATAACGAACGTTTATCTGTTTGTTTCGATACCTGTCACGTCCATGACGCTGGGTATGATATCGTAAATGATTTCGAAGGTGTGCTAATGGAGTTCGATAAGATAGTTGGAATGGATAGAATTTCAGTCATTCACGTAAATGATAGTAAGAATGAGCGAGGGGCAATGAAAGACCGGCATGAAAATATCGGATTCGGTCATATCGGTTTCGAACCTCTTTCTTATATCGTGCACCACGAGGGATTCCAGACGGTGCCTAAAATTCTTGAAACTCCATTTGTAGGTGTTGATCCTAAAAAGAAAACTGCGCCTTATAAATATGAAATAGAAATGTTTAAAGCGAAATCATTTCAGCCTGATGTAATTGACTTATTAAGAGTCTAATAAGAAAATCCCGCCTGCAAAGTTACAAAGTGCAGGCGGGATTTTAGTGTATAAGGGTGTTTACGTTTTTTCACTGGGTGGAGTCTAAATATTTCTTGAATAGTATTTCTGTTTTTTTATCACCTATAACGATTCTAACTTTATTAATGAACGTTTCAGGGACACCTGTGAATAGCCAATGAAATGAAATTTCATCCAGTAAAGGGCGAAGCGCCCTAATTTCTGATTTTGAAAGATCGATACCATATTGTCCTGCAATGACTTTGACTTCAGCATCGCTACGTGTCTTCACTTCATTTAATAGTTGAACATAATCCATTATTGATTCCTTCTTTCTTAAATAGTTGTATCCCCTCGTGCAATAGTTTATAATTTGACGAGTGAATCGTAATGATTCCTGTTTCGAGAAAGGAATAGTAAAATGACAAATAACATTATTCAATTGGACGATGTCAGTTTCAGTTATGAGCAGGCAATCGCTCTTGATCAAATCTCTCTCGAAGTAGGAGAAGGGGAATTTTGGGCCTTGATAGGACCAAATGGGTCCGGTAAATCAACTCTAATCAATATTATTCTTGGTCTATTACAGCCATCCAGTGGTTCGATAAAATTGTTTGGTGCAGATATAAATTCATTTAGACACCGGGAACGAATTGGTTATGTTTCACAGAAATCTAATTCATTCAATTCTGGTTTTCCGGCGACAGTCCGTGAAGTCGTGCGCAGTGGTTTGACTCGAAAAGTAGGATTGTTCAAGAGTTTTTCGAAAAAAGATGAGCACCGAACATTGGAAGCACTTCGCATCGTTGGAATGGATCGTTTTGTCGGTCGGAATATGGGTGAATTATCTGGTGGCCAACAGCAGCGTGTTTTTATAGCAAGAGCGCTTGCAGGGGAGCCGGATCTTCTAATTATGGATGAACCCACTGTTGGAATTGACCAACAGAATGTGGCATCGTTTTATTCTATGCTTAATAAACTAAACCGTGAGCATGGAATAGCAATCTTGCTTGTAACACATGAAATTGACCTCGTGACGGATCTCGCAACGCATGTAGCCTGTTTAAATCGGTCGATTCATTTTCATGGCAGACAATCAGACTATAAAAAAATGGAAGACGAAGACGTTTCAAGATGGTATGGCCACCCTGTTCGACGCGTTCACCAGCAAACGAATGAGGTAAAACGATGATTAATGATATTTTATCCTATGAGTTTTTACAGAATGCATTCTTATCCGGATTAATCATCGGAGTTATTGCTCCTTTACTTGGCTTGTTTATCGTCGTCAAAAGGCTTTCACTCATCGCCGACGCACTTAGCCATGTTGCTCTTGCTGGAATCGCCGGAAGCCTTTACTTGAGCCAGCAGGTGCTGTTTTTCAGTGCATTGAACCCTGTATACTTTGGGATTGCATCCGCTGTGGGCGGATCGTTGCTAATTGAAAAACTAAGAGGTGCATATCGTCATTATGAGGAACTAGCTATTCCGGTTATCATGTCTGCGGGGATAGGGGTCGGAGCAATTTTCATTTCATTATCGCAAGGGTTCGGCTCCGATTTAATCGGCTATTTATTCGGTTCCGTTTCGGCGGTTAGCAGACAGGACCTACTTGTTGTTGTCGTTATTGGAATCATCGTGGTATTATATATCCGTTTTCTGTATAAGGAATTATTTGTCTTATCATTCGATGCGGAGTATGCAAAGGTTTCAGGTATTAATTCACGGTATATCCAAATGATCCTCATGATTATAACGGCTCTTGTCATTGGGGCTTCGATGCGGATTGTTGGTATCTTGTTAGTCTCATCGCTCATGACGATTCCAGTGGCATCGGCAATTCAACTCGCAAAAAGCTTTAAGGGTGCGATGATCTATTCAATTATATTTGGCGAATTGGCTGTTATTATTGGACTTATTTCCGCGTATCATCTTGATATCGCCCCGGGGGGAACAATTGTCGTTACGTCAGTACTGGTTCTATTAGTCGTTCTTGTTTGGAAGAAAATACAGGGAGGGCGCAATGCCCATGCGGTTAAGGAGGAATTGGTATGACACTTGATGAGGCTTGGCGTCTTCTCCAGGAAAAACAGTTTAAACGAACAAAAAATAGAGATACCATATTACAGTTATTCTCTGAAAATGATCGTTATTTAACAGCTCTGGAAGTTAAAAACTTTATGGAAGACGATAATCCTGGAATTAGCTTCGATACAATTTATCGTAATTTATCAACCTTTTCAGAACTAGGTATACTAGAAGAAACCGATTTAAATGGAGACCGGCACTTCCGAATGCAGTGTGATCCGGGCGTTCATCATCATCACTTTATATGTACAACATGTGGAAAGACACGAAGCATAACACATTGCCCCATGGAGATGATTACTGTCAATTTACCTGACTATGAAGTGGAAGGGCATAAATTTGAGATATACGGCAAATGTCCATTATGTGTCATAAACTAGAAAACGGTGTGAATCTCTTTTAATAGAGATTCACACCGTTTTTATATTCGATTTAAGCTATCAAAACTGGGAATAGCTGTTTGATAACATTATTTGCTTCTTGCCAGTCATAAACTCGGATGACACCATCGGGAGTGGGATTCCGATTATACGGTGTATCGAATAATATGACTGGAATATCAAGCTCTTCATGAATTTCAACTGCATTGTCATGCTTGTCTTCAAAAAATGCATGAACATCAAACTTTTTCGCTGTTGCAATTTTATTGTGACTACCGATGAGTTCGATATGATCGTAAGGAATATCCTGCAATTTGAACCAATCAAGTGTGGAATCATATACTTGATGACCCCTTGCTGAAATGTAATAAAGTTCGAACATTGCTTTCCAATCGGTCAAAACTTGTTTAGCGTATTTTTGCGCAGGAGAAGTTTCGTAAATGCTCGTTTCGGCTCCTTTATACCACTCGAAGAAGATTTTTTCATCAACCGGAAATGCTTTTGTCAGATCATATTCTTTTATATCATCTAGAACAAGATTGCATCCGAATTGCTCATTGATATGTGGCAGTAAAGAAGTAGGGCAAGTTACTGTACCGTCGATATCAATGCCGAAGCGAAGGTTTCTCATTCGACTTTCTCAGCTTGTATGAGAAGTTCTTCTTGTCTTTTCTTTTCGAAATATTCTTCTGCGAGTTTGTCTATTTCAATTTTCAATTCTTCCACCATAGTTGCTTCTGGAACTTTTCGAACCGTTTTCCCTTTCATGAAGAGGAGACCTTCACCACGTGCTCCTGCAATTCCAATATCGGCTTCACGTGCTTCGCCGGGACCGTTTACTGCACAGCCGAGAACTGCAACTTTTAGTGGGGCTTTAATATGTGAAATATATTCCTCTACTTCATTTGCTATGGTAATGAGGTCGATTTCAATTCTTCCGCAGGTTGGACATGAAATAAGTGTTGCTGCATTGGAAGAAAGACCGAATATTTTTAGTAATTCGCGAGCTACTTTGATTTCTTGAACAGGATCAGCACTTAATGAGACTCGCATCGTGTTGCCAATGCCTGCGGATAGAAGTGTACCTAAACCGGCAGAGCTTTTAATAGACCCTGAAAATAGTGTTCCAGACTCCGTGATGCCCAGGTGTAATGGATAGTCGAATGCTGCCGCCGCTTTTTGATAGGCCTCGACCGCTAAATTTACATCTGAAGCTTTCAATGACACAATGATGTCGTGGAAATCGAGGTCTTCAAGAATTTTGATATGGTGCAAAGCGCTTTCTACCATACCATCAGCAGTTGGATACCCGTACTTTTCAAGAATTTTCTTTTCAAGTGAACCGGCATTAACACCGATTCGAATAGGAATGCCTTTTGCCTTTGCAGCGTTGACGACTGCTTCGACTTTGGCTTGTCTACCGATATTTCCAGGATTGATGCGAATCTTATCGGCACCTTGTTCAATAGCGATTAACGCCAACTTGTAATCGAAATGGATATCGACAACGAGAGGAATGTTAATCCGTTTTTTTATTTCACCGATTGAATAAGCTGCACGTTCGTCCGGACAGGCAACTCGTACGATTTGACACCCTGCTTCTTCCAAGCGCAAAATTTCTGCTACTGTAGCTTCAATGTCATGCGTTTTGGTAGTCGTCATACTTTGAATGAATAGCTCATCGCTCCCCCCGATAGTCAAATTACCGACTTTTACGGGACGTGTGTTCTTTCTATTTATCATTGCACTCATTTGTTTCTCTCCTTAGTTGGCAATTAGCCTTATAACTATAACTATTTTAGCAATCTTCATGCCAAAAAGACAAGGGACAACCCTTATCAATTAGAACCTGCACACTTCTCCGTTAGCAAGCTGGATAGTGGTAGAACAACTTTTTCTCCGCCAATAATCTGCTGGTTTTGAAGATGAGGATTAAAGGAATAGAAGGAAGACAACCTATCGATGAAACTGGATTCAGTATCCGGGTAAAGTGCAAATAGCGTTTCAATAGTGTCCCCAGCAACTGTCGTAACAGTTATGGATGTACTTTTTTCTTCTTCACATTGTTTTTGTTCATTCTTAAAAGAAGCGAGTGGGATAGTGCCTTCCACTAAATCAATTCGGATGAAATGGAACGTTACGAAAAGTAAAACTGCGAGTAGTAGTATTCTCATGGAAATTCCCCCTTCCGCCACTATATGCACGTAAGAGGGGAATATTCATCTAGTTATTTTTGGATAATACTTAGCCGCCGCTGCGATATATGCTAGATGAATAGAAAATGTGATTACTGTACTGAAGGTTTTTAGTGCAGGCAAGAAATCGAGTCCTATCGTCATAAGAATTGGTAAGGTAATCGCAATAGCAGAAGTTCTCCACATATGACGATACTCACCACGTCTTTTCATCAGTTTCAACACAATTATTCCTATTAATCCAAAAAGACTAACCCTGAGGAATATATAGGAAGTGCTGATGACGAGTTGGAGCAGGAAAGCCATTGGATACACCAGTCCGCCAATTGTTTCACCGTGTTCCAATTGTTCGGGTGAGGCCTCGAAGAGAACCTCGTTCCCTCCCAGGTAACGTATGAATGAGAAGGTTGTAAAAATAGCAACAAAAATGAATATATAGCCGAACACCTTGCCAATCGGAAGTAAGCGGAATGCAGCAAGTTTCTTTGGTTCATGTAAGGATGCTTTAAATAGCTGATGGAACTTCATTTTCAACCTCCCTCATCTATTATAATTCTATCATTTTAGCCTAAACAATACCTGACAGAATGATGACACTTTGTAAATCGATTGTAAAGGGAATGTAAAGATTGCATCACTTCTATTTACAATTCGGTACAGCTATTCTCATAATAAGATGCACTATATAAAGTAAAATGGAGGTCGGCTCATAATGGAAGTTAACTGGCAGGAGATGTTGTTCCAGTTTCTTGGCGGACTCGGTATTTTCTTGTTCGCAATTAAGTATATGGGAGACGGACTTCAAAAAGCAGCCGGAGATAGATTGCGTGCAATTCTTGATCGTTTCACGACGAATCCGTTCATGGGCGTGCTGGTCGGAATTATTGTCACAGTCTTGATTCAGTCGAGTTCAGGTACGACTGTCATTACGGTGGGACTCGTCAGTGCCGGTTTCATGACACTTCGTCAAGCGATCGGCGTGATAATGGGCGCAAATATCGGGACAACGATTACAGCTTTTATCATCGGATTAGATGTAGGGGCCTATGCACTTCCAATTATGGCTGTTGGTGCATTTCTAATCTTTTTCATTAGAAAGAGCTCAATTAGAAACATGGGTGAAGTCATCTTTGGTTTTGGAGGTCTATTCCTGGGACTTGAACTAATGAGTGGAGGTATGAAGCCCCTCAGGGAATTGGAAACATTCACGGATCTTATGGTTTCTATGAGTGACCAACCAATGTTAGGTGTAGTTGTCGGAACGGTATTTACACTAATTGTTCAAAGCTCGAGTGCTACTGTTGGGATTTTACAGGGGCTTTATGCTGAAAATCTCGTAGACATCCACGGAGCACTACCAATTTTATTTGGTGATAATATTGGAACGACAATAACAGCAGTTCTTGCGTCAATCGGCGCATCAGTAGCGGCGAAGCGTGCAGCTGCTACACATGTATTGTTCAATATTGTTGGAACAATTATTTTTATGTTGTTACTGGTACCATTTACGGCATATGTAGTGTGGATATCAGATGTACTCAACCTTGAAAATAAAATGCAAATCGCATTTGCGCACGGTTCGTTCAACATTGCGAATACAATTATTCAGTTTCCTCTAATTGGAGCTTGGGCTTGGTTGGTTACAAAATTGATTCCCGGCGAAGATGTTACGATCGAGTACAAACCGAAACATCTGGACAGGCATTTTATAGAACAATCACCAGCTGTTGCAATTGGTCAAGCGAAAGAAGAAATCATTCGAATGGGTGAATTTAGTGTGCGTGGTTTGCAAGAGTCTTTTGAGTATTTGAAAACAGGCAATAAAAAACATGCGGAGACGGCATATCAGATAGAAGATGCCATCAATAACCTTGATCGTAAAATTACGGATTATTTAGTTGAGATTACATCAGTAAGTATTTCGCCGGTAGAATCTGCACGTCACTTTATGCTTATGGATACAGTACGGGATATTGAGCGGATAGGTGATCACTTCGAAAACATTGTGGAACTTATTGATTTCCGCGATGTAAACCGAGTTAAACTGACAGCTGACGCAATGAGTGACTTAACTGAAATGTTCACATTAACGATTGAAACAGTTCAAAAAGCCGTTGAATCACTTAACTCGAATGATGTTGAATTGGCGAGAATGGTGGCTGAAAAAGAGGTTCTCATTGATAGGATGGAACGGAAATTCAGAAAGAATCACATTTTAAGGCTAAATGAGGGTCGTTGTACAGCGCAATCGGGAATGGTGTTTGTCGATATTGTATCTAATTTAGAGCGAGTCGGTGACCATGCTGTGAATATCGCGGAAGCAATTCTTGGAAATAGAGCATAATCGTTTTTTAGGGGGATGAATTTATGGAGTTTGTAGGTTGGATTATTGCGATTGCTATGTTTATTATTGCTTTTGCCGGACTCGTATATCCAATCATTCCGTCAGCCCTCTTCATAGTTGGGGGGTTCCTTCTATATGGAATTATCGATACATTTGCCGGAATGACTATTTGGTTTTGGATTATTCAAGTGTTGTTCGTTATCTTGTTGTTCGGTGCAGATACATTGTCGAATCTCGTCGGTGTGAAAAAATTCGGTGGTTCTAAGGCTGGTATGTGGGGAAGTACAATCGGACTTTTAATCGGTCCTTTTGTTATTCCGGTTGCGGGTATTTTAATTGGCCCATTTCTAGGAGCAGTCATTGCAGAACTCGCCGTATCGCGCTCGGGAGTGAAGCGGGCGGTAAAAACGGGTATCGGTTCGCTAGTCGGATTTTTAACTTCAGTGGTGACAAAAGGGCTAGTTATGGTTATTATGATTGCTGTATTTGTATTCTATGTTAGATAAAAAATGATGAAATAGTCCATTTTGTTTGAACGTTTTCAATAATTTTGCTAATGTTGATTGCGTAACGTATTTATGAATCTCTCGAGGAGGAATGTACAAATGGCTTACAAACTACCAGAACTACCTTATGCAGAAAATGCACTAGAACCACACATTGACAAAGAAACGATGAACATTCACCACACGAAACACCATAATGCATATGTGACGAACTTGAATAACGCTCTAGAAGGAAATGAAGAACTTTTAAACAAATCAATCGAAGATCTAATTGCGAATCTTGATGCAGTTCCAGAAGACAAACGTACTGCTGTCCGCAACAATGGCGGAGGTCATGCGAACCACTCACTATTCTGGGAACTACTTTCACCAGAAGGCGGCGGTAATCCTTCAGGTGCACTAGCGGAAGCGATAGATAAGAAATTCGGTAGTTTTGATGCATTCAAGGAAGAGTTTGCTAAAGCAGGGGCAACTCGTTTCGGATCTGGATGGGCATGGCTTGTACTAAACGGCGGAGAGCTTGAAATCATGTCAACTCCAAACCAAGATTCACCAATCATGGAAGGTAAAACGCCTCTTCTTGGTCTTGACGTTTGGGAGCATGCATATTACTTGAACTATCAAAATCGTCGTCCTGACTACATTTCAGCATTCTGGAATGTTGTTAATTGGGATGCGGTAGCAAAACGTTTCAGTAATTAATTTTTATTCTACTTAATTCTTCGATGAAAAGGAACCAAGCACACATCTTGTTCGTCAAGATGTGTGCTTTTCCATTTTTGAATGTTATAATTCAACATGGATAAACGGAGAAAGGAGGACAATATGAAAAAGAAGATAGGTAAGGCGGATCAAGCTAAAATACGCCAACGGAAACATATCGCTTTTCGGATGAACTTCCTATTCTTTTCTATTTTTATCCTGTTTTCAATGTTAATTTTCCGTCTTGGCTATTTACAAATCGTCAAAGGTGAAGATTATTCCCGTGCGCTGGAAAGAACGGAAGAAATCGCCGTTAATACAAGCGTACCTCGGGGCAGGTTATTTGATAGAATGGGGCATGTCCTAGTTGATAATGATCCGAAAAATGCCATTACATATACGAAGACGACATCTACCAGTTCGCTAGAAATGCTGAATATCGCTAAAAAACTATCCGACTTGATTGAACAAGATACAAAAAGGATAACAATGGGCGATAAAAGGGACTTTTGGATATTAAATCATCCCGAAGAAGCAGTTAAAAAAGTTTCTGAAAAAGAATTGATGACGCTTCAGAAGGATAGTTCACTTTCACGAATGGAAGTTCAGCGGAAGATAAATGGACTTACACGAGAACGAGTTACGAAAAAGGAAATAGATTCTTTCTCTGAAAAAGATCTTGAGGTGTTGGCGATTTACAGGGAAATGATGTCAGGTTATGCTTATTCTCCGCAAATCGTTAAAAGTGGAGATGTCTCGGAAGAGGAATTCGCAGTAGTGTCCGAGCGCCTTGGAGAATTGCCAGGTGTCGATACAACGACGGACTGGGAAAGAGTTAAGAAATCGGATAATACGATCCTCGGATCAACTACAAGTCCGATTGAAGGTATTCCGAAATCAAGGGAAGATTACTTTTTGGCAAGAGATTACTCCAGGAATGACAGGGTTGGAAGAAGTTACATCGAACAATATTATGAAGAACTGCTAAAAGGACAGAAAACAATTGTAAAGAATATTAAAGACCGCAGCGGCCGTGTCGTCGAAACAAAGACAATAAACGAAGGCGAACCCGGTAAGGATTTAATATTAACGATTGATAGTGAACTGCAACAGGAACTCGAGAAAGTTGTGTCTGATAAACTTTTGGAATTGAAAAGGGGACCAAATTCGGGGGAACTGGAAAAGGCTTTCTTAGTTATGATGAATCCTAATAATGGCGAGGTTCTTTCACTTGTTGGAAAGCAAGTCGTTACTAATAAAGAAACAGGTAAGCTCGAAATTTGGGATTATGCATTTGGTACGTTCACTGCACTCCATGAAGCGGGTTCAACAATCAAGATGGCGACGCTTCTAACGGGGTATCAGGAAAATGTGGCACGTATCGGCGAAACGAAGATAGATGAACCAATTAGAATCGGTGGTTTTACAAAAAGATCACTGTTTAATCAAAACGGTAGGGTTGCTGTAAATGATATTGAAGCAATCGGTAGGTCTTCAAACGTATATATGTTCCGTATTGCATTGGCCTTGGCGAATTCTAACTATAGTTCTGAAGATTCGGCACGTATTAGAGCAAATGCATTTGATACGTTTCGACAATCATTCGCATCTTTCGGACTTGGGACAAAAACCGGTATTGACTTACCGGGTGAGTCAGGCGGCCTGATTGGCGATAGTAATTCAATAGGTATTTTAATGGATTTATCCATTGGGCAGTTCGATACTTATTCAACACTTCAGCTCGCCCAGTTTGTCTCTACGATCGCAAATGGCGGCTATCGGATAGCTCCTAAGGTACTTAAGGAGATTCGCGAACCTTCTGAAGATGGAAAAACTCTAGGCCCTCTTATTCAGGAGACGGACATTAAGGTTTTAAATAGAATAAAAAATACCGAAGCGGAGATCAACCAAGTGAAGCGCGGTATGCACTATGTCTATTACGGTCAAAACGGGACAGCCAGGAATCTCTTTGCTGGAAAAGATTATGATGCCGGTGGGAAGACGGGAACCGCACAAGCATTCAGTTCAGGAAAACCGACAATCAATTTATCACATGTCGGCTTTGCCCCTTTTGAAAACCCTGAAATTGCATATGCAATCATAATTCCTAACATATCGACAAATCAGAGAAGCTATCCATATGCGCAGAATGAAATTATTCAGCAAGCTGTGGACAAATATTTCACTCTGAAGGCAACAAGGGCTTCAGAAGGAATCACACCAAGCGTAACTCAACCAATCATCCAGGCACCTGAAGTGGAAACTGGTAAATAGAAAGAAAGTAGGGAAGCCAGAAAAATGGTTTCCCTACTTTCTATTTTACAGTCGTTATTTCTTTAGCAATAGCATGGAAATCCATTGACGAATCTACTTTATGTTCACCAATCTGAATTTTACCCGTTAGCCCATTACCAGCAAGAAAGGCATCAAATATGGATGCATCTTCTATAATACCCATTCTTTCCAAATCAGCTGAGACGATTGCAGAATTCGAACCCGATTCAATCATTAAGATTGTCCTGATAGCAGTGTCTGTGGTTGTGGAGTTACTTTCAGTTACAAAATCTTGCTTGTCATTCACTTTCTCCTCATTCTTCGCTAGGTCAGGCTCCTTAACGGTTGATATGGTTTGAGCGATAGCTAATAGTTCTTTTGTTTTGGCGAGTTCCTCTCGAAGTTCTACGACTTCACTTTGCGATTGCTGTGCTTTGGAAGGAGTTATGCGTTCGCTTTCGTTGATGAAATAGAGAATCCCTCCGGCGAGAATACACGCGGTCCCGAGTATGCGTAACATATCCTTTATCATGAAACCACACCTCTAGATTGCAATACTGTCATTACCTCTCCGTTTGTTAAGGAAGAGCGATTAGCAATATCATTAACGGAATATCCTTGGGAATGTAAAGACAAGATTTGGTTAACGATGATTTCATGTACTGGTTTTGTTTGCTTTTTAGCTGTATTGCTTGAAGGGAGAGAACCGGCACCAATCATTAACTCTTCTTCGATAGTTTTAACTCTTTTTTTTAGGCTATTCGTTTCTTGGTGGAGACTAATTGAAACTTTCTCCAATTCGTCCGCATAGTGGGACGCGGAATTACCGATAAAAAATGATGCCAGTATACTTATAAGTCCAATAACAAGAAGAATTATCGGAATGTCCATTTCATCACTTCCTTTGCTTGCTTCTTTTGCTACCATTTTACCATATGCATTTCGTTATGGTAATTTCAATCTTTCTAGTGGACATATACTTCTGATGTGGTACACTTAATTAGTCGTATAAATCATGCTCATATAAAATTTTACATTCCTGATGAGTGGGAGGGACCAACAATGCGCGTAAATATTACACTTGCTTGCACAGAATGCGGTGAGCGCAATTATATTTCAAAGAAAAACAAGCGTAACAATCCAGAACGGATTGAAATGAAAAAATACTGCTCACGTGAAAAGAAACAAACTTTGCATCGTGAAACGAAATAATCGCTCAGACCAAAACCTTCATCGGTTTTGGTCTTTTCATTTCAGAACTGGGGGTAAGAAAATTGAGTAAAGATTTTTTGAGGAGACAAATGATAGTTACATTGAATAATATGAGCAACGCAGATCACAAAAAGAAGTCGTTGGAAATTACTCAAAAAGTACTTGAATCGGATGAATTTCAAAGTGCGAGCACAATCGGGATAACGATTTCTCGTTATCCCGAAGTGGACACACGTGCGCTTATCGAAGCGGCTTGGAAAACTGGGAAACGAATTGCTGTACCTAAATGTTTGCATGCAACCCGTGAAATGGATTTTCGTTCTATTACTACGTTCAACAGTTTAGAAACGGTCTATGTCAATCTTTTGGAACCAATTATCGAAGAAACGGTTCCTGTTGCAAAACATGAAATTGATTTGCAAATTGTACCCGGCGTAATTTTTTCCGATGAGGGTTACAGAATTGGTTTTGGTGGGGGTTATTATGACCGTTACATGAGCGATTTTAAAGGTGCTACATTATCATTGGCATTTTTATGCCAGACAGGTCAAGAGGTCCCTATTGAATCCCACGATGTTCCTGTCAGTAAAATTTTTACCGAAGAAAAGGTTATCATCAGCCAAAATGGAGGAGACTGTGAGTGAAAGACTTTTATGGGGTCCTCCAATTACTAAAGCGATTTGGCATATATGTCTATACAGGAAATAAAATTGATGATATTGATTTTGTACAATCCGAAGTAAAGGACTTATACGAAAGTGGACTCCTGATGAAGGAAGACTACTTGAAAGCTATCCTCATATTACGTCAAGAAGCAGCTAAATTATGAAATAGGGACTGGGAATATCATTCTCATGAACTTTTTTCAACGCATTGTGAAACTATTGTTCAGTTACAACGTCTAAAATGTAGTAAGATTAAGAACGACTTGTTTTTATATCAACTTTTTTGAAAGGAAGAGAAGGAATGAAAAAAATAGTATGGCCTAAACATTCCGTACTCATCGTCGCAATTGTCGCAACATGGTTAACAACATATTTCGGTTATATTACAAGTTTTAATATGAAAATCGATAATATGATGCAGGAATTCATTCTGTTTTTGAATCCTCTTAGTTTTCTTCTATTCGTATATGGCATTGCACTATTCATCAAGAGTACGAAAAGACGTAACTTCTATTTACTTACAGTAAGTATGTTAACTTCAATTATTATGTTTAGTAATGCAGTTTTTTATAGATTCTTTAATGACTTCATTACTGTACCTGTTCTATTTCAAACGAGTAACTTCAGTGATCTTACATCATCGGTTACTGCCAATATTCATGCAACGGATATATTTTTTTTCACGGACGTGCTAATCATCTTGTTGGCAATCCGCTTTATTCCGAAAAATAATAGCGTTGAACAACGAAGTAAAATTGCACGCAAACTTTACTTTGTCATGTCAGCTGCAATTATGATGGTGAATTTGGGCCTAGCCGAAATGGAAAGACCACAATTATTAACACGTAGTTTTGATAGAGAACTTCTCGTGAAAAATATCGGAACGTATAACTACCATATTTATGATTTGTTCATTCAGTCCAAGACCCACGCTCAACGTGCGCTTGCAGATGGCAGTGAACTTGTCGAAGTAAGTAACTATATTAATGCGAACTACGCTGCTCCCGATCCAGAGATGTTTGGTGCTGCGGAAGGTCGTAATGTAATTGCCATCTCTCTAGAGTCCTTACAGTCGTTTGTCATTAATGAAGAGATGGATGGACATGTCATTACACCATTTTTAAACGAATTATCGAAGGATCCTGATACATTCTATTTTCCTGAGTTTTATCATAACACCGGTTTAGGGAAGACGTCGGATTCAGAGTTCATTCTTGAAAATTCACTTTACCCTAGAAATGGTAGCGCAGTATTCTTCACGAATAGCGGAAATACGTACAATTCAATGGCCGAAAGACTTGGCGAAGAAGATTACTTCACAAATGTAATGCATGCAAATAATCGGAGTTTCTGGAATAGAGATATCATGTATAACTCTCTAGGAATCGATAAATTCTATGATTTAGAAAGTTACAGTGTGGGTGAGGGGCAAGCAGTCAACTGGGGTATG
The DNA here is from genome assembly GCF_057669885.1 of Sporosarcina sp. Y1011. Taxonomy (NCBI): domain Bacteria; kingdom Bacillati; phylum Bacillota; class Bacilli; order Caryophanales; family Caryophanaceae; genus Sporosarcina; species Sporosarcina sp. Y1011. The sequence continues at coordinate 289,253 of NZ_JBYHFP010000004.1, read as the reverse complement.
AAAGACATACCATTCTTAGAACAGTCAGTGGACATTATGAAAGATATGCCGCAGCCTTTCTATTCGAGATTGCTTACATTAACTAACCACCATCCATTCACATTGGATGAAGAAGATAAACTTATTCCAGAGTATACATCCAATTCAGCTACATTGAATAGATATTTCCAAGCCGTGCGATATATGGATGAGGCTATCAAAGTTCTCTTCGATGACTTGAAAGCAAACGGTTTGTATGATAATTCAATTATCGTCATGTATGGCGATCATTACGGCATTTCCGAAAATCATAATAAGGCAATGGGAATGTACTTAGATAAAGAGATTACACCTTTTGATAATGCGAAACTGCAAAGGGTTCCACTGTATATCCATATTCCGGGTCATGGAAAAGGAAAAACAGTTGACCAAGTTTCATCACAAGTAGACTTGAAACCTACAATTCTTCACTTAATGGGTATAGATACCAAGGATGATATGCAACTTGGTGCTGACATCTTCTCTCCAAGTCATGAACCATTTACAATTTTCCGTGATGGACGTTTTGTAACTGATAAAAATGTCTATACGCAAGAGGTTTGTTATGATAGTGAAACCGAAGAGGAAACTGATATAAGCGAGTGTGAGCCGTTTATTGAACGTGCTATGACTGAGCTTAATTATTCGGATATGATTATTAACGGAGACTTACTTAGATTTAAAGATGAACAGACAAATTTACCTGCAGTAAATAGTAAAGAATAAAAGTGAATTGGATCTGCACGGAACTTTCCGTGCAGCCTTTTTTTAACCTAAATACGGAAAAGGGGGAGACGCGGTGAGAAAAAGGTTATTCATCTTTTGTGTAGCACTCCTGTTGGTAACAGGATGTACAGAAGAGACTGATGAAATCATTGAAAACTCAAAAGACCTTGAAGAAAATGCAATTAAAGAAGTGAAAGAAAAAGAAATTAGTAAGTCATTAACTGCTGACTCCGCAAAGTTCCATTTTGTAGTGGATTGGTTAACAGAGACAAAGATTGTCTATGTCGAAAAGGAAAATGGGCTTTATCTATTGAAAACATTTGATTTGGAATCAGGTCAATCAGATATTGTTTATGAAGAAAGTTCAATAATTATTGATGTTCTAATCCACCCTTCTAAGAATTTTTTTTTACTACATACTAGCGATAATTCCACTTCTGCAATAATTAAGATAGTAAGTATGGATGGCGCGATACATGATGAAATTACAGTTGCATCCACAGAGTTGGAAATTGAATGGAACGATATCGATCCATCACTCATCCTTTTCACAGCTTTTCATGAAGATTGGACATTCGATTTGCTATTATATAATGGGGAAAAGAAATCTCTAGAACTTTTAGCGATTGAAGATCCTTTTCCGAAATGGCTTGGCAAAGACAAGGTTGTAGTCAGTCAAATTGAGGGGCACATACTTGATGGAGGGGAAATACATATTTTTGAGCCCGCCACTGAAAAATGGGACCAATTAGAGATGGATGAAGTCGTTTATTTTGATACATATGAAGAGTCACTGCTTGTTGTTACAGTGAATGAGGAGACAGATGCGCATTACTCCATTATGGACAAGGACGGAAAGATTCGTTCTGAATGGATGATGCCTGTTATTAGTAATTATTCAGAATGGGTTATCCCTAAAGTTGAATGGATTTCAAAGGATACCGTATTGCTTCCTTCTCCTGTAGAGGGAGGGCAACTTGATGAACTCCTATCACCCTATCGACTAATACGAGTAACTGAAGGACGTCAAGATGTTGTAGCTGATGAAATCGCATCTGGCCTTCTTCGTTGTTCACCTTCGGGAGAAAAATGTTTAACAGGCAATTCCTCGGAAAATTTGATTGATGTAGTTTCTGCGGTTGAGAATTTGTGGCTAAATTTCACTGAATGATAGAACACTTAGACTGGGCGTCTGCTAAAGCACGACCCGGATGGTTTTGTGAATTGACTATATTTTGAGAAGTTAATAGTTCTATTCAAAAAAAATCTCTCCTGCGAATTAATGCAGGAGAGATTTTTTGCTCTTATTATGCAGTAGGTGGGAACCCTTGAAAAACAAGTGTAGCAATTGTGAAGCCGCCGAAAATAACTGCAGCTCCAAGATTAAATAAAATACTTAAAGCGTTTCGTTGCTTGAATGCTTGGACTGTACCAACAACCGCTAAGATTGCGATGAGTCCAAAAATGACCATCAATAAGTTCATAGGGATGACACTCCTTTCAACAATAAAAAATGAATGCCGATTTAGCGATATTCCTCTTCTATTGTACTGTTTCCAATCATTTTTGTCGAGGTATATAAGTGACGATTATTTGAAATTGTATTTCATCTTGCGTAATATGTTTTGAAGGAGGTGGAGGCCATGCTTAAAATCAATACATACTCGCTTGGACCGATACAGACAAATTGTTACATCATAAGTGATGAAGCAGGTAATTGCCTAATCATAGATCCGGGTGAAGAAAGTGGACGGCTTATTAATAAGATAAAAAGCAAGGAACTAACACCGATTGCGGTTCTTCTGACTCATGGGCACTTCGATCATATCGGAGCAGTTGAGAGTATTAGAGATCGTTATAACATTCCAGTCTATATTCATGAAGAGGAGCAGGATTGGCTACTGGATCCAAAACTGAATGGATCTGCTAAATATCCACAACTACCGGATATATATTGCAAAAAAGCAGATGAAATTATTATCAATGAAGGAATAATGTCTATTGGACCATTTACTTTTGAGGCAAGGCATACACCTGGCCATTCTCCAGGAAGTGTTTCGTATGTCTTTACATCATCCCGCTTCGCGATTGTAGGAGATACATTATTCAAGCAAGGTGTTGGTAGGACGGATTTACCTGGTGGAAATACGGGAGTTTTACTTACATCTATTCATGACAAGTTATTATCTTTAGATGATGATTTTGTTATTTACCCTGGACATGGAGCGCCAACAAATCCCGGGGATGAAAAAGACTCAAACCCTTTTTTGAACGGATTTTAAGCGAATGATTCATTTAAAACAAAAAAACAGCCAGAAATAGGCTGTTTTTTTGTATGTACTATTAGTGGCCAGCGCCAGGTACGTGAATAAACGTTGAGTAGTAGCTGAAACCAACCATAAACACCATCAGATAAGCTCCGAATAGGTACATGTACATACGCTCTGTCAGGTTCAAATATCCAAGTAGTAGGAAGAACCCTGTGTTCGCAACAAAAAGAAGTGCGGCTGGCAGCATGTCTCCAATATAAAACATTACTGCGAAAATACCAGTCCAGAAGCCCATCAACTTAAACATGTTATCCATGTGCGTCCCTCCTTAATAAAACATTACAATAAGCTCCCATTCATTATAAAGGATAACAACTGCAGATGTAAACTCCAATCGTTCTTTCATTGTGACAAAGACGTGTATAAGCTGTATTTTTATGAAAAATGAGATTTACTAGGTAAAAAAAGGCCAAATATGAAATATCCCTTCTTTTCCGCGATACACAATTCGACTTTGAAGGAAAGTATTCCAATCTGCAATTCAAAATCGTATAATATGACATAGGTTGAATGCAGATTATTCAACCTATTAAACAGTTAAATACCGTTACATTTAAAAAAGAAAGAGGGGTGTTTAATGATTAGAAATGACAACGTAGTAGAACAGAAAAGTTTTCAACTCTTAGAAAAAGCGATTAAATATGAAGCTTCAGATATCCACCTTATCCCCACGAAGGAAGGATATGATATATCCTTCAAAAAAGATTTGAAACTGGATCGGTCTGGAACAATTCCCCCACAGTTAGCGGGCCGTATGATTTCATTTTACAAATTTTTGTCCTCACTCGACATCAGCGATAAACGTAAACCCCAAAGTGGTTCATTTCACAAACAATTCCAAGGAGAGAATTTTTCTTTTCGCGTATCAACAATCCCTTCAATTCAAATGAAAGAAAGTGTTGTCATCCGGCTGCAAAGGCATGACCGAATTGTTTCCATCGACGAGCTCTGTATGGAGAAAGAATGGGCAGATAAATTGCGTCAGGCGATGTCTGAGCCGCAGGGACTGCTTCTATTGACCGGTCCGACTGGAAGCGGGAAGACGACCACTATCTATTCTTTAACGGCCCATTGTGTAAATAATCTTGAGCGACATGTGATTACATTGGAAGATCCTGTTGAAAATAATCATTCACATCTTCTACAAATTCAAGTAAATGAGCGTTCCGGCATGACATACTCCGCTGGCCTTAAAGCGATATTGCGCCATTCACCTGATGTGATCATGATAGGTGAAATTCGAGACAGTGAAACCGCTAAAATCGCAGTTCAAGCAGCATTGACCGGTCATTTGGTATTAACTACAGTTCACTCCAAGGATCCTGTCGGTTGTTTTTATAGGATGATGGATTTTGGTGTTTCCGCAGAAGAATTAAGGCAAACAATCGTATGCATTTCAGCCCAACGCCTAATTCGAAATAGTTCCGGTGAAAGAGGGGCTGTATTTGAAATTATTCAAGGAGATAGGCTTGCCCAAATTACTGACTCAATTATGAGCGGGGAAAGAGTAATCGTACCGGATGATTTAAAAGTGGAGTCGCTCATCCGGAAATATAGCCACTCAAGTGTGATACGGGATGGATAGACGTTTAAGTAAATCAATGTTGCGTAAAAAGAGAACTCTTCAAAATCGACCGGTATTTCTGAAAAGACTAGCTGTTTTACTAACAGAAGGCTATACATTCTATGATGGCGTTACTTTACTATTGCCGCATCATATGAAGGATTTTCATCCAATGTTGGAAATGATGGATGCCGATTTTAAAGAAGGTTTTGGGGTGACCCACGTGTTGGCGCGGTTAGGATTTTCATCGGGGGTACTTCTTCCTGTTGCGATTGCGGAAATAGATGGGCGCGTTGCACAAGCTTTGGAGGGGGTGTCTGTACGTCTCGAAAGAGCTGAAGAAAAAAAGAAAAAATTAAAAAACCTATTAATTTATCCGATTTTCCTTTTTCTTATTATTTCAGCACTGCTAATAGCGTTTCGTAAGTTTTTTCTGCCCAATATGGAAAATCTTGCAATTTCAAGGGGAAATGAAGGGGATGGGTTCGTTTCTATGTTGCCCTCACTTGTTACGAAAATTCCTGATGTCATTATAAGTATTGCGTTAATAACGGCACTGCTCACGGTTATTGGCATCTTTGCTTATAGTAAACTGCTACCCGAAACTAAAATACAAGTAATGATGACTATTCCTATCGCAGGAAGTTTTTTTTCAACAGTAAAGACCCGAGACTTTTCAAGTGAAGTTGGAAGCTTACTTCAATCGGGATTATCTATGCAAGACGCGCTAGATATATTAATTCATCAAAAAGTGGATTCAGTGTTAAGTGAAATTGCTGGAAATGTAAAAGAACAAGTCATTTTCGGAGAATCATTTCATACTGCTGTCAGCAGAACAAAGGGATTAAAGGAGCAGTTATCTGCATTTGCCAAACATGGTGCGGATAGCGGTTTTCTACCGAAAGAGTTGCAACTGTACAGCGAGCAACTCAGTGAAACAATCGACGAAAATCTGACAAAGGCTTTAGCGGTTCTTCAACCAGCTTTATTCAGTATCATCGCAATTTGTATTTTAGCAGCGTATCTCGCGTTATTATTACCCGTTTACGGAATGATGGATAAATTATAGGAGGGGTTATATGAAATTAATTCGTAATGAAAAAGGGTTCACATTAATCGAAATGAAGGGGGGGATGAACGTCTACTGGCGACACACACCCCTAATTCAATGTGGGCAAGGCTTTGTCACGTTTTGTTGGGTGGTCGGGAAATGGATCGTAAGCTATGGGAACTGTTATTTCGATAGGGGCACCTGCAATTTCGGAAATTAAAATTAATTTGTCACGATGCAGAACACCTGTGGGAAATAGATTTCCGAAAGTATTAGATTGCTCAAAAGGTGATAATTCAGTGTCAAAACTTTGAGCGACTTGAAATAAATCAGCAATCATTTCATAACCCCATTCGTTAGATAAAAGAAGTTCATTCTTCGCATTAATTTCTTTCAGTTGTTTTTCTAGTGACACAATAAGTTCTTCCGATTCGGCATTTCTCTCAAGGTATTTGTCTTTTTTAATGTTCCCGTCTAGATATAATTCTAGCAACCGGTCGGATTGCAGTTTGGTTTTATTCAAAGTAGCTTCTATAGATTTAAGTTGTGATTTTACATTCGCAGCATCTTTTTGTTTTCTATCAAACTCTATATACTTGTTAGCGAGCGTTTCACTGCTGATTATATCTTTTAGAGCTTTACGTACGTTATCCTCTAATCGAAGGGTATTTACCCCCATGTCGCATGTTGTACGGTCCTTCAATCGCATTCGACGACCATGTCTAAGATAAAAGTTTTTATTCTTTCCATAACCGTATTGAGCAACCGCTAATTTCCTTCCACATTCGGCGCAACTAAAGTACGTCCGACGAAATAAGTGTAATTCATTATTTTTAACTGCAGTAGGTTTAAAAGTCATTGTTCTTTTCGCCTGTTGTCGTTGGATTTCATCGTAAGTCTCTTTCGTGCGCAGCGGGGGATACATGTTTTCAATGCTGATAGTTTCTCCATCTTTAAATGTCTTCTCCATCACCCCATGAAATGCTTTTGATCTAAGGCGTCGCATAATCAATGTATCATTCCAGTGCTTTCCTGACGGTGTTCTGCATATCTCGTCTAATCTACTAGCGATTGTGGATAAGCCTATCTGTTCATTCAAATACAGGTTATCGATAAAACCTATAGTCCAAGCCCATTCATCATCTATTTCGTATTTTTGGGTTACTTTATCAAATACATACCCGAACGGTGCCTTTCCATAACCTTTACCCTCACGCATACGTTGCTTTTTTCCATTCATCATACGACGAACCACTGATTTTCTTTCGCGCTGAGCAATTAGGTTTTTCAAATCCGAGAAAAACACATCGTCATCATTGGTTAAGTCTGTAATTCTTCCAGGTTCAGCAATTTTCACTTTGTTTTTACGGAGTACATCTTTTAGGAACTCCCATTCAAGCGTGTCCAAGCGCGAAAGTCGGTCTTGGTCAAATACTAGAACAACGTCTGTTTTCCCGTCCTCCACGTCATCTAACAGGGTGTTAAGACCATCCTTGTCGAGTTTATTACCCGATTCATTATCTTGATAAGTAGCTACGATAGTCCAGTCCATAGATTCCGCGTATCTCGTTAATTCAGTTCTTTGACCTTCTAGGCTAAACTTTTTTTCTTGCATTCTAGTAGAAACCCGGATGTAGATAATTACTCTCATGTTAAAAACTCCTTTCTATAGAATAGGAGCAGCTGAGTTGGATGAGACTTTGCTGCTCCTTTTTAATTGCTAAGGCTAGCGATTAAAGTGTTTGTTCCGATCGTATCGCTTTTCCGATTATTTTAACCGGATTATCCTTTGTAACAAAGATTGGTTCGTGTGTAGGATTGTCAGGCATCAGTATAATCATGTCGCCTTGTTTTTTCACTCTTTTCAATGTCGCCTCCGTGTTACCGTTAAAGGTTACAGCTGCTATTTCCCCGTTCTCCACATTTGATTGCTCACGTATCATTACCATTGAGCCGTTTGGTATCGTCGGGTGCATAGAGTCACCTTTCGCTTCTAGGTAAATAAGATTACCGGCTGGCAAACCTTCCTCTAATACAGTGCGGTAATTTTCGTAGTTTTCTTCTACTAGAATTGGATCTCCGCAAGCAATATATCCGAGTATAGGGATTCTGACAGCACGTTGCGATACATCTATTAGATTTGTAGGTTTCATTTCTGTTAGAGCGGAACGACCAACATTGAAGTATTCGGCCATGAGTTGCAAGTTTTTTAATCCAGGATACCTTTTTCCATTAATCCAACTAGACACAGTTGTTTCCGCTATCCCCAAATCTCTTGCCATATCGGTTTGTTTAATCCTTTTTCGGTCTAATAAACCCTGAATATTTTCGGACAATATTTCTCTTTGACGGGTAACTGTTATGTCTTCCTTCATTAAATAACCCTCCTATCAATTTTTATTTTACACAAATAGTGCAGAAAATGCAAAGTTAATTATGAATATACTGCACTTTATGTGTTGACCGTGCACTTAAAGTGTAGTATTGTTTATATATCGACTAAGAAAGGGATTTACATGATACAACAACACATGGATTTAAGTTTGAAGGCAGGAGTCGAAAGAGGTTTCACATAAGATACATTAGTCGAAAAGTTAGGTGTATCAAAGAGAACTATAGTTCGTTGGAGAAATAGGGAGGTGGAAATTAAACCTTACGTTATTTATTCACTGGCTTATGTATTCCGAATGGACTCCGTAAGAGTTCTCAATCAAAAGTGTTTCTGTGTCTCGTACTGCACTTTAAGCGTAGTGTTAAATTTAAAATACCACTTTCAACAGTCGGCTGGGTAATGGACTAGAAATACATGGAAGAAAAAGTGAGTGGGAGGTAATCGAATGAATTCATTACCAATTGATCCAATTATCTTAAAGAAGCGCGGAGCAATTCCAGGATTGATTGCCAAACTATCCTATAAGGACGAAACGAAGGCAGTTGAATATCTACGTATTTGGGGAGAAAAGAGGATGCCCATTACGACATTACACGAAGTTTTGACTTCGGAATTGGAAATTCAACTCCAATGACAGACTGGGGAATGTTTAGTCTCTTTTTAGTAATCGTCGCAACTACCACGGTTGTCAGTTGGACTTGTAGCAAGTTGGGAGTGAGAAAGTATGACGGTGATTTAAACAGAAGGCGCAAGATTGTTCGCTAGAGGAAAATTTGTTAGAAGCATCAAGAAAAGCTTGGGTTGGTAATGAATGACTAACAATACCTGAAGAATTATAGATGCTAACAGCATCAGGGTTGTGGGTATCTATTCTTCTTGAATCTAGAATATCCTTTAATTCTTCAGGTTTTAGAATCTCTAAGGAAATTTAATCAACAATTGAGTATTTTCACCCCAAATCCTGAGCCGTACAGTATGTTTTTAAGCGTTCTTTCGAATATACCTTCTTGGACTTGTTTGACGGTAAAAACCCGCACGTAAATGCCTACAGTACCTTTAAAATCAGCATTCATTGTAACTATCCTTATCATAGAAGAAAAAGGTAGCGGATGGGCTAACCTTAGTCTTTTTATTATTAGAGCTAGTAATTAAAGGTCTTGTTCTGATTTAACCGCTTTTCCGATTATATTTACTGGATTTTCTTTAGTGACGAAGATTGGTTCATGTGCAGGATTGTCTGGCATCAATATGATCATATCGCCTTGTTTTTTGACTCTTTTCAATGTAGCTTCCGAATTACCGTTAAATGTCACAGCGGCTATCTGACCGTTTTCTACATCTTCTTGCGCCCTAACCATCACCATCGATCCATTCGGTATCGTGGGATGCATTGAATCACCTTTCGCTCGGAGATAGAAAAGGTTACCTGCCGGCAAGCCTTCTTCTAATACTGTGCGGTAATCTTCGTAGTTTTCTTCCACTAATATCGGGTCTCCACAAGCGATATATCCGAGTATCGGGATGCTAACAGTTCGTTGGGATACTTTTATTAAGTTTGTTGTTTGGTCTTCAACTAAATCGGAATGTTTAACATTAAAGTAATCTGCTAAATCTTGTATTTTATCTATTCTCGGATACTTCAAACCCTTAACCCAGTTAGATATAGTAGCACCGCTAACTCCTATTTTCTCCGCTAAAATTTTTTGATCAATACCATTCCTAGCTATCAATCTATCTATGTTTTCCCCAAGTATTTCTCTCTGTGTTTTCATTGTTTCACTACCTTCCTTCATCGATTATACACTTAAGGTTAATTTTAAGGAAGACTTTTTGAGAAAATTATTAACTTTAAGTATTGACTATTAACTTTAAGTGAATTAGTATGAATATAGAGTTTACAGACTGGAGGCGATAAAAATATGAAACTATCACTAGATGCGCTACGAGTTAACGCAAATATGACACAACAAGATGTTGCTGATATTATGGGTGTTTCCCGTGCTACTGTCATCAAATGGGAGAGTGATAAAGTTGAACCAAAGGGCGTTGTCATCTATGCATTAGCGAAATTATATAAGGTGGAAATTGATAATATTGTTTATTGCAGTTTAGTTTTTTGATTACCAATTAACTTTAAGTTAATAACTGTTGAATGTCTTTAAAGATTTAATGTTCTTTATTCACAAGCTTTTATACAAAAAATCAGCGATGGAGGTCTAATTATTGATAACAAAGAATTAATACCGCTATCCGTCTAACCTGAAACTATGAAAGCTATGTGGGAATTCTTCTTGAAAATGTCAAAACGACCCCTTTGGAGAGAGGCCGCTAGGTTATCCTCGAGACGAAGTAGTTAAGTGGATGTATGAAAACTGCGTGAATGCGGAATGTGATAATCGCCTGATTAGAAGAAAATCGTTTGCTTAGTGGATTAATAGAGAGGGGATGAAGGGGAATGGCTTACTTTGTGATTCAGGTTCGTACAGGTGCGGAAATTGAAGCGAAAGAAATGTTGAAAATCGTTTTGGATAGATCAGGTGATTCAATGGTCAAAGCAATATATGCAATGGAAACATTTACAGAAATCATTCGTGAGGATAATACATCTGTCGATTTTTCTACTTTGAACAGGGAAGACATTACAGATCACTTATACGTGAAAAGAATACTGACCGGTTTGAACAACCTACGCACGGCCTGTGACAATCTGAAAGTATACAAAGACGCCAATTCTCTTGCCTTGCTCGATAGCTACAAGGAGAGTATTCGCAATCTTTCGAAAGAGTTAAAGGGAGCGCGAAAAGCTTCGAAGAAAATCAGTAGTGTGTTAAGTGGATATATTTTAATCGAATTAAATGTTGACTTTCATTATTTCCCAGGAAACTTATGGCACCTTGTGATGTCAGTACCTAATGTGATCTGTTTTCCAAGCAAATATAATATTCCGAAGGAAGAGGTCGATACATTTTTCCATCAAGTAGATACTACACCCGAAGTTGAAATACAATTTGAGGAACTTCTGTCAAATGAAAATGTGGTTGAGGAAAAGAACGAACTCCTTCATGCAGCAAATGATGTAGTCGGAACTCTTAAAGAAAAAGAATTGCTCGAACTGCTTGATTCCCTTGATACCCAACTTGTTGATTCTGTAGAAGAGATGAAAAACAGAGTTGATTCTTCTAATCCTTTTAAGAGAATACTTGAAAGATGTAAGGCGTTTGTTCGGCGAAAGCGTCAAACAGTAGTTGTGCCAAGCGCTCTTTTCTTGAACCTTTTTCATGATTTTGATTTACAATGCCCTTTTACTATTCCCACAACTAGTGATTTTCTGAAACGGTTAAACATAGTCTTATGTCCACGTGACAAGGTGGTCATATTGGAATGAATACCTTTATTGGTAAAGTCTCAAGGGTTCTTTATAGAAACGAGGACTATCTAATCGCAAAACTGCAAACGGATAGAGAGGAACTAATAATAAAAGGTAGCATATACGGAGTCGATAAAGGGGAAGAAGTTTGGGTTCAAGGAGTATGGGGAAATCATCCGAAGTTCGGAAAACAGCTTGTGGTGGTGTCATGGGAAAGACCAATGCCGCAAACGATAGAACAAGTTACTGCCTTCCTTGCATCATCCCTTGTAAAAGGTTGTGGGTCAAAGCAATCAATCATGATTGCCGAAAAATTGGGTGAAGATGCTTTGACGATAATCACTCAACATGGCGAGTCGAGCTTACAAGGAATTAAAGGAATTGGTAAGAAACGAGCTAGTAACATTGTAGAAAGCGTCAGGTCTACGTTTGAGGTACAGAAAATCATTTCGGAATTACTGGTATTCGGAATATCTGCTAGTATGGCGATGCGGCTGTATAAAGAATATGAGTCTAATACGGTAGCAATTGTTACAAAAAATCCATACAAGTTAACGGAATTAAACCTGATTGGATTCTTAAAGGCTGATGAAATTGCACAAAAGATGGGCATATCGCCCTTATCAGGGTATCGCATTGATGCTTGTGTGAACTATGTTTTAAAAGAAACGTGCTTCAGTTCTGGCCATTGCTATGTTATGGAAGAAAATCTATTGGCGGAAGCTGCCCATGCTTTAAATCATAATACGCATGATGAAAACAAAGTATCGATAGATGAATTAGCGCAAAGCATTTACCGTTTAGAAGAGAAACATATCGTTATTGAAAATAATCGCGTTTACCCAAAGTTTTTATTCACATATGAAGACAGATTAGCTCGGAAACTTTCAGAAATGAGAGATTCTCGGGATGGCGTAGCATTGCCTTCGTCTGATAAACAGATAATTAAGTATCAAAAGAAGCAGGGAATCATCCTAGCGAAGAAGCAACGTGAAGCAATTAGGCGATTATTTGAAGAACAGATGTTAATACTCACCGGTGGTCCAGGTACAGGAAAAACTACCGTTATTCGTGCCATGCTCGACATATACAAAGAAATATATCCAGAAAATATTATATGCTTAGCTGCCCCAACTGGTAAAGCGAGTAGGCAATTGTCAGAGGTGGCTGGACATGATGCATCTACAATCCATAGGCTAATCGGGTACCAACAAGGAGAAATTCCTACCTTCAATTGGCAAGAAAAACTTGCTTGCGATTTGTTAGTCATTGACGAAATGTCGATGGTAGATGTTCAACTAGCTAGTTTACTGATGGATGCCCTTGAAGTTGATACGAAAATTCTCTTTGTAGGAGACACGGATCAATTGCCATCGGTTAGCCCTGGGAACGTTCTAAGTGACATGATTCAGTCAGGATTACCAACTGTGGCTCTTACGGAAGTATTTAGACAAGCAAAGGAAAGCCAAATCATTAGTAATGCCCATAGGGTTAATCAAGGTAAATCACTTCTTATCGACAGCGATAAAGGTGATTTTTATTTTATTAATCAGGAAGACCCAAAACGAATTGCAGCTTTGATTGTTAGAAGTGCTTTACGATTTCAAGAGTTAGGTTATTCATTATCGGACATTTTGATATTAAGTCCAATGAAAAAAGGACCTGCTGGAACACTTGCATTAAATGACCAGTTAAGAGATGCCTTAAACCCATCTAATTCGACCAAAAAGGAATGGGAGATAGGGAAAAGGCTATTCCGACTTGGTGATAAAGTCATTCAGAATAAAAATAATCAATCTAAAGGAGTTTTTAATGGCGATATCGGTGTGATTACCAAAATTTCAAAAGAAGTAAATGAAAATAATGAGACCGTTGAGAAAATGACATGTTATTTCATGGGAATAAAAGTATCATACGAAAAAAGTGAAACCAACGAGTTGGAACTAGGCTATGCGATCACTATTCACAAGTCACAAGGTGGTGAAGCACCTATAGTCATCATTCCTGCTACGACAAGCCATTACGTTATGCTGGCTCGTAATTTAATGTACACAGGCATGACTAGGGCAAAAGAAAGAATCGTCTTGATTGGTACACAAAAGGCGATGGAGATTGCCATTGGAAATAATAAACTAACTGACAGAAACAGTGGTTTATCAAATCGTATCACCTCGTATACAGAATATAACAACCGATTCAGTGGTGACGATGCAAGCGGTGGGAGGGGGTGATACAGAAATGGATATGCATGACGCGTTAGAAACAGCAGAAAAGCACGCCAGACTTCGGGATGGTGAAAAGCTAGTGGATGTGGCTGCTGTTGCTATAGAAGAACAGAAGGCAAATGAGCAAGGTTATGCCCTATACAAGCTAAAAGACAAAAACAAGGCATTGTTTGTTCAAGCAATTCAAGAAAACCTCGATGTGCTTATCAGGAAAGAGTTCCTGACGAATGCAGAGTTAGGTTTTCTTTTTTCTTTGATGCCATTGGTTCAGCTACATTCAAATGGGATTACCGATAGAGGAAGCGGACAATTTATGACAGTATCAGAAATTGCAAAATATCTAAATCGTGATCGAACTGGAATCAGTGCAACAATTCAAAGTTTGCTTGTAAAAGGAATACTGTTTGAACTGGTGGATTCACAAGAGATTAAAGAACATAAAAGAAGTGTTACTCGTAGACCATTATTTATGAATCCTGAAATCATTTATGCAGGAAATCGGAACAGAATAAATGCTACATTATCAAAGTTAGTTATCGAATTTGACAAACTGGAAAGAAAAAAGGTATTGCTTTCTTGGAAGTTATGGATAAAAAGTGGCGAAGAGTACGGAAGATTGTACAGCAGAAAAAGTTATTTGGAATTAAAAAAATCGAAATGAATTAGCAGGGTGTTGAAAAAATACCACACTCTTTATTGTTGAGTTATATAGGTTTACAACACTTCTTATAGAGGGTGTCGAAAAATTTCTATACCCTAAATTTATGTATTGAAGGGATTAGTATGAAAAGGGGGTGTCGAAAAATATCGACACGTGTGTAGATAAATCTCTACACCTATAAACGTGTATAAACGTTGTTATGAAAGGGTTATTCGAGATTTTCAGCATGTCGCCCTTTCTCACTCTCTAATATACGACTGCAATACTGAATTTTTCACCCATATATAATGTGGAAAATCACCATTAAAAATAGTGAATTCTAAAGTGGATGATAAATCGTTAAGTTTTCGTGAGAGTGAAATTCGAAATTGTTCGTAATAGATTTTGAAATAGAAAACGAAAAAAATTAAAACCTTGGCTGAAAAAAGGGGAGTGTGGCGATGTTTGCTCTTTCAGCTCTTCAATTATTCAGCCCATGTTTTAACATGTTGAACGCGATTTGCAATATTAAGCGTAGTCAATTGCTCAAATAACCGTATCCACTCTTTGTGCTTGTCAAAAGCAATCGAAATTCTTTTGGTTGTTTTTTAGAGGGACAAAATAAAGTTATGGAAAGAAGGAGATATAAATTGAGGAATGTAGAAATCAATGAAGTATACGATGATTTAGAATCGACTGTTGGCTAATGGAGTGGTCCACACACGCTCTATCAGGAATGGTTGCCGGATACGTAGTTACAGGAGGTGATTGGAAAGGAGCGGTCGTTGGAGGAATTGCAGGTGTGCTACCAAATCTTGATGAACCAAAGTCTAAGTTTGGGAAGTTGTTCTTCTTCATAGCTATACCACTTCATTCTATATTTGGTCATCGGACATTTACACACTCCTTGCTATTTTCATTAATAGCAGGGATTTTTATATACCTGTTTACAGAATGCTGGGTGGCTTTGTCAGTAAGTGCAGGGATACTTGCACATATTGCTGGAGACATGCTAACCGGAAAAGTGAAGCTCTTCTATCCGTCTACTAAATCAATTGGGGTTGCAATACCGTCATTCAGTTTTACATTGATAGATAGAATCACAAGACTGGTACTCATCAGTTTGATCGGTTGGGTTCTAGTTACAAAAATAAAATTGGATTTATAGGAGGTCATACTTTTGGAAAACGTTGCAGTCGATTTAGGCTATGGATTTGTCAAAGCAATATCTTCATCAGGAAAGCGTGTCATATTCCCTTCACTTGTCGGGAAAGGGTATGACAGGGGAATCACAAATATCCTTGGGGATACACCGAACGATTTATTTAATATGCATGTAAATATTATGGGCGAGGATTATTTTGTCGGAGAACTGGCAAATGAATCCCGCTCATTATCTCGCATATTTGAACGTGAGCGGTTCAATCATTTATACACACATATTCTACTTAACACAGCCATTCAGCTTGTAACGGATGGAAGAGGTGGTTCTGTGAATCTGTCAACAGGACTCCCGCTAGATTTCTACCAAGCACAAGCAAAGGATTTCCAATCGTCTATTATAGGGATCCAATCCCATATAGATTGGAAATCGGGTCCCTTAGTTGAGGTTGCGAAACAGGTGAACATCGAACGAGCCTTGGTATTTCCACAAGGTGCTTCAGCCATCTTTTCCGCATTGATTAATCATGATGGTAAATTTACGTACCCTCACTTCATGCACCAGGGGTCGCTAATTGGGTTGATTGATATTGGATTCAGAACAACGGATTTTGTGGTTGTTGAAATCCAGGAAAATGGTTCATTCGTTCCGAAGGCGAAGTTATCCGGAACGGTGGACGATGGGGTGAACAATCTATATCGAGATATTCGTCAAGCTTATAAAACACAAACGGGTGGCGCGGATTTGAGTGAGCATTATATCTCTCGGATCTTAAAAGATGAACGGTTGATGTATAAAGGAAATAAAATAGATTTCAGCCAAATTATCCAATCCAGTAAGAAATCGATTGCTACAAATATTGTTGATCGATTGAAAAACGTATGGGCTGAGGAATCCGATTTATTTGATGCGATTTTCTTAGCTGGTGGAGGTGGCGAGCTTTTCGAGCCTTTTATCCAGCCCCATTTTGATGAACGTTTATTGAAGATTACGGAGAGCCAGTTTGCAAACACGATTGGCTACTTGAGATTAGGTAAAGCCGTATTCGATCAACTAGAGCGACGGAAATCTGTGATGTGAGATGAATGTGAACTGGGAAAAGCGGTACAGCTTTCGTTTGCAAGAAGAGGATGAGAAAATCTATAACCTGCTATCACAAGTGCCAGACAATAGGCGAAGTGATACGATTCGACAGATGCTACGGTTCGCTTATCGAACGATGTCAGGTGAACAGAAAGTAAATGAGGGTAATCAACTCTTGTTGGCCGAAGTGAAATTGTTAAAAGAAAACTTAGAGAAACAGCACAAGGAGCTGTTAGGAAGAATTGATAGAAGTCTCGCTATGAGGGAAGGAGAAGTGAGTAGGACAGATAGTGAATCAACGATAACTGAACAAGCAATCGACGATAGTGCCAGTGCGATGCTATCGTCTTTTGGTGTTGAATTTTAACCAACTTTGGAGGTGAGGAAATGGTGAAGACAAAGGTAGAGCTGCGTAATCGCAAAAAGAAGAAGTTCTTGAAAGTATGTGAAACCCTGAGGGTTTGTGATTCCTGCTTATTTAAAGAAATGGTGATGATGGGTGACCGCTCGAATGATAGGGAGACAGTTGAATTAATCTGTGGTGGCTGCCCTAATTTTAGAGAAATGCGATTAGTGGGTGACGAGCTATGGAGAACAGATACGAATATTGAAGCAATACTCGAAAGGAAACAAGAAATCACCACGCATGAAATTGTGGAATTGCTCAAAGAAGGCGTGTCAAAAAAGAAAATTAGAGAAGCTATAGGAATGCACTCAGTTATCGAATTCAGGGAATTTATATCAGTGATTGCCAATAAGAAGTAGGGGAAAGCCTCTTAAATAGTCATTCAAGAAGCCGATTCCGAAAAAAATGGAATATTCCAAGTCGCCAAGCAGCAAATCTAGACCGGTAATCCTAATAAACTGCACATTAAAGCTTCAGTAGTTAGGGACGGTCTTTTTTTTGATAAATATTAATTAGCACGTCCAAAATTTGGCTGTATGCAACGACGTGAGGATGAGTAAATCCATATTGTTTAGCTATCTTATACATGACTTTCTGTTTAGCTTTGATGAATGCAGACAATTCTCTTTTATTTAATTCGATTTTAATAAAACTCCCTTCAAATGAACTATTAGTCTTCAAAGTATATTGAAATCATCTTGATGAATTTGAACCAGCTTGTCCATCGTACAATAACAAAATGGCAAAAACTGTCGATTTCTGGAATATTACTGAATTTTAACGCAATTGTAATATATCAATAGTATAAACAGGATACTGATAAATTTTTAAATTATATTACGATTCAAAAGTATTGTAATTAAAAAAGTAGGGAGGAATATCATAATGAAATTAGTGGGATATAGCGTTGCTAGTTATTGCGAGGCGGAAAGTACAGTTAAACGACTTTTAAGGGAAATGGATGAACTGTTTAATAACGTCAATATTTTTAGTTTAAATTCGGAGGATGTACAACAGTATTTTACGTTGTATAAAGCCAAGTTAGGACTAGAAGAAGCTCACAAATCAATTGTTGATTTAATTAAGGAGGTCCAACTGGAAGGGTATCTACAAAAGAACGAATGTGACCGGTATGAATTATGTGGCAGAGAACTGACCAGCGGCTCCTCGGTTGATGTTTGGAGGGATGATTCGGAAATGAAGGAAGGCGGCTATTATGTCCAATCCCGAATTGAACATCGGGGTGATGATTATTATTGCATAGCAATGCCGTATATAAAGCTAGAGGGGCTAAAGGCTCGATACAGGGCATTGTCTTGAAGTTTTTATAATTAGAAAGGAGGAAATTGGAATGTGTATGAATCTGGAGGATACCTATAAAGCCGTGGTCTTGAAAGGGATGCTAAAGGACGAATTAGATGAACTCGAAAATACACATGAAAATATGGTCAGAAGAAATATAATCAGTAAAGCGACAATCCGTAAAATTGTGAAAAGACTATTCATCTGGATGCCCATCTTCATGATTCTTGTGAATTACATTCGCAATGGGATTGATCTTTTCATATTCATCTATACACCTGTATTTTTGTTCTATACAGCGATTTACACTGCGGTAATTGTTTCTTTCATTTACGTTTACAATGTAATCGTAAATAAATCCAATAAATCTAGGAAGGTATTTAGTGAAGGAATGGTTTTTTATGAACAGAACATAGAAGCACTTCAAAAGAATATTGATTTAGTTGATAGCGCACTGAACAACAATTCTTCATTACATCCAAAGTATCGAACAAAAGAGATTTTGGAAAAAATGATTGCGTATAAAACTCAGGGGAAAGCAAGAACTGATGAAGAATCAATTCGAATTATTGAGAATGAAAGTCGTATATTCAGTCAGCCAAATACTGCTAGAAGGGATAAACGCTTTATGAAGTTATCGACAATCGCTACTAAGTTGAACCGTTTTGGTCGTTTCATGGGCATGTTAATCTTTGCATCCATGGTGGCCAAAAGCCTAAACAGGACATGTCTTCGCAGATGATGAAGGTAGCCTACTTGCGAGAGGAGGTGAAAGGATGTTTAAACTCGTAATCGGGACAATCTTGATGATTTTCTTAATCGTAGTCATCGGGAGTCTATTGCTAGAACAGTTTCCAACGTTGGTCCCGTTGTGGGAGGAGCTAAAAATGCACGTAGTCAGTCTTTATGAATCTTCACTCGTTAAATATGGGACGATTACAACACTCGTTTTGATTGTCGCCATTTTCATCATGGTGGGCAGCTCAAAGAAATTTTGATGACACGTCACGGGATGAAATACGGAAGAGGGAGGTATCGGATTTTGAAGAGGCGATTGAACAAGACAACAAATACAAATGACAGTCTGATTAAAAAGTCCATTGATATATTTAAGAAATCCATTGAAAATGAAAAACGGAAAAAAGAAATACGGAAACATGAAAAGAAAAGCAAACCGAAAGGGTACCGCGCTAAAAGGCTTGGCGCAATCACTTTCTGGATGCTTTTTTTATTTATGTTGCTGATTGTATTCGTGAATGTGTTTTCAATGGAGGGGGAATCAAATGCAGCGAATGATTCGGACGACGCATTTTTGAATAAAGCTATTTCTGCAGAAGGAATCGAGTTCTCAAAAAGTTTCGTCTCTGCCTATTTCACATGGAATGCTTCAAATGAGAAACGAAGTGATCGGATAGAACGGCTTGCCTATTATTTACCTGAAAAGCTAAGTGAACAAGCCATTGCAAGTGATAAGAAATGGAACTCAGCAATTTCTCGTGAAAACATTGTGCTGAAGGAAGTCGAGGATTTGGAGGATTCTAGAGCACGTATTACTTTTCAAGTGAAAGTAGTATTTGAAAAACCGTCCATTCAAGAAAAGAAGAACGATGATAAGTCGGCAGAAAAACCAGCTGCTGAACTTGAAAAGGTCAAGACGGTGAAGTATATCTCAGTACCAGTTTACTATGATGAAGACGAAAACCGTTACATCGTTTATGAATTACCTAGTTTTTCATACGTGGATGAGAAGAATGTAGATAAGAGTCTTGATCCTGAAACAGATGGGCTAAAGTCCGTGGCAGATGGAAGTACCCAAAATATCAAGGCTTTTCTAGAAACATTCTTTGAAGCGTATGCGAACGATTCAAAAGACAAACTGACCTATATCGTCGAGGACCCACAACATCAGAATGGACTGAACCAGACGATGGACTTTGTTAGACTGAAAAGCACAGAAATCTTTGAAGGAAAGAGAGCAAACGAGAAAGTCATCAGAACGGAAGTAGTATTGGCTGAACCAGAAACGGGAATTGAATTCAATTCCACTTATCTTTTGGTAGTGGAAGAGAAGGAGATGCGTTATACCGTTTTATTAGTCAATGACAAGAAGTACATTGACGACTTGAAACAGAAAAAGAAAGTAGATGATGAATCACAGGGGAAATCTGAATCAAATGAAGTCCAGCCTCAAATGGAAAAGAACGTTGAAACTGATGAAACAATTGAATAAGGCAAGGAGTTAGATGCAGACAATTATGTCTGTGTTTTTTTATTGCGAAAGGGGGTGAATCGAATGAGTTTGGAAGGATTGTTTACATGGATTTCAGAGGAAATAAAATGGGCATTATTCATCGTTCTGTTTATAGCTTTGATTGTAACGGCTTTTAAAAGAGCGTGGATTGCGTTGATAGGTGTCTTAATCGGGCTTTCGTTCATTGGGATTTTCATCGTAAATCCAGAGGTCTTGATTAATATTTCTGAGTTCTTTGCTGAGAAGTTGAATCTAGGTAATTAAATACAGATTTTATTGCAAGCAAGGGGGGATACATTCTTCTCCTTGCCATTCCTATGAAATATAGGGCTTGGAGGTGGAAATTATAAATAGGATACCGCTGTATGTGCTTAATAGTTTCATTCGTTTTGAACGGAAGCTATATCAGGTTTTCGGTTTGGAACTGGGTAGACCCTTGCGATTGAAAGCGGTCATGTATTTCTTTGTGATTGCAATTGTAGAGGCAACCATATATTTCACTCCTGGAATCGGAAGGCTAATCAATTGGATACCCGTTGGAATATTGATTATTATCCCAATCGGGCTTGCTTGGTTGCTTGCGGATGTCGGGACGGAAGGGAGATCACCTGTTCACTTCTTCCGTTCTTTTATCTTATATCAAGCAAAGAAGATGAAAGCTAGCACACTTTACAGAGGACGTGAGGTGGACAAAGAAAAAGACTATCAGTTTCATAATTACTATACCTACAAAAAATCGTTCCAACAAAAAGATGATGGATCCCTTGTGGTAGCAAAACTTAATGAAGAGCATGACAAAGTTTTGGATTATCTGGCTAGGATTTCAGGTGAAGAAAAGATGGCTAGTGGAAGATTGTACGACCATAAAAGAAATGAAAGTGAGGTGGTCATAGAAATGGATGATGAAAATGTTCCAGTGACAGAAACTGAGGATAAAGAAATATCTTTGCAAAAACGTTCAATGAAAAAGTCTGATGAACGATTGAAGCAAAAGCCGGTCGCCGCAATTGGACTGATTGTTCTCTTTACCAGTTT
This sequence comes from Sporosarcina sp. Y1011, assembly GCF_057669885.1. Classification (NCBI taxonomy): domain Bacteria; kingdom Bacillati; phylum Bacillota; class Bacilli; order Caryophanales; family Caryophanaceae; genus Sporosarcina; species Sporosarcina sp. Y1011. The sequence continues at coordinate 267,701 of NZ_JBYHFP010000004.1, read as the reverse complement.
TCTTAGTATCATTCTGGTTTTGGGATTTCTTCATATCGTCACGGACTTTGATTTTGGCAAAGCAAATGTCGATACGAATGACGCTGTTTCTTCCCAGGAAGAAAAAATAGATCAAAACAAGGTTTCTGTTGTTTCCCTTGAAGAAAATCTTATTGCTGGGTTGCGGTCTGCCTCCATTCAAAAGTATTCCGAGGCTGTTGAACATTTCGACAAACTAGATTTTGACACACTTGAAAAGGATGACCGGAACGCCGTGTTGTTCACATATTTAATGTCGAGCAATGCACAAAAGGCGTTAGATCATGTTCCTGAATTCGATAAATCAATCGTCAATTTTTTTATTGCGAAGAAGGAAATCAACCAATTGAGAAAGTTACAAACAGATTCCAAACTGATTGCCTTTGAAGTTGCATCATTAGACGGAGACCATGAAAAAGTAATTGAATATCAAAGTGCTCCTAGAATGGAAATGGATGAAAGGCGAACACATATCATTGCTGATGCTTATTTATCTTTGAATCAAATTGATGAAGCTTATGATTTTGCCGAACGAATCGATGATGCAGCTTTACATTCCTATATCCAGAAGAAAGTGGAAGTGAGAGATCCCGAAAATAAAAGAAAGAGAAAGAAAATGGTAAATCCGTCGGATAGTCATAAAAATATGGAAGGGGAGGAATTAACTTGTCTAACGAAAATAAAGACAAAGACATGAAAAAGAAAGTTACGGTGGTCGGGGCAATTGCCCTGTCTGCCGTTTTAGCAAGTGGTGTGGGATACACTAGCTACAATTTATTGAATGATAAAAACAATGTCGAAGAAAACGGTGAGGAAGTTGTAAAACAAAAAGATGAAAACGACAAAGTCATCGCCAATAAACTTGAAGTAATTACGATGAAAGAAGAGGAAGACATTGATGATATTGTCGCAACGGCCATCAAGAATGAAGAACCAGATTTGTCCCTATTTGATGACCAAGATGACTATTCGGATTTAGACAACTCAATCGCAAATGCTGATAAACATCATGTGAAAGACCTGGCGTTTTTTGAAGATGATGAAGATGAGTTTCAAGACTTGAACGACACTCTTGTTGCAGTCGCAGTTGAAGAACGAAATGAGGAAACGGAGAATGACGTAGCAATCTTAGAACCAGTCATTGTTGAACCAGTTGAATTAGTCGGGGGAGTAGATGAGCCTGAACAATTTGATGAACCGACTGAACCCATACTTGCTGAAAAGCCAGTGGACAAGGTAACGGCAAGTGAGCCGGTGTTACCTAGTAAACCATCTCAACCTGAACAACAATCTAAACCAGTTATTCCAGAGTTAATTGAGCCTGAACCTACGATTCCACCAGTAATAGTTGAACTTGTTGAGCCCGAAATTCCGAAAGAGCCGACTGTTCCTATTGAGCCTATGATTCCAGATGAACCCGGAGCCACAGAAATAGTAGAACCAGACGAACCGGATATTACAGAAAATCCTGCGGAACCCGAAGAACCACTTAAGCCTGAAAAGCCTTACGAGACGGAAGAACCTATCATACCAGAGGAGCCGGCCGATATATTAGAACCTGTAGAACCTACAGATTCTGAAGATCCGAAAACACCAGATGAACCCATAGATCCCGAGAATTTAACTGACCCAACAATTCCGGAAGAACCAGTAGAACCAGTAGAACCAGTTGAACCAACAAATCCAGAAGAACCAATTGAATCATTTGATCCAACCGCACCTGTCGAACCTACTCTTCCAGAAATTCCGGATGAACCCGTGGAACCAGAGAATCCAACTGTTCCGGTGATCCCAACAGAACTGGAAGAGCCTACAATTCCAGAAGTTCAAGAAGTTCCGACCGAACCGCTTGAACCCGAAGTTCCATCTGGTCCTGCAACACCTGCCGAACCTGGGGAGCCTGAAGTACAGATTGAACCTGAATTGCCAAGTACGGAAGAGCCAACAGAGACTACAAGGCCTGAAGAGAATATTAATCCTGCGGATACTATTACAGTTGAAGAAGATCAATGAATTAACCCGAATAGGAGCTCGTGTAATATGCACGGCTTCTATTTTTCATTAAATAGAAAGGAAGTGGTAAACGTGAAAATCGAATTTCCAGTCAAGCATATTGAAAACAATTTAGTTTTTTCACATGACGGTACCGTATGGGCTTATTACAAAATAGACGGATTCAATTATGATTTCTTAGAAGATGATGAAAAGATAATGCCTTTTCAACAACAGATGTCTTTTTTAACGAACGTTGGTCTTGATCTGCATTATCTAGTGATTCCTAACCCCACGAATATAAAAGGTATTTTAAATTCAACAATTGAAGAAATGGAATTGAAGGAATATCCCCTAAAAGAAAATGGGGTTAAATTTATTGAGCAAGTCAAAAAGGCTTTGGAGAATGAAAGAGAATTGAATGAGTCCAGTGAATATCATCATTACATCGGCATTCAATTAGACCCCGAGAAGAATAGATACCTATATGGTAACGCTGGAATTAATGCTTTAACTTCTCTCAAGAAGTTCTTTGAGGGTTTCAGCTCTCCATTATATCAAGCAGTTGGATTGTATCCTGACGACATACTGGAAAGTCAGATTAAAGCTTTCCAAAGCCAAGCTGTTTCCATCGAATCTACAATAGCTAATTCTTTTGGTTCGCGTATTCATAAAGTGACAACGGAAGAGTTAGTATTTATCATTGAAAAAAGTTTCAGTACGCGAAACAACAATACAGATGTTCAGCCCCGCACTTCCTATGAAATTGGGACCAATGTTGAAGGAATTGATAAGCAGGGCAATAAACATAAAGCGGTACGTAATAGTAAAAAAGAATTCTTCGATTTACAGAATACGAACATCAAAGAAATAGGACCGAAGACATTACTGTTAAGTCGTATCACCAATGCTAATGAAATAGAAAATCTTTACTGTCAATATTTGACCATTGAATATATGGATGACGTTCAATATCATCCAGGAAGTGAATGGCTCTATCGGATTCAACTTCGTATGCCGTTCCCATTAACTGTTTCCATTCGAGCAGAAAATCAGCCGAATGAAATCATCAAAAAGAAATTGAGCAACGCCAAATTGGAATTCAGGGACCAGCGGAAAGAGGCCGAGAAGGGTGGTCAAGATGTCGATATGAGTGTCGATGCTTCACAAAGCGGAACAATCCAGATGGAAAACTACTTCAAACAAACAGGATTCCCTGGGTTTGCTTGTTCATTTATTTTCAAGGTAACAGCTGAATCAGAAGAACAATTAAAGTCACGAGTCGGTTTATTGCGAAATGAATTATCAAAGTTCGGCTTGAAGATTGTTGCCCCTTACGGTGAACAGCTTCACTTCTTATTGGAGTCGATTCCAGGTTCGAAGAAGTACCATGATGATTACAAGATGGAAGTCGCCCCAGGGGTACTAGCAGGTATGATGTTTGGTGCTACAACGAATATTGGGGATAATCGTGGGTTTTATATCGGACATACTTCGCAGTTTTCAAAGCCCGTTTTTATCCAGCCCGATTTAGCAGCTAAAGCGTTTGATGGACTAGGTAACGTTGTTGATTCAATTTCTGTCCTTGTAGCCGGAATGACTGGAAGGGGCAAATCCTTCTTCATGAATTTGTTCATTTATCTAGCGACCCTAACCGGTTCAAAGGGATTGATTATCGATCCAAAAGGTGACCGAACAGGGTGGGATAAGGGGCTACCGTTCATTCCTAAAGAGTTTATTGAAGTATGGACACTTGGCTCTGACCCTGACGATGCAGGTTCATTGGATCCATTTAGAACTAGTACGAGCATTGAGGAAGCCAAAGACATTACGATGGATATCCTCTCGTATCTCGCGAATATCAACCTGAACGAAGATGCCTATAACATTTTGAGTGAAGCTGTGGAAGAAGTGTCAAATGAGGAAGACCCTTGCATTGGCCGCGTCCTGACCTTTCTCCATGACTTGTACGAGAATCGTCCCGAGAGTATGTCGAATAACCGCTATGAGTCATTAGAAAGGTTAAGAGGTACGTTGGAAACCTTGAAACGTAACCAGCTGTCCATGTTGCTATTTGGTGAGGTCGGTCAGAATTTCAAAGTGTTGGAGCACGATAAACCAATTCAGGTCTTGATGATTCAAAACTTGAATTTGCCTTCATCCAGCGAAAAGAAGAATGCTCGAACAATCCATAAGATTTCTGAGGCGATTATGATTTCAATCACCGCATGGACAAAGCAATACATGTTCAAAGGAGATAGGGGAACTCACAAATTCATCCTGCAAGATGAAGCGAGTGCCATTGAGAGAAGTGCAATCGGTTCTGAACTGATGGATTTCATTGTCCGTATGGGTCGTTTCTATAACACGACACTCATGAAGGGATCACAAAATGCCTCTGACCATGGAAATGATGTTGCGAATATGGGGATGAAATTCAGTTTCGGATTGCGCAAAACAAGTGAAGCCGAAGAAATGTTAGATTATTTGAACCTTCCTAAGACGAGCGCAAATATTGAGATTTTGAAGTCATTGGATCGAGGAGAAGCCCTGTTCCAAGATATTTATGGTCGATCTGCAGTCGTTAAAATCAATCCAGTGTTCGTAGAATTATTGGATGCGTTCGACTCTTCTACCTCATCTGAGGCAGAACGTGAACGTGAAAAAGTTAGAGTAGTGTGATAACATAAAAGCCATTGAAAGGGAGTGGTGAATTGTTTAAAAAAGGCATTTGGGGATTCTTTATGCTGTTAGCCATGACTGTTTTAATGGCAGCGTGTAGCTCTGAATCTGATGGAGAAACATCTGTAAAAGCTGATGATAAGACGAAGAAATATGCTGAGGTATTCGAAGAAACAGATGCAATTGCCCATGATTTTATGGTCGTGAAGATAGAACAGAACTATCCTGAGATATTGAACTATTTGTCGTTAAATGGAATTGAGGAATTGAAGGAGGACAGAGAATATTTATTAAAGAAACATAGATTACCAGAAGAATTTGAAAAACTTGATGGAATGTATGAGTTAAGAAGGTACGATAATTTTTATGAAGAAGAAAGTGGAGAGGTTTATTACAGATATCGCACTCCTGATAATAAAGGTTCATTAGTTAACAGCTGGATTGTATTGATAAAGGATGAAGATAAAGCGTGGAAAGTTCGGTCGTATTTTGATTCCAGACCAGAAATGATAGATGACAATAACGCTGAAACAGGTACCTTACTTCATGAATTACCAGAAAATGAATAAACTGAATACGAAAGGAGGTAACAGGCTATTGATAACCCTTGCTAAATGCATAGGGTTATTTTTTATGGCTTAAATTATATGCGACCTAACTATAAGAGAATATTATTTTTATTATTGATGGTTTTTCTGTTCTTTGGTACGGGTGTAACCCATTCAGGGCTCGCAGTTGATGGGGAAACAGCGAATGAAAAAACTGACATTATGGATATTATCACAGATCAATATGGTGAATTCAAAGATGATGGAAAGTCTTATTATCATCTCGATGCAGTCTCCGACAAAGATGTAGAATCGTTTGAGGAAGGGAGTAAATTTTGGGCTGATACTTATGATAAACTTTTCGGTTGGGCTGATGTTAAAGAAAACGTAGGCAATAAGTTAAGTGAAATGGTCAACCTGATCAACAATATTGTCTTTGATATAAATATGTTTTTGACCTATACGATGTTAGTCATGTATGACTTAGCCTATACAGCTGATTTTACCGAGAAAATCATTGTGGAATTGGAGTTATTAATGTCGAATATGACCGGTATTTCCGGTGTAACTTTTAGTATTGGAAATGGTCTGTTTGGAAATCTTGTAAAGCTTATTGCTGTATTGACTGGTATGTATGCGTTGTATGTGTTCATTATTAAACGTGCTTTTTTTGAATCATTTTCTTCAATCTTTCAAACAATTATTGCCTTAACAATCGCAGTCCTGATGTTTGCGAACTATACGACATTACTTACTGGAGCAAATAAAATAACGACAGATTTAAGCGGCTTTGTTGTCAGCTTACCTAGTCAATCAGGGGATTCAGAATCTAATATGGTTGATCCCAGAACGAAAATGAAGGACAGCATATGGGGTATGTTTGTTGATAGACCCTACCTGTATATGCAATACGGGACACATGATGTAGAAGTACTTGGTGAAGGGAATAGAGATGCTGGACTTACTCGGGTGAAAAATATATTAAAAGAACCGGTTGGTGAAGAAAGGCAGACTAAAGTGGTGCAACAAGAAGCTTCAAAAGATGGTTATGGCAATAACATGATGAAATACTCAGCGGTAAATAGCCGTCTAGCATTCTCGTATTTCTACATGATGATTAATGGGCTCGTGTCTCTGCCTATCTATCTATTATCTCTTTGTTTAATTCTATTTCAGTTCTGGTTTATGGTAATTGCAGCACTTGCGCCATTCGCATTGCTTATCGGTGCAATACCAGGACAATTTAGTGTCTTAAAACGATACTTCATTGAACTTGGTATTCCACTAGCTTTAAAGATATTTGTATCATTCATAGCGTTAATTGTATTTGTGATTTCAGATATTATTTACGCTGGAGATTTCAAATCGATAACCGGAGCTTCCAATCCTTTTTATAGTTATGTAGGAGCAGGGACTTTCAATTTATTGTTGTTTGGAACAGTATTTATTTTACGGAACAGAATCAAAGATATTTTCTCATCTGGTTCGAATACAATTCGCGAGCTTCGAGAAAGCTCAGGTACGTTCGCCGCACCATTCAAAAAAGGTGTACAGAATGTCGCTACCGTTGGTGGTGCTGTTGCTGGTGCAGTCGTAGGTGGCGGTCCGGCAGGCGCAATGACAGGTGCTGCAATTGGTGGTTCTGTCGGTAAGGTAGTTACTGGGGAAGGTCGCGTAAGCGATGTTGCTGGCTCTGCAATGAAAGCCCAACATTTAGCACATTTGAATAAAATGGCGCAATCACAAGACACAACGAAACTAACAGGTTTAGATAAGAGCAAACTAGATAATTTCTTTGACAAGAATAATCTGACTCCAGAAATGAAAACGAATACCATGGAGGCTTCTGAAGAGGCTGGAATTAATAATCTAACGGACGATGAACTTGATGAGCAATTCAATGAAATTAGGAGCTCAGGAGATTTAGATGATAATTTCTCTAACTCATCTGTAAATGGTATCTCAGATAAAAGAAAAAGCAATGCCACCGAAATGGAAAAAGACGTATTGTTCCCTGGTAGAGAGAAGAAACAAGAACAGACAAAAGCTGTTCTGTCTGACACAGGAATGCCGACGGACACGGTGGATACAACGATGCAAGCATTGAATAAGCAAGGACTACATGATGTGAGTAATAGAGAATTGAAAACTCGATATCACAAATTGATTGATCAAGGCAATCCAGCTGAAGGTAACGTGGACACATTCGCAAAAGCTACTTCAGGCGGCGAGAAGTCTCAGCAATTGCAGAAGGAAAGGAAAGATGTTTATGGAGAAGTTGAATATGAACTCCATCTGAATAAATCGATGATTACGAATGCACTCGCGAATAAAGGTTTGCCAACTGAAATGATTAACCAGACGTTGGACACTATGAAAACTCAAGGTATTGACAATATTAGTCAAAGCGAAATGAACAGGCATTTTGATTTGGTTGTTGATGGAGCAAAACATGGAGAATGGAAGAATAGTTTTGCTGATACGTTTACTAGCAGCATTGAAAATGAAAGGAGAACTACTGAATTAGAACAAGATAGGAGTACCCCTATTGAAGGAGAAAGTCTAAGATCTTTTGATGAGACATCCGACTGACACTTTCTTTTTAAAAAGCGTAATTAGGATTGTTATAAAGAGGAGCTGACTAATGCGGTGAATGAACGATCAAAAAAAATAATGATGATCTGCGTGATGGGGCTTTCCATCACGCTTTTATTATTGGGTTTTATTGTTGGATTTGTTGATAAAGAGAAAAAGAAGAAGGCGTTAGACCAAATGATTGAAAAGCCAATCGGTAATGAAAATAATGGCATTTGGCAGTATACCCCCAAAGGTGAATCAGAAACAGAAAAAGCTATAGTTGAAAAGGCAAATAAAGTAGAGACCAATGCAGATTACGATGAAAACCCTGAAGAAAGTTATTTGAAAGTGCCTGATGAAGTTTCGAAAAACCCTACTCAAAGCGACATGTTTCCAGAAAAAGATTTGGAACAAACAAAAGCTATGGCTAAAGAGTTTGCCCAGAAGATACATGCATTTGATAAGGGAACTCCAATTAGTCATTTGGATTCTGTCGAGGGATTGTTGGTACAAGGAAATATCAACTTACTGAAAGGTAGCAAAGAGGAAGAAATTGAAGGGTTAAAAAACGTAATAGGCATCGATACGAGAAAAGTGCTATCGGTCGAAATTAAAGATCCTATAGCCCCTACGTTGATAGCTATCTCATGGGATGCAGTTGTTATAAGTGAAGTAGTAGATGGCAAAGGAGCGATTAGAAAAGACACAGATATTTACAGCATGATGTTTGAAAAAGACGGTCAAGGTCATTTTCAAATCACTGATTACTATTTGAATTATAACCAAAAAAGATAGGGGGGGAATGGCGAACAAAACCTCTTTTAAGAGTGAATCGTTCGTTGAGCTATTATGAAAAAGTTGCTATGGATTGTTCCTGTTATAACCAGCCCAGGTTTACTTCTTCTGCTTTCTATTCTCGCTCTTTTTCTCTTCTTCGCTATATTCGTAGTCTTTACTGAAGAGGATGATGAAAGAATGAACTTTGCTGGTGGCGCGGTCTGCCGTCCTGATGGGGAAATAAGTGAAACAGTGTACTTTTCTCAATTTAATGACGCAGGTAAATTTACTGGCAAAGGGCAAGTGTTTATAGAAGTTGCCGAAGAGTACGGAATTGATCCAATCCTGATGGCCAGTATTGCTTTTCATGAAACAGGATTTGGATCATCTGCTGCCGTTATGTTGAAAAACAATCCGGGTGGGTTGATGGACCCTTCAACTGGAAGTAAATATTTATTTTCATTTGCAACAATTGAAGAAGGGATAAAGGCCATGGGGAAGACGCTACACAATCGCATCATCAAAGATGGCTTGATTACGATATCTGATTTAGGAAGTGTCTATGCCCCAATAGGAGCTGACAATGACCCAACCGGATTAAACAATCATTGGGCTCCAAATGTTACCGCGTTGGTAGCTCAATTTGGTGGCCTAACGATGAACTGCGAAGTTCATGTAGTTGGTGACTGGATGCTTCCTGTTTTAAATGGCTTACGGATTACAAGTCCATTTGGATATCGGACACATCCCGTTTACGGAGATGTAAGACTTCATACGGGAGTAGACCTTGCTTGTGCAAACGGTGACCCTATTCTTTCATCCCAAAGCGGGAATGTTATTTTTGCCTCTGGATCTGGTTGGTCAAATGGATATGGGTTACATGTAATTGTCAATCATGGCGAAATCACCACATTGTACGCCCATCTAAATTCCACGAATGTAAAAATAAATGACGTGATTTCTCAAGGGGACATACTCGGTACATGTGGTTCTACGGGAACATCAACCGGAAACCACCTACACTTTGAGATAATTCGTGCGGGCGGAAAAGAAGATCCGATGCCATATTTAACGGAATATACGGCTGTTGAAGATAAGTAAGTAAACGAAAAAGATTTGTCCGACGTTAATGTTGCGTGTAAACGTTGATAGAACAGTGTTTATATTTGCCAACGTCGGACGTTGTGCAAAATGAACGTCCGACGTTAAAGCACCATTTAATTGTTGGTGTTATAAGGTTTGTTTTACCTAACGTCTGACGTTGGGCTATTCGTGTTGGAATAGTTTCATTAACGTCCGACGTTTGGGTTAAAGAATGTGGATGTATCAGGGGTTTGGCTGGGGAAATAACGTCTCCAAACAAGAAAGGAATGATTTGGTGGAATCTGAAAAGAAGATGCTGTTTGAGCAGTTAAAAAATATTGAGGAAATGAAAGTTTATCTGATGTCCCGCATCAATAGCTTAGGGGGAAATGACGAAACAATAAACCGGACTACAGTTTATCCAATGGCAAAGATAAAGCCGATGGTCATAGATAATTATCCCGTCTTTCAATTCTCGTATGATGGGGCGTTACCGCTATATAAAGAAGCAGACCGGGACTATCTTGCAATGATTAGGCACTACTATTTCAGAGCGACCCTTGATGCTTATGACTTCACGAAAATCGATTTTCAGTTCGATAAGTCTGTAATCATCATCGCACAGCATTACGAAAATAAAATGATTCGTGACTTGGACAATCGCAATAGGAAGCTGATTCAGGATGCAATACGGCATACAGGACTAATCGGAGATGACAGCTGGTGGAGGGTGTGGAACTTTGATGTAGGATTTATTGATCCTAGAGGAAATCATGTGCAAGTCTTTATAGTATCTCAGGAAAATTTCGAGGATTTTATAACCTATCTGAAAGAAGAGTATTTTCATTTAGCAAAAATCCCTGAATCATCGTTGCAAGAAGAAATAATTGAAGAATATAGAGAAGAAATGAAAAGGAAAAAGAAAGCAAAAGTGAGCGAGAACAATGAGCGGTTGAAGCGTTCGGCAAAAACTAAACCAGAAGACTTTTGGGGTTAATTATTAAAAAAGTATTGGAATATTGTATCCAAGTAAAATACCCGTATTTCAGGTGCAATATAAAGGGATTTTCGGAACCCCTATATTGTACCTAACATGGACCCAAAATTGTACCCGGTATATAAAGGTTAAACGTAAGTGGCTCATGGTTTTATGGGATTTTAGGCGAATTGGACAAAACGGGGAGGTTTAGTTGAATCAATTCGTAGCGCAGTGTAGAAGTGACCGAAAATAAACAGCCGGCGCGAACAATCAAAAAGGAGGAGAACGCATGTCGAAGACGGACAATAAACAGGTGGTAAAGGTTCTGCAAGCTCGTGATATTGAGATACTTCGGGGACTGTACGAACATCGTGTGTTGAGTACGGAGCAGATCATGCGCCGCTACGAAATGTCACGTTGGTACACATACAAGAAATTAAGAGTCTTGCGTAATTCAAGACTAATCAGCACGCATCCGATAAGTGGATATCTTGCGAATCAAAATAGACAAGGTTCCTATCACCGAATTAGTGAAATAGGTATCTCCTGCTTGAGAGAGCAGGGGGTATCTGTTGAACGAAGGGCCGATGAATTACGAGTCAATATTCGTCGTCTTCCGTTCCTACTGTCCACCAATGATGTGATGATTGATTTAGAACAGTACGGTTGGAATATGAAGGACAGCAGGGAAGTAAAGGAGAAATTCGAGTTAAACCGCGGTGCCAACGTACAAGGCATGTTGACAAGTTCAGGCGGCGTGGAATATTTGTTCTACATGTTCATGCATGGTGTGGGAATGAAGAATCTGATGAAGATATCAAAGGAAATACGAGATTTCGGGAATCCCAACTATATACTATTTGCTAAAAGTGCTTCGAGCTACAATACAATCATTCAGCAACTGTCAACTGATAATTCCGTAATCGTAAAATGTCAAAGTCTAAAAATCTTCCCTTATACATTTGCAAAATACTACTTACGCTTATTTGAAAATGAAAATAACGTCATGAAGTTTCTCGAAGACTACGAAATCTATGACTTGTCCTTTAAAACGTCTTCTGTAAATGGAAGCAAGAAAAAATACGATGGTTTGGAGCGTATGGTCAGACACAATGGGGAAGAAAAGTATCTAGTGAATCTGCTCGACACGGATTTGGTCAAGGTTTATAACATCAAGCAATACCGCAAAGAAATGTACGAATTAGACGGACGGAAAGTGCTAGTGGTAACTACTCCAAATACGAGGAGTATGCATGAGCAGCTATTGGATGAGATACATCATGTAGATTACCTTGAAATTGACTCGGGGGATCTCGTGAATTATCTGACCGGAATTCAAAATACTATTTAATAGAAGGAACTGTCCTTTAAAAGACATTTTGAATCCACATTATCTAAAATATGAAAGGGGAAAAATAACATGCGATCCAATAATCAAGTAATTCCTGAACTACTGGAGATGACAAAGCTAACAGCGCATGCAAAGGGGCTAAATAAAGAAATCGCCGCACATCTTGGTGAAAAGGAGCAACGTAGAATGCATCGGACTATGCGTGAACTCTTGGCCGATGAACTTGTCTTCGTGTTGAATTTGGAAGTGTCCAGTGCCCGCAGCAGAAAGGTTTGATTCCATTGCAAGTTTTCATAGTGTCGATTAGTTTTCTATCGGCAGCATTGGGCGTCACAGCCATGTACAATGCTGTCTATATCCCATCAGCAAAGTTGATCCTCGTTTTGGGGCTTACAATCACGGTCATCTATTTCATCATCAAGCGAATTCAACAACGGAAATATAAGAAGCTGGACAGGATAATGTCATTTACAATGTCGCTATCCGCTTCGATGTTTCTATCAAGCCTTATTCATTCAGTGTGGGATATGGAAAAGTTCCTTTCTCGGTTAACGATGATGAAGATGACTTTGGTGTTGCTCGTCATAGTTGCTGTTTATTTGAACGTTGTCATCGTCCGAGCAGAAATCTCCTACAAGAAAAAGCGTGGTAACCAACGAATCGAGGAACAACCGAACAAAAGCTATTTTGAAAAACGGAAAGAGGAAAGGGAGAGAATAAAACGAGGAGACGTCAGAATCGTGCTAGGTGCGTCCACTGATAATGATACAATAAAGTAATAACAACAACTTCAGCTAACTGGTAGGATTGTTAATGAAAAAATATGATAAAAAACGGATAACTAAAAAAATATTAGTTATATGAGTTAGGAGATATTAAAATGGACATAACAATTAGGCAGGAATTATCCGAGGATTATAAAATTACTGAAATAGTTGTAGAAAGTGCATTTGCTAATATGGATTTTAGTGATAAAAAAGAACATGCATTGGTGTCACGTATCAGAAAATCCGATGCATTTATACCAAAGTTATCTTTAGTGGCTGTTAATAAAGAAATTGTTGGTCATATTCTCTTATCTAAAATAAAAATTATTAATGACAATCAATTTGAAGAATCACTTGCCCTTGCACCTGTTTCTGTCTTGCCAGGGTATCAAAATAAGGGGGTAGGGGGGCTTTTAATTACCGAAGCATTGAAAGAAGCGAAAGAGCTTGGATACAAGTCAGTTGTTGTATTGGGGCATCCCGAATATTATCCGAGGTTTGGCTTCAAAAAAGCATCCTTTTGGGGGATAAAAGCACCATTTGAAGTACCAGACGAAGCATTTATGGCAATAGATCTAAGTGAAAATGCACTCAATAATGTTTCAGGGGTTGTTGAATATCCAAGTGTGTTTTTTGAATAAGCGATTCAAATCTAAGTTTTTATCTAAGAGGTGCGTTTCTACAACAAGTAGAGGCGCATTTTTACTAACGGGCAGTTTAGTTGAAAAACGATGTTTAATTTGTGTTCAACAATCGGGCCAAAATATTGAAAAAGTGGATTTATAAAACACCAAAAACACTTCCAGATGCAAAGATAGAAATCACCGTAGCATCAACAGGCTTTGAAGCATGGTACAAAGTGGTAAAAGCTATACAAAGATGATACATTTCATAGCGTAGTAGTCAGATACTTGAGATTTCTGAAATAGTTCGAAACGCGGTGGCTGTTCCCATGGACCTAAAGGAAGGTGAAGCTATATGTTTTTTAAGAAGAAAGTAGAAAAGGATTTATATTGTATTGCAATTTTTGTTGAAGAAGACCTGGATGAAGATGAATCTGTACATTTGGCTGATAGAATGGACGAATCAGGAAACGTTGCGGTCACAACAGAGATGGAACTAACTTCAGAATCCATTGTTTCCTTAGAGAGTAAGTTTTCAAATACTAGAATTAAAGCTCCAAGTTTTGCTGTTTTAAAAATAGATACGGATAGAGTCAATGAAGAGACAAAAAAGATGGAAAAGAAATTCAAATGGAAAAAATTATTCGGTACCATTCATCCTGATGAATACCTTGTAGTGGAACATAATACGATGTATGATTTTACAAATACACTCCTGTATACTACAAATCTAGAAGATGTAATTGAATTTCTGGCAGAAAAGAAGAAGGTCGGGTTGAACTAAAGGTACAGAAAAAATCTAACATATTATTGTACGAGATTGTTGACCCGAAGCAACTCTTACTACAAGAAGACCATTTGTTAACAATCAAAAAAATTGCAAACCTTTTAATAGTTCCTTTAAGGAAGATAGACTGAATAGATCTACGATAGTGATTGTTAAACTAACGGGTGCTTTACTTCAAGAAGGAGTAAAGCCTTTTTTCTTATTGAACTAAAGGGGCAGGGTAAGCCGTTGATACATCAATGTTTATAGAGGGAGGTTAGTTGAAGAGGGAAAGTAATAATTCAAATAAAATAAGGTGTGTTAAAATACATACTAAACATAAAGGGGGAAAAATAATGTTTATACATAAAATTGATGAAGATGTATCTTTAAAATTAATTGAATTGAATGATGCTGAAAGGATTTTTGAGCTTACCGATAAATCAAGAGACTATTTAAGAGAGTGGCTACCTTGGCTTGACTTCACTACAAAAGTCGAGGATTCAAAAGTCTTTATCCAAAATAGTTTAAAAAGTTATGCTGAGAATAAAAGTATAAATACCGTTATTTTATTCAAAGGGGAAATCGTTGGTGTGGCAGGCTTCAACAGTATTAACTGGTCAAACAAAACAGCATATATAGGCTATTGGCTTAGTGAAGAATATCAAGGAAAAGGAATTATGACCAAAGTTTCTAAGGCATTAACTGATTATGCGTTTAGCCAGCTAAACTTAAATAAGATAGAAATTAGGGCTGCTTTAGAGAATATAAAAAGTAGAAGCATTCCCGAAAGATTAGGTTTTGTAAATGAAGGAAGTATCAGGCAAGCAGAATGGTTATATGACCATTTTGTTGACCACATCGTTTATGGATTGTTAGCAGATGAATGGAATAAAAATAGATAACCTCTTATTAAGCTAACGGGTTGCTTTAGTTAAACAAGACCGTCATTTCCGATGGTCTATTTTTACGTCCAAAACATCAAGTAGATTTCGGCGAACCATTGTGAAATGTTACACTTAAACTAACGCAGCAGGTTCCTTCAATACAGAAATGAGGATACGAACATGAATGAGATTTTTGCTAAAGCACTTTATGAATCTATAGTTAAAGAGAATCTTGAACTATACAAAAATTTGTATGAAACAACGAAGATTACTCCTAAAACAAATAGTTATTGGAAAGGCGCTATTAGTTTGTACGATGGTTTATCTGATGAAAACAAAGGCGTTTTAATGTCGATAATCAAACAAACCATGATTGATTCTGTTTCACATACGCTAGGAATAATTGATGGGAGTTCAACCCTCAATGATTGTTCGTTCGAACCAAAATTATTGCTGGATTCTGTTGATACGGAGAGTGAAATGCAAGATTGGTTTTTAGGATTCATAGAAGAAAGAGATAGCAAAATCTAATAAACGAATACAGACGGGGGATATTAATTTGGGGGATAATCACAGAGAAACCATAAAAGAAGTTTTAACAAAATTAGAGGTCAATCAATTTAATGGTGTTTCGGGTAAGATAAGCGATAAAGATATTGCCGATTTTGAGAGTGAGTATGAACTATCATTCCCGGCGGCGTATAGGGAATTTTTATTGATTTGTAATGGGGTGTTTTTTGATAATATTCTAGATATTAAACGAGTTAATAATTCGGCACTAACAATGAATGACGGTACGGCGTATTTTGATGTTTTTGATGGCTTTCTCGATTTGAATGGTGTGATTGAAGCAACCGAAGATTATGCGGGTCGAATACCGAATTCATTAATCCCTATCGGTGACGGTCTAGGTGGAGATTTAATTTGCATAGGTGTGGGGGAAAACGTTTTTGGGACCACGAAAATGAGCTTATGGCAAAATTGATGGTGGGTATAGATACACCCACAGAGGACATTGACTTGTATTGGGATAATATATCTCTTGTCTCTCACACCTTTATGGATTTTTTGAATGGTTTGGAAATCAGTCAAGATACGGATGACGATACAAATGTCGATCCGATTATTGTGAATATGAAAGTAAGTGATAAATTTCTTGCGAGACTTAAAAAATAATAACTAACTCAATTGGCTTTTAGATGTTATATCAAATAATGTTGTTAAACCACACAAAACACGTTCCATTCAGCCATTGAATGGAACGTGTTATTTTTATTTCCATTTTTACGGAAGGAGGAAGTCGCAACGTGTTTTTCAAAACTAAAATCTGTAGAAATAAGCTGCACATCTACCCTGAAGTCGAAGTCCATGTAGCAAAATAAAGCCCAACCGAATTATACGAGTTGGGTTTTGCCGTCCTTGACACGTCTCTTCTATTGTTAAGGATTTTTGATACTCAAAACTACAAAAAAGGATATGCGATTTTGGATGAAACGCATATCTCACAATGCAAATGCGTTACCTGAACTATTATGGGAGGAAGGTGAACAGTCAAATCAACTGATGTTAAGAACAAAGAACACCTATAATTACCCAGATACAAAATTTCTAGAACCATTCAGGCGTTGTTCAGTTTTGAAGAAGATAGTCGTGTTCCATTCAAATTGGATCAGATACATGATTATTTCTGGATAAAGAAAAAACATTCTGATCAGCCTTGTACCGCAAGTGAGCGGATAATTTCATGATCATTGTAACCAAATGCCGATTTTTTTAATTTTAATTACAACTGCAAACGATGTATATACTAGAATTACAATAAACCTCGCTAGTGCATATATAAGTATATAACTCGCAACTAGTTTATTTTACAACTATTATATATCCCCGAACACACATTCAAGTAAAAGCAAAAATGCAGTTTGTGGAAAGGGAGAAAATAAGGAAGGGGGAAACCGCAAAGTGTTTTTTAAGACTAAAATCTGTAGAAATAAGCTGTACAGCTATCCTGAAGTCGAAGCCCATGTATCAAAACAAAGCCCAACCGAATTAATCGAGTTGGGTTTTGTCGTCCTTGAAACATCCCTCCAGTTGTTGAGGATGATGAATACCCCAAACTTCAAAAAGGATATGCGGTTTTGGGTGAAACGTATATCCCACAATGCTAATTCGCTTCCCAAATTATTATGGGAGGAAGGTGAACAGTCAAATCAACTAATGATAAGAAAACAGAACAAAGAGCATCTGGAATTACTCAAATATAAAATATCAAGAATCATTCAGACGTTGTTCAGTTTTGTAGAAAATAGCCGTGTTCCTATCAAATTGGACCAGATACATGAGTACTTCGGCAAGTGGGATTGGATAAAAAAATGACATTGAAAGGAGGTGAAGCAGATGGGAATGCCCATCGTATGGCAGGGAAGTGATTGTTTTACCCATATGCTTGCCGTAGGCCCTACCCGTTGCGGCAAGACAGCAACGATATTAAAACCGATGATTTATCAATTACTGTTACAGAAGAAACGAGGTATCCCCTTAGGTATATCTGTAGTAGAGCCAAAAGGTGATGTGGCGGCAATGGTAAATGAAATGTGTTTAGAAATGGATATTCCATGTATTCATGTTGACCCTGACAAACCCAATTCTGCGAGCTTTAATCCAATGGAAGGTGACACGGATACAGTAGCGGAAGCAACAGTCGTTGTATTAAAAGGTTTGTTCGGAAAACAGGATGCGTTCTTCGCAACCGTTCAGGAACTATCGGCACGTAATGTTACGAAACTGCTTAAAGAACTGCATGGCAACGACATGGATATCGTCGATGTAATGAACACGTTACGCGATCAGAATGTTTTGCAGCAAAAGGTATCGGAACTGAAGCATCGTGACGGCATGACGGACTTGGTGCATTTCTTTGAATCAGAATTACTCGGGAGCATGCGTGAGA
Organism: Sporosarcina sp. Y1011; assembly: GCF_057669885.1. Classification (NCBI taxonomy): domain Bacteria; kingdom Bacillati; phylum Bacillota; class Bacilli; order Caryophanales; family Caryophanaceae; genus Sporosarcina; species Sporosarcina sp. Y1011. Next base: position 249,701 of record NZ_JBYHFP010000004.1, on the reverse strand, counting down.
AGTATCAGCAATTCGTAATTGGATTAAGAGCCCAACTTGAAAATATCGTCAGTAACGAAGCGCTCCGAACAATCATGACGGGTAAAAGTGATGTGAATATCGATGAACATTTGGAGACGGGCGGTGTCCTTGCGGTCAATACAGCACTTGGTAAGTTACGTAAAGCGGGTGATGCCTTCGGCCAATTCATGATTATGCACTTGCAAAATGGAACGTTTAGGAGACCGGGAACAGAGGATACACGCATTCCCCACTTTTTGATTGTAGATGAATATAGTCGCTATATTAATCCAGATGTAGAGATTTTCTTATCACTCGCTGCCGAATATAAGGTAGCGGGTATTTTTGCTACCCAATCTCTTGGTCAACTCGAAATAGAATCGGGAAATCTTGGCCCAAAGGCAATGAAACAGGCCATTCTCACTTCATGCCGAAACAAAATCTGTTTTGGCGGTATATCCGCACAGGATGCTCAAGACTTTGCGGACGAATTTGGCAAAGATAAAGTCATCATGCGGCAAAGCACATATAAGAATCGAATATTGTTGCCACGGCTGTTTCCTGACTCGTATCGAGATACAGAAGATGAAGAATACCGTTTTGATCCAACTGATTTAATGGACGGCATCCCGAAATTTAACTACGTCCATAAACTCCTACAGGACGGTACACCGCAAAAGCCAGCGTTAGCTAAAGGTCAATTTGTTCCACGTAATTGGAAGGAGCTGAGGGAATGGGAAGATGGATCGTCTTTTAAAAAGTTAAAGGGGAACAGGCTACTTAAACATTTTCACCGTCGAATGAAGATGAAAAAAGAACAGATGGCTGAGCTTGAACAGACGAATAATGAGGGGGCTGAATCAGTAACTGAAACAATGATCCAGCCCGAACTTGAAGCGCTACATTCTTTTGAAGTAACTTCTGATAATAAACAATCAAATGCTTCTCATTCAAATGAAACAAAACAGGAAACCGAAGTGAAACGTGTTCCTGAACAAAAAAAGGAATTGAAGGAGCCGAGGAAGTCCATCGTGCAAGATTCAAAAGCAAAGGATGCACAGTCACCGGTTACGAAAACAAAACAACAGGAAACGAACAATGTAGTGAAGTCTAATGACGGATTTTGGGATTAGCAAAATGAAACGTGTTTCAATGTCTCACAAAAAATAAACTAATGAAATGGAGAGATTTTAAAATGGCTGAAAACAATATGCAAGTTCTAATCGAAGGTTTTGACCCATCGAAAGTGGAAGTGGTAAATAACTTTGATAAGGATTGGAAACAGGTCTACGGTGCGCATCAAAATAACTCAATCATCCAGGCTCCAATCATAGGAATTGAAAAGTTACTTGATAAGCCATGTGCAGTCGTAGGTATCGGCAACATTCGGGGATTCATCCCTTTGGAGTTTACGGGAGCAGCTAACCTTCGGCAGCTTCGTGCTATGACAGGACAATCCGTTGCGTTCAAGGTATTGAATTATGACAGGGAAGCGGATGTGTTCACTGGCTCACGTCTTGCGGCTCTGGATCACATGGCAGCCATTACACTAAAGAAAATTGATGTGGACGACGAAATCATTGCTGTTGTTCGAAGTGTCAGCCCGTCACTTGTCCGTGCTGATATTGGGGGCATTGAAGTGAAGATTCCACTTGAAGAAATCAGATATGGTTGGATTGATGACTTAACGGAAGAGGTCAACCAAGGCGATCACCTGAAAGTTAAAGTCTTGGAAATTGATAAGGGAGAGAAGAAGGTGACGGTCAGCGCGAAGGCAACTCAAGAGAACCCGTGGCTCCGTTCTATCGGTCGCTATACTTCTGGTAACGAATATGTCGGTACAGTCTCAGGTGTCCGTGAATACGGGGTGTTCATTAATCTGGAAGCTGGTGTCGATTCGCTGGCCCGTCATTTGAAGTTCCAAAACGTTAAAAGAGGTGATCGTGTGCTTGTCCGTGTATTGGAAACAGATACACAGAAAGAACAGATTCGAACTCGTATTACTCGGGTGCTTTGAATATATTCATGGGTCGCGCCAAATCGACGTGACCCTTTACTAATTCTAATTATAGGAGGCAGCAGCAATGTCACTTAGCCCATTTTCTTTATCACATGAATGGAGTTTGCACTGGACACGAATACCATCAAACATAAAACGTTCAGATTTTGTCAACGGAGAATCACCGAAAGAACGAAAAGCATTAGAGGCACTAGCAGCAGTGGGGTTAATCGGGGGAGCACAACTTTCCCGTTTTTTTTATTTGGATAAGAAACGATTAAAACGTATGGTATCAGAGAAGAAAATCGTTCGCCATGAGATCCATCGAAACAAGCAGACCATACCTATTTTCACACTTGGAATAAACGGAGCAGCCGTTGTTGGGCTGAATGAGTGTTACGAAAGTAATTATTGGGTTGAATACAAAACAGAAGATGTTTTGAAACGCCTTCTTTTCTTTCAATTGTTTCAACACTTTGCTGAATCAAAAGTATTGCCGACGCAAGAGCCTTTTAGTGGGACAATTCAGTTTCAGGGCAAGCCTATTTATGTGTACGTTGTGCGCGGTCATGTGAGTGATTTACTTATGTATTTGAAGTGGAGGGGCCAACATTTTAACGAGCGTCTCATTATAGTTGCAGAATCACTTCAACATTTACAGTCAATCATAGTGAATATAGTAAAGATGAAAGTTCGGGTGATAATTGACATGGATATGCGTGGAGGCATAGACGATATTCAGGGCCAATTTTATTACCTTAATAGCAAAGGGGAATTTGAAAAAGACGCAGAAGTCGTAAAATAGTTAACTAGCTAGAATAACCTATAATCTAGACCATGATAAGATTTGAATCAGAACTAGGTTGAAAGCTGCTGGCATTTTGTAAAAGGTAGTGCTTTTTGAAAAACTGTATAATTAATATTGCCTGTTGATTATGGGTAGCAAATCTACAGGCATGACTTTTAATATTAATTATATGGAACTAGTAAAGTCTTGCGGTTTAGTGACAGGTAAATGCAACGTATTAAACTGTGTATGAAGTGTTCAGAAGATTGATTCTTCTAGAAGTCTATGGGATAATTTTAGGGTGTACGGCACAGGACGAGTTTATTGAATACATAAAAACATGTAACAAAGCTGTTTATGTTATAAGAATCTTGACAAGAAATATATTTTGAAGGAGAAGATCATATGGCTATCGATAAAGTAAAAACTAAAGAGTTATTAGAGACAATTGATGAACTATTCGATGCAATACCTGTTAAAAACGAAGCTATAAAATCTCAAATTAAAAAAATGGTTTTGGGGCCAGCTCTTGATGATATTAGAAAGTTGATTGATGAAAGTAGACCCCCAGTATTAATGTTAATGGGACAACGTGGCCACGGTAAATCATCACTGATTAATGCATTGGCTGGAAAAGATGTAGCGGAAACTAATGACTTCCAAGCGCAAGAGCCTCAGGATGAACCGTATTTGATTACATTTGCTGAAGAGTATTCTACATGGAAGGTTGTTGATACTAGAGGAATCTTTGAATCCTCAAAACCTGATGAATCAGTTGAGGACGATGCAATATCCGCACTGAAGAATAGTATCTTGAAGCATAAGCCAGATGTAATATTACATGTTATGTCAATGCCACAAGTAAGTGCAGCTGAAAAAGATATGGAATTTAGAGCTGAGCTAAAGAAATTTATTAAAGAGAATCTAAAGTATGATATTCCTTTGGTCATGATACTAAATAAAGCAGATACCTTTAAGAATCCAAGACAGTGGCCACCAGAAGAAAATGCAATTAAGGCGGCTGATTTAGATGAGCAAATGGAATATGTGATAAGCAATATGCTGCATGCAAATAAATCGCCACTTAATGCTAATATTCCATATTACGGTTATGAACTTAGTGGAAGTGATTACTTAGGAATTATTCCCGTAGCATCAATAAAAGATGATCTTTGGAATATTGCCACTTTATTAGACTTTATAGGGAAAAATTTACCTGAATCGGCCCAATTAGATTTTTTTCAAGCGCAAAAAAGAGCAATACCTTTAAAGAAATTATCCTCAAATCTAATTAAACGGTTCTCTACTATAGCTGGGGGTGTGGGTTCTACCCCGATTCCAATTGCTGATATAGCGCTGTTAGTGCCGATTCAAATGTTAATGATTAGTGTTATCGGAGCATTATCCGGAAGAACAGCAACTAAAGAAACAGCAGTGGAATATCTAGCTGCTGCCGGTATTAATGTCGGTGCAGGTTTTGGTTTAAGAGAAGTTGCACGACAAGCAGCCAAGCTAATTCCGGTAGGAGGTTTTGCAGTTTCAGGATCAATTGCTGCTGCAAGTACCTGGGGTATAGGTAAATCCGCGGAAGCTTACTTTTTCAATAATGAAATAAAGCCTCCTGACTCTTTTAAAACTCCTGATTAAGGAAATGGAGAATAAAAACCTCTTTAATTCTGTTAATTATTAAAGTGTTGAATGTAAGTATGAGTGACTTAAATAATGTTGATACTTTAAAATTGCTTTGTTTATATTTAAGTTGATGAAACGTATTCTTTCCTACAAAGTGTTTTGGAATTCTACTTCTTTTGTTTCTAAAAGATTAGAGAAGTAGAGTTCTACATATATTTGATAAGATTTCACTTTAGTTAATTATAGGAAACTCTATTTCACATCTGGTTGCTATCCACTTTTTCATTAGATATAATATATACATATTTCATCATTTTCCAAGTCACCATTCCTACAGGTGAAAGTCGTAAAACCTTTGATTTATTTCTAAAGGAGATTCGACACAAATGTTCAGCCTTTGTATTTTCATTCTCTTTGGGAAAAGTTAGGCAGACGAATTACGGCACAAAACTGCTCTTCGCACACTAGATACTTACGCATTATTTGCGTGATATATATTTTAAAAGCTGATTGATCCCACTAAGGGTGACATCGGCTTTTTTGTTTTAAAAAACTGAAAGGAGTGCTGCAATGAAATGATATGAAAACAACTTTCGTTTTCGGTTGCAGTGGGTTACCTAAAAGCCGATTAATCCAACTATGGGTGAAGTCAGCTTTTTTATTTATTAAAAATACAAAAGGAGATGGTTTAAGTGGAAAAAGTACTAACGTTCACAAACGAACAAAAGTCGTTAATTTGGAATAGGTTTGTTCAGCCAGCAAAAGGGACTCAAGAAGAGGCGAATCATTTCATAGAAGTCTGTGAGACCTTCGGATTGAATCCATTGCTCGGTGATATCGTTTTCCAACGTTATGAAACGAAGAACGGACCGAATACATCTTTCATTACTACTCGCGATGGGTTGCTTCGTGTAGCTACTACGCAAGACGGCTACGTAGGACCTCCAAACGCTAACGTGGTTAGAGAAGGTGACACATTTGAGTTCATCCCTTCGGAGGGAAGTGTTCGTCATGAGTTCGGTCAGAAGCGTGGTCCAATACTTGGTGCTTATGCTGTCATGCACCATAAACGCTTTAGACCGGTTGCTGTATTCGTAGATTTCCAGGAATACTTTCAGGCAAATTCAGGTGAACTTAATTCGAAGTATGGAAATAAAAACACTTGGGATAAGATGCCTTCCGCTATGATCCAAAAAATAGCCGAGGTTTTTGTACTTCGTCGTCAGTTCCCTCTAGGTGGCTTATACACTCGTGAGGAAATGTCGATTGATGAAGACTTTAATAGTAACAGTGGAAATGCGGATGCACCGAAGCAGTCTAATCCAGCCCCCAACAAACAAAACGAGGTTTCAGGAAATCAACAATCTTCTGAGACACCCGTTCAGCAATCAAGCAACAACATTATTGAAGGGGTATACATCCTACAAAGTTTTGAAAAAGGGGTAAGTCCACAAAAAGTTCCATTCGCAAAACTGAATGTTATGGATAAGGCAACCGATGAAGTGAGTCTTGTTCTAGTAAAAGGAAAACAGGACGTAATCGATTCTCTTAGCCACATTCAAATGGGTCAGGAGTTGGCTTTGGTCATTAAGAAAGAGAGTGGCTTCAATTTCCTTGAAGAGTTCAGTTATCTTCAAGTGAATGAGCAGCCAGTACAATCTGAATCGATTCAAAATGAATCCATTCAAGAGCCTGTTCAACAGGAAAAGGAAACGGCTTCTGAACCCCTAGATGCGTTCATCATGGAAAAGTATGAACAGGGAACAACTCCAGGCGGCGTTTCTTTCGCAAAAATGTATGTGAAGAGTGTTGCCAGTAATACTCAATCAATGGTGTTTGCACAAGGGGAAGTTGCGGTTCAAAAAACACAACACCTTATTGAAGGTGAAAAGTTTACGATGCAGACCCGCACAGAAAACGGATTTACGTTCTTTGAGAAGTTGGGAGATGCGGATATGGGGGTAGCTTAATTATGCTTCCTGAAATCCTGAAAGTTGCAGAGGAATATGGTATTGCGTTCAATCCCCGTACACACGGTAAAAAGGAGACTCTTTGCAAATGTATCTTTTGCGAAGAGGATTCCAAACCGGGAAAAGGACATAAATATTATTTGTCGCTTAACACGCATGATCAAATCTTTAAATGTTGGTTTTGTGGTGTTTCCGGTGGCGTATTAGACTTTGAGACCAAGTTATCGGGACTTCCTTACTCTGAAATACGTGAAAAGTATTTCGGGAAAAGGAAGAAACCCGTACATCCGGCTGAATGTTTGAATGTTCGTCAACTTCGATCCATTGGTTGGGCTGAATACAAACGGGAGAACCGAGCTGCATTCAAGGAGAATAGAGAAATAGTCTTAAATGACTGGGAGAACTATGAATACGAAGAGCTTGCAAAGCACTTTGCCATGTTCATAGTGGTAGCTCATATAGAAAATCAAGAAGAACGTCAGAATGAGCTTCTTTACTTTATCATGCAATCCTGTCACAATACGCAAATTCATTTGATGTTCAATCGACTGCTGGCTGAATACGTGAAAGATGAAGATGAACGAGCCGGATGGGCGATAGAAGGTGCAGAGATTGGAAGGGCTGCATGGAAAGTCTCACTGTCAACCTATGACTTTGAAATGAATAAAGTCGTACTGAACGTGGCCTTTATATATCACATGTGGAAGATGTCAAAAAATCAAAAACGAAGGATTGACATGCGCAAACAAAATTTAAAAACAAACAATAAAGTGTCATTGGCTAATTAAAATATCCGTTACCCTATACGGAGAGAAATCAGGGACATGGCTGAAAATTAGTCATGAGAAAAGGAGAACATATGAATAACGTAAGTCTAGTCGGTCGCTTAACTAAAGAGCCGGAACTAAAATACACACAAAACGGTGCAGCTGTTTGCAACTTTACGCTGGCAGTGAATCGTCCGTTTAAAAATGCCAATGGTGAAAACGAAGCTGATTTCATCATGGTTCAAGTTTGGAGGAAACCTGCCGAAAATGCAGCTAACTTCCTTAAAAAAGGCAGTCAAGCTGCGGTGAATGGTCGTATTAATACTCGTAACTACGAGAACGACAAAGGAGACCGTGTATACGTTACTGAGGTTGTAGCTGACTTTGTACAGTTTCTTGATCCGAAACCACAAGGTCAAGGCAACCAACAACAGCAAGGACAGGAGAACTATCAGAAACAGGCTAATCCTTACGCTGGTAACAGTAAAGCTCAAAGTCAAAATGGGAATCAATTCGAAACGGGCGGAGGTCCTATTGGCGATAATGACCTGCCGTTCTGATGGGTATTTAATAGAAGGAGATTGGTTATCCAGTCTCTTTTTTCTATTTTTAAAAATAGAAAAAAGAAAGGAGAAATCAAATTGATTTACTCTTTTTCACGTTTAAACCTTTACAAAACCTGTCCGTATAGATTCTTCAAGAAATACATCGAGGGATACGAAGAACCCACCACATATCCTCTAGCTTTAGGCAAGGGAGTTCATAAAGCAGTCGAGGATAAAATTAATGGGGTTTCTCATTCAGAGGCCGTTTTAAACGGGATGATTGAAGCTGAGTTTCATCCAGAAGTGACAATGGATGAAATGTCAAAGTTGGTTAGTCATGCACCGATTAAAGAAAACATGGGTGAAACGGAGATTCATTTTCAACTATCTCTTTCTGATGCAGATTCAGCCCCGGTGTTACAAGGCTATATAGATCTTATATCACCAGATGGAGATAAAATAGTTGATTGGAAAACGAATCGCGTCAGATATGATGTTCGAGACAATCATCAAGTAGGATTGTATGCGTGGGCTGTAGGACAATTAAAGAACAGAACAAAGGTTGAAGGTAACTTGTATTTTCTTCGATTCAGAAGAGCGAGTAAACATGTTTTCAATCAGGCTGATATGGAAAGTTCCAGACAGTGGGCTTTGGGTGTAGCAAACGAAATCAATTCTAAACGGGAGATCTTAGACATGCTGCCAGAAGAAGCAGAAAATTTATTCTCATCAACGCCTTCTAGCCATTGTAGGCATTGCCCGTTTGTCATTGAATGCTATCGAAAGTTCAGTAGTTATTAAAAGAAGAAAATATAATAAGTTCAGCACCGAATTGGAATATTCCAACCCGTTCAGTTCACTGGTGCAAAATACAAAATAAGAAGAAATAGAGTCCAAATTCGCATATGAATTGGACTCTTCATTTTTGCCTATATATCAATCTTTAGGGTGACAACACAATCGTTGAAGTTCGTTCGTTTTTTCAATCATATGCTTGAATAAATCCCTTATCTACTAAGCGTATATTTACATGGCGAACTTAATCTATGTTCTTAAAGCTTGTTTCTACATAAAACTATTTAATTTGAATTCCCACCTAAAGTAAAACAATCTGCCCCTATGTAGATCAAGCACAATACTTTGTAGTGGAATCGTGCCCGATAGTGTGAAATCTATACCGCGCTCTAATCCAACTTGAATAACCGAACCTACTCCCACTTCTTAAACGAAACTTCTAGTATAAATTTATCTCCAGTAACATTAGCGACGGCGTTACCTCCTTGTTTCTCGATAAGCCGCTGAACAATATGCAAGCCTAAACCAAGTTGCTTGCCGGTGCGACTAGAGTCCATCCTAAATGTCCTATCAAAAATTCGTTGAAGTTCTGTAACATTAAACGTCTCCACGTCATTTGTAACACGTAATCGAATATACTCAATGTCTTCTATCAGATCCATCTTTACAGTACTTTTACTGTAGACTAGCGCATTTTGAATGATATTGGTTACAATCCGATCTGTAGCTTTCTTATCTGCCAGAATAGGAGAAACTGCATGTTCATCTATCTGCACTTGCAATTGATTCTTCTCAAACTCACCATAAAACGTCAGCATCGCTTCTACCACTATTTGATCCAGGAAATTCTTCTCCATGACCATTTTTTTGTCCAAGGAATCCAGTTGCGAGAGTTCATAGAACAAATCCACAACATTGGTCAGATTATCGATTTTCTTTTGAACAACAGCCAGATACTCGTTCTTTTCCGCTACAGTTAACGATGGATTAGATAACAATTCCGAAAACCCTTTGATAGACGTTAAAGGTGTTCGTAAATCATGTGAGATATTCGTGATTTCCCGTTTCAGATTCATTTCTTTAGCGTGCTTGCGCTGTTGATCCTGCTTAAATAAATGAATGAGCTGGTTGATTTTTGCAGCAAATCGGGCCAGGTTCTTATTATGGGTATGGGTGCGAACGACTTCATTTGTTCCGAAGTTCTCAATGATTCCCTCTAATTGCTTCGTCATCTTTTTAATATCCCAATGAAGTAAAAGAGATATTCCAGTCATAACGACCAGCAGTGAAATCAGTAGGATCATCATCAACCAGCTGCTCACGTTCATTCATCCTTTCTCAATCAATCGTTTGTTTCGCAAACTTTGTGACACCCATCAGTAAAGCTATCACAGAAAGTAGCACACCTATACTCCAGTATTGGTAACCGAATTGTACAGTATGATTCATGAAATTTAGTAAGTTATCATGTAATAAGGCATCTGGTGCATACTTATATACGTCTTGTAAACTTGTAAACGGCCGAAATAAGATACGCAGCAAGTCACCCGAAAATACAAAGATGAACAGCATGAGAATAAAGATATAGACTTCACCGACCTTCAACATTTTCAGCGAATGGATTATGAAGAATGCACTGAGTAAAATCGGGACCATATTGCCGAGTGCTGTCAAAAAGTCTTTGACCGACTCACGATCACCAGACATCAGCCACTCGCCCAGCCCAATCATTAAACAAATGCCGATGACACTAATTAGCAGGAAATAACTTAAAGTCAGGATCAGTTTGGACCAGAAGATGGTGTTCTTGGATATCCCAAATGAAACTCCGTTTTTCAGCACACCCGTATCCTTGCCTGTGAGACTGAAATTAAAGAGAAAACTTACAATGATAATAAGCCCACCGCTTCCGACTACATTTGAATAGAAAAATCGATTCGTAGCATATGGGAAATTCGGATCCGCTTTTTGAGAATAGTACAACACAGCTGCTGCGGCTGCGATCAGCAATAAGCAAACGAGACTGGAAATATGCAGTGATTTTTTACGCAATAAGCGGTATTGCTCACTCTTCAAATAATTAATCATGAACATTCCCCCCAACGAGTTCCAAGAAGTATTCTTCTAAATTTCGGGCTTCTATTCGGAACTCTCCCACGGATACACCATTTTGCAGTAATAAACGATTGATGTCTCCGCTGCTCTCGACATAATTGTGGATGATGATCACTTGATTGGGAAGCACTTTGAATTCGATATCTGCATATGCCTGTTCCAATAGTTGCGCTGTTTTGGCTGGATCATCGACCGTAAGTTGAAGTTGTTTCCGGCTTTTTTCTTGCAGTGATTCTTTACTGACATCTTCAACAATGACACCATTCTTAATAAAAACAAAACGTGTCGCCAGCAAATGTAACTCGGTTAAAATATGACTAGAAATAAAGATTGTTATCTGTTTTTCTTGATTCAGTTTTACCAATAAATTACGAATTTCCCGAATCCCTTCTGCATCCAACCCATTGATCGGCTCATCCAGAACTAAACAATCAGGACTGCTCAACAGGCAAAGAGCTATACCTAATCGCTGTTTCATTCCCATAGAATAGTCTTTAAACCGTTTCCTCTTTTCTTTTGCGAGGCTAACAATCTTCAAGACTTCATCTACACGCTTCTTTTCAACGACGCCGCGCTGAATTCGGAAATACTCCAGATTTTGAGAGGCAGTAAAATCCGGAAAGAAGACAGGCGTTTCTACCAAGAAGCCCATCCTTCTCCTTGCTTGTGCTACGTCTCTTCCAGTTTTTCCGAACAAGTGAATGTCTCCTGCAGTTGAATGTAATTGGCCTGCAAGCATTTTAAAGAGCGTCGATTTCCCTGATCCATTCTGACCGATGAGAGCACAAATTTCTCCTTTACGTAATGAGAAATTAAGAGGTTCGATGATGGTCGCATTTTTAAACGTTTTCGTTAGTTGATACGTTTGAATAATAGTCTCCATGTTAGTGACTCCTTTGCTAAACTTCTTGATATCTATACTTTAGCGTAGATCTCTTTAACATACTGTAAGCTAACCATAAAGAAATCATAAGGAATTAAACAAGCATGAATCCGATCCCCCAAATAGTCTTGATATATTCGTCAGAAGTAAGTTCGGCAATCTTCTTGCGGAGATTCGAAATATGAACACTTATAGTGTTGTCATCCCCAAAGTACGTTCCTTTCCAAATGCTTTCATAAATTTCCTTTTTAGAAAACGCTCGCTCCGGATTACGCATGAATAAAGACAGAATATCAAATTCTGCATTGGTCAACATCAGTTCTTGTTGATTTAAAGACACAGACAGTTTTTCTGTATTAAGAGTCAGCTTTCGCCACACCATCTTCGTTGTCTGCAACGGATGAAGACTCGACTTTCGTAATTGGACTTCCACTCTCGCTACGACCTCTTGTTGATTAAACGGCTTGGTTATATAATCATCCGCGCCCAACTTCAATACGTTGACTTTATTCTCGATATCCACTTTGGCTGAAATGACAATGATCGGAATTGAGCTTTCTTTTCGAATCTCTTCTATCAATTCTTCGCCACTTTTTCCCGGCAGCATTAAGTCCAATACAATTAAGTCGAAACTAGTATTTTTCAACTGAAGCAGACCTTCTGTTCCCGAATAAGCTAACACAATATCTCTACCTGTTGTTGTTAACATGACGCTTAGCAGCTTACTGATTTCTTGATCGTCTTCAATAATTAAAATGCTTTTACCTTCACTCATCATGATCACCTATCTTTACATGTATAGTGTTTGGTTGTATATCTATTGAGTATACCTAACTTTTGCTATTGTCTCACTGACTTATATATTCCGATTAACAGAACATGCAATCTTAAGTGAACTATATGACCAACAAAAAAGTACCTGTGCGAGAAGTTTTCTCGCACAGGTACTTATCATGAAGTCTTATTACTAGATACACAATTCCCAAAGTGTTGCGACTGTTACATTGATTTGATAAACTTAATCTATATTCTATTAGTTTCCAAGTCATCGTATTTTGATGAAAGTCGTTATACCTTTTCATTATACAAAAGGAGATACGACATGAAGGTAGTAGCCTATGAATTCTCGTTTCGGGAAAAGCTAGGCAGATGTAATTGCACGTCACAAAATTGCTTTCGGGCATAATCACACAGGGTATTTACGCATTTTTGCGTGATATATATTAAAAGTCGATTGAATCCTTCGGGATACGATCGGCTTTTTTGTTTTCAAAAATAAAAGGAAGAGGAGCGATTCAAATGGTTGGTAAACAATTAGAACGTCTAGTTTCTAACAACAAAAAGGGAAGTGCGAACAAGTCATACATCTGCTATGTGGACGAAATGAGTGAGAGGAAATTCCTTGTCTTTAAGTTTGGGGGTATCTACCAACTGGATGGTAAAGGAGAAGTTAAAAAGCTAAATTTGCTTACCGATATTCAAGATATTTTCTTGTCTATTGAAAACGGTGATGTGAAGGTAATTGGCAGCGGAAATATAGGAATCTAAAGGAGGAGTTTTAAAATGGTACTTGCAAAAACAGAGGTTATTGAAAGTATGGATAATGCAATTAAATTAGGAAAAGAAATTGAACGTGTTGAATCAGCATTAAAAGCTATGAAGGCTGAACTAAAGGCCTTCGTCGACAACAATGGTCCAGTTGATACAGGAGAAGTCATTTGGGATTACACTGTTTCTGCATCGTGGCAATTTGATGAAAAGGGAATGAAGGAAGTAGCGCAAAACATGGTGCTCGAAGGTGTCAATCCATGGAAAATGCTGAACATCACAGCTTCCAATCTGAAAAAGATGGGCTGGGATGATGCAGTAATCGCAAAAATGGGCGAAAAAAAGGAGACGCGTCGATTCGCATCTCGTAAAAAGTGATTCCTTAAAATATTGTAGATTCATTATACCATAAAAAGCCTTCCACCGGGCAGGGAATGAGTGGCACATGAACGCTAGTGCCACTCGGTGCTAGCTTTGTGTGAGAGAGGATTATAAAAATGACAACAAAATATATTACATCTGCTCGTGAAGCAGTCGCAACATACAATGCAATCGGTTCTGAAGCTGTCATAGAATTACAGGATATTCTTGCCGTCTTAATCGGACCTTCTTCAACGCCAGAATTTACAGGTCGTTTAGCGGGTCGGGGGATAAGATCTTTAGTCGAGATGACTGTGTCTGAATTGGAGAAGGAAGGCATGACGCATAATGAAGCTTTGAAAGTTCATTCGGGAATGCTTCTTGCTAAAAAAGTACGGAATGCTGGAATGAATGAAAAACGTTATACAATCAGATCTCCAGAGGATGCAGCGTCTTATCTTATGGCGGAGATGACGTCACTAACGCAAGAACATTTCGTGGTTTTGTACCTAAATGTGAAAAATGAGGTGCTTCATAAAAAGACCATTTTCATCGGTTCGCTAAATTCCTCGATAGTACATCCGAGAGAGGTGTACAAGGAAGCTATGAAACAAAGTGCAGCGTCGATAATTTGTCTTCACAACCACCCGAGCGGCACGTGTAATCCTTCACCAGAGGACATCGAAGTTACGAAGAGACTGGCTGAAGCTGGCAGTGTGATGGGAGTGGAGCTATTGGATCATGTAATTATCGGTGACCATCAGTTTATATCACTTAAGGAAAAGGGCTATATGTAAAATGTCGAAAAGGGAGTATTAATTAAATTGGCACCTAAGTCAAGGACACAATGAAAAAAGAGATTAAGCAACTAGAAGATGATTCCTATATTGAATAGGAGTCATCTTTTTTTAAGTTCTACAGATATCGATAGTTGTGTAGATACACCCACTAACCCTTTTTGCTAGGAAAGGGTTAGTGAAATCTGGTAATCACCCCCCCACCTATCCTCCCCCGCCGATAGAAGTAGAGATAAATGTAGTATTTGTTATTTGCAGATCTCCAAGGAAGATGGTTTCGTATATTTGTGCATGATGGGTTTGAGTGGAAAGGGTGTAGGTGTGTGAAGGCGACTCAAGGTTATAGCTAAACTATTTACCACTCCAACTGACGATGAAATAGAAACAAAGAAACTAGCTTGAGTAGACAGAAAAGTGGAGATATAGCAATATATATTACAGTGAAATATCGAAAATAAGCTCTACATAGTGTGTTTAATATTTCCAATATAGTACAATTGAAGAAACATACTACATTGAAGAGCGGTGAAATCATTGAAGAGTAACTTTTCTTTTTTTGAAGGTCAATGGGAAGTGCTGGGAAAGTTAGGGGAAAGTGCTGAACGTAATGTATATCAAGACCCCCATACATCGATTATGAAACTTCGATTATTTAGTGAAACAATTGCGAAGGCGGTATTAGCTTCTGATAATATTCGTATGGCTTACAATACATCACAAGTAGACCGCATAAATACAATGAGAAAAGAAGGGCTAGCAGAGCCTGAACTATTGGATATTTTTGATATATTGCGTCGTAAAGGCAACACCGCTTCACATGAAGCAAACTATGGCACAACGGAAGAAGCGAAAAGCTTATTAGAACTTGCATATCAACTATCCATTTGGTTTGTGGAAGTCTATGTTGATTGGAAATTTTCCGCTCCTAAATATATAGAATTGTTGAAACAAGTTGATACAACTAAAGAACTTCAACAAAAAATTGAACAACTTGAAAAAGAAATTGTAGTTAAAGAGAAACAACTTGTTGAACAATTACATGTAATAACAGATGATACGATTTCGAAAGATGTACGTGTAAAGCGTAAGGAAAAATCACAGCTTCATGTAAAGAAACATCGTCTTTCGGAAGCGCAGACACGCACTATTATTGACGAGAAGTTACGCTCTGTTGGCTGGATTGTTGATACAGAAAAACTCAGCTTCAAAAAGAATAAAACAATGCCAGTGAAGAATAAAAATATGGCAATTGCTGAATGGAAAGTTGGTAGCAAGTATGCCGACTACGCGTTATTCATTGGCTTAGAATTGGTGGGCATTGTTGAAGCAAAAGCGAAGCACCGAGATATTCCAGCAGCCCTTGAAAGCCAAACGAAAACGTATGCACGTTTAATAGACGAAAAGGAAGGTATCAAATTGCTTCCTGTAAATGGTGAATATAAAGCACCATTCTTATACGCGTCAAATGGACGACCATACTTAAAACAATTACAAGATCAATCAGGTATCTGGTTCTGGGATTCACGTACACCTCATAAACATGCACATGCATTGGAAGGATGGCACTCTCCAGAGGATCTACGTTTACTCTTAGATGTAGATGATACAGAAGCAAATGCAAAACTCGCAGCAGAAGATATTACAAAGTTTGGTCTACGTTCTTATCAACAAACTGCAGTTTTAGCTGTCGAAAAAGCATTAATCGAAGGACAGCGTAAAATGCTGCTTGCAATGGCGACAGGTACAGGAAAAACACGTACAGCGATTTCACTTATGTATCGACTGATAAAAGCGAAAAAGTGTCGCCGTATCTTATTTTTAGTTGATCGTAATTCACTGGGACAGCAAGCAATTGACGCATTAAAGGATACCAAAATTGAAGGCTTGTCATTTGCTAGTATTTATGATGTAAAGGAACTTGACGATCTGACTCCAGATGTTGAAACCAAAGTTCAGATTACGACAGTACAGGGAATGGTCAGACGCTTATTTTATAATGATGGAGAAAAGTCGCCTTCAGTTGGGCAATATGATTTTATTATTGTCGATGAAGCACATAGGGGCTATACAAGTGACCGCGAAATGTCGGATGATGAGCTGTTATTTCAAAATCAAAATGACTATGTAAGTCAATATCGTCGTGTAATCGATTATTTCGATGCAGCAGTGCTTGGTTTAACCGCAACACCAGCGCTCCATACAACAGATATTTTTGGATTACCCATTTACAAATACTCGTATACAGAAGCGGTATTAGATGGCTACTTAGTAGACCATGAGCCGCCATACTTATTTGAATCAGAGTTAGCAAAAAGCGGGATTTCATTCGAAAAAGGCGAGGAAGTTGAATTATACGACCCTGAGCAAGGTGAAGTTATCCTCGAACGCTTAAAAGACGAATTAAAGTTTGATGTAGAACACTTCAATAAACAAGTCATTACTGAATCATTTAATCGTGCAGTCTTAAATAAATTAACAGACTATATTGATCCAGAGAGTCGAGAAAAAACGCTTATCTTTGCTGCAACAAATCAACATGCGGATTTGGTTGTCCGTTTACTAAAAGAAGCATATGCAAATCGCGGAGATGTAGTATCAGATGATGCGATTGTAAAAATTACAGGTTCTATTTACAACCCAAATGAAATGATTAAACGCTTTAAAAATGAGCGTTTACCAAATGTCGTTGTAACAGTTGATTTACTTACTACAGGAATAGATGTGCCAACCATTACAAACTTAGTTTTTTTACGTCGTATAAAGTCGCGTATATTATATGACCAAATGCTAGGTCGTGCAACACGTTTATGCCCTGACATCGGGAAAACCCATTTCCGAGTTTATGATGCGGTTGGTATTTACAATCAACTGCAAAAATATACAGATATGAAGCCTGTTGTGAAGCAGCAAAATTTCACGATAACTGATATACATGATTCATTTACGCAAGCTGAGACAGAAGATGAAGTAGATCATTTCCGTAATCAGCTCGTTGCGAAAATTCAGCGTAAAAAACAAAAGATTGATGATAGAGGGAAACGTCGCTTTGAAGAATTAGCAAACGGTGTATCACTTGATGAATGGGCGCAGGAAATTCAACACTACCGACCAGAACAAGCCCAAGCTAATAGTATTTTGTTTGAATATGTCGCAACGTATCAGACGCCTAAAGAGCTTCAAGTTATTTCAAAACATGAAGATGAAATAAAGAATGTAACCCGTGGATATGGGGAAGGAAACGAAAAGCCAGCAGACTATATAAACGGTTTTGTCCAATACATTCGAGAAAACATGAATGAAATCCCAGCACTTCTATTAATATGCAATAGACCAAAAGACTTAACACGTAAAGATTTGCGAGAACTTGTAACCCTTCTAGATACTAAAGGATTCAAACAATCACATTTACAATCAGCTTGGAAGCAAGCGAAGAATGTAGATATTGCTGCGGATATTATTAGTTTTATTCGTCAAGCTGCAATAGGGGAAGCTTTGGTAGACCATGAAACACGTGTGAAAAACGCGATGCAAAAAGTATATGCATTACACGATTGGACGCCTAGGCAACGTAAATGGCTTGACCGTATTGAAAAGCAGTTGTTTCAAGTTCCTGTTTTAGCACCAACACCAGAAGAAGCATTTTCAGAAGAGCCATTTAAAAGTAGTGGGGGTTATAACGTACTGAAACGTGAATTTGGTGATGAGATTGATAAGATCGTATATGCGATTAATGATAATTTGTATATAAGTTGATGGGGTGAGCAGTTGATTGAACGAGTATGGCAGCGTATTGTTGAAAATGAAGTAAATGTATTCACACAAATTCGTGGGAAACAGTTTACTTATAGTGTTGTTGGAACGTCGATTGAATTGATGACTACAAACCAACTTGTTGCAAAATCAGAATTTGAAAAAGCGTTATCTTTCATGCCACTCAGTAATACGGTATCCATTTAACATTTACGAGTGCTTCATATATTTACGCGAATATGACAGATTAACGACTATGAGTAAACAAAAAGGGAGTTTACTTCGGTAGATTCCCTTTTACTATCGAGAATATGATGAAACTCAAGTATAATGATTTAGATGAACAGAAATTAGGAGGAACATAATGAATAACACAGAAATTGTTTCAAAGCTTTGGAGCTTAGCGTCAGTATTAAGAGATGACGGTATAACTTATCATGAATATGTAACCGAATTAACATATCTGCTTTTCTTGAAAATGATGCAAGAACAAGATACAGAGTCTATTATTCCAGAGGGGAAGCGTTGGGCTGATCTAGTGAGTAAAGAGGGTCTCGAATTAAATCGATTCTATAGACAATTGCTACTTGATTTGGGTAGTGAGGATATTGAAAATGAGAGCCTGCGTATGATATATAATGGTGCAACTACAAGTATCGATGAGCCGAAAAATCTCGAAAAAATTATAAAATCAATTGATGGTTTGGATTGGTACAGTGCGAAAGAAGAAGGGTTAGGCAATCTGTATGAAGGATTGCTCGAGAAAAATGCAAGTGAAAAAAAATCAGGAGCAGGACAATACTTTACTCCACGTGTACTAATTGATGCAATGGTTCAACTGCTTGACCCTAAAGTAGGCGAGCGTTGTAATGACCCAGCTGCAGGGACATTTGGCTTTATGATTGCGGCTGACCGTTATTTAAAAGAAAAAACAGATAATTACTTTGACCTTTCCCCAGATGAAGCAGAGTTCCAGAAAAAGCAAGCCTTTACAGGGATGGAGCTTGTTAAAGATACACATCGTTTATCTTTAATGAACGCATTACTGCATGATATGGAAGGAAGATTAGAACAAGGTGATACGCTATCAGCAAATGGTAAATGGATGAAAAACTACAATGTTGTTTTAACGAATCCGCCATTTGGTACGAAAAGAGGCGGCGAACGTGCTACACGTGATGATTTAACATTTGAAACATCAAATAAGCAATTAAACTTCCTGCAATTAATTTATAACTCACTTGTAACAGATGGTACAGGGCGTGCAGCAGTAGTAATACCAGATAACGTATTATTTGAAGGTGGAATAGGTGCGCAAATCCGTCGGGACTTAATGAATAAATGTAATTTACATACAATCTTACGTTTACCAACAGGTATTTTCTACGCACAAGGCGTTAAAACAAATGTTTTATTCTTTGATAGAGGAAAAACAGATGAGGGGAACACAAAAGAAGTATGGGTATATGATATGCGCACAAACATGCCTTCATTTGGAAAACGTACTCCGTTTACAGAAAAACATTTTGAAGGATTTATTGAGGCATACAAAGCGGAAAACCATTTTACTGTGAAAGATGACCGTTGGAATATGTTTACACGTGAAGGTATTGCTGCAAAAGATGATAGTTTAGATATTGGTCTAATCGCGGACGACTCCCTATCAGCTTATAATAACTTACCAGACCCAATTGAATCAGCGGAAGAAGCGATTGAAAAACTACAACAAGCAATGCGGTTGTTAAATGAAGTCGTAGGAGAACTACGCGCTGTTGAGGTGGCGGGGGATGAGTAAGAAAAATAAACAACAAACGTTAGAGGAATTAGTAGAAGAAGCGTTATTACCAGAAGATGAACTACCTTATGAATTACCTGGGAATTGGAAATGGGTAAAGTTTGATAGTGTAATTAAATTAAGTGGTAATAGAGCAGATGCTATTAAACAAAAAGAGTATGCGATAAAAGGAAGAATTCCCGTAATAGACCAAGGAATGCAGTTAATATCTGGATTTACTAATAATCAAGAAAATGAATACACAGGTGAATTGCCAGTTATTGTTTTTGGTGACCATACAAGGTGTATAAAGTGGATAGATTTTAATTTTGCTCAAGGAGCAGATGGGACAAAATTGTTAAAACCTAGTAAAAACCTTTATTCAAAGTATTTTTATTACTTATTAAAAACAGTTAACATACCGAACAAAGGGTATAGTAGACATTATAAGTATCTAAGAGAAAGTCTATTACCAGTTCCACCTTTTAACGAACAAAAACGTATAGTAGAGACAATAGAAAGTCTTTTAAGTAAAATTGAAGAGGCTAAGCAATTAATTGAAGATGCAAAAGAAACATTTGAACTTCGTCGTGCTGCGATTTTAGAAAAGGCTTTTAATGGAGAGTTAAATACTTTAACAAATATTAAAGATGAGACTAATAACAGAAAAAATAATATAGATATTGATGGAACAATTGGGCAACTTAAAGAGCAATGGAGTTTTAAAACCATAAATGAAGTTTTTGAGGTGATTAATGGTGATAGAAGTTCAAATTATCCTAAAAAAATTGAATTGGTTGACTTGGGAATACCTTTTATTTCCACTAAAAATCTTCATAATAGAGATATTGAAATGGAAAATTTGCAATTTATTACTCAGGAAAAGTTTGAATCATTACGTAGCGGTAAACTACAAGATAAAGATATCGTAATGTCTTTAAGAGGAAGTATTGGGAAATTAGGATTATTTTTAAAGAATGACTTCTGTAATACAGGATTTATAAACGCTCAATTAGTTATTTTAAGATTAAAAGAGAAAAACGTTGACTACTTACCAGAATATTTTCTTTACTTGATGACTTCTAGGTATTTTAAAGACCAACTTACAATATATTCTACGGGCAGTGCGCAACCACAATTAGCAGCAAATGAACTAAAGAAAATTAATATACCTGTACCGTCTATTGAAGAACAAGAAGCCATTGTAGGTATTTTGGTAGCTTTGAGGAAAAAAGAAAATGAGATTTCACAATTGTATTCTGACTCATTGAGATTGATAGAAAAAATATCAAAGTCTATTCTCTCGAAAGCTTTCAAAGGAGAACTAGGCACAAATGATTCAAAAGATGAATCTGCAATTGAATTATTAAAATCTGTCTTACAAGAAATAATGAGTTGAGCTTCAAAATATTAAAGAGTTGATATATAATATTAATTAGAAGGTCTTTGAACCAAGTTTGTTAATATGTAATACTCACTACAGAGTAAAACCGTAAAATAAATTAGTATGAAAACGGACAAACCGTTGAGACTCTTAGGTCGGCATAGTGCTACGCGAATCCAAATAGGCAAAATACACGCGTAGGTGCTTAAGTGTTGGAGCCTCTGGACGCGGGTTCAAATCCCGCCGTCTCCATAAAGCAATTTCATTGAGTTTCAATGAACGTCAAAACCCTTGGTATATAAGGATTTTGACGTTTTTGCTATTTCATATAGTTTCATTGAATTTCAAATTAAAATAGTCAAAGCCTTCGTCAAAAACAGATTTAATTTGATAAATATTTCTCGGATTTTTCAATGGTGCTTGCCTTTGCTTTTTTTGTAACATGCGTATATACATCCAACGTGGTTTTCACATCTTTATGACCTAAGCGAAATTGTACTTCTTTAATTGTTGCACCAGCTTCAAACAGCAAGGAACAGTGTGTATGACGTAAGCCGTGAGTTGTAATAGGATCAAGTTTATATTTTTCCCTAATATATTTTAACCAGCGAAACGTTTTATTAGGCTCATGTAAATCATTAAACGTATTTGGAAACACAAGTTGGTTTTGCTTCAGCGTATTTATGCCGTGTGGCAGGAAATCTTCTGCTAGCTTCTATTTCCATGCCTTTAGAAGTTGCATAGTCGTATTATCCATCTTAATTGTGCGTGGTAAGCCGTTTTTAGTTGGACCTAAATAAAGACCTTCTTTTCCACGTGCGACAGTTTTATTGATGCGTACCTCATTGTTTTCAAAGTCAATATCTTTCCACATTAGGCCAAACCCTTCACTTTTACGCATACCAGAAAACGATAATAAATGAAAGAAAGCATAACGTCGTAAATTATCTTCTATAAGAAACTTATTATGTTCGATAAGTTACCTAGAAATCCCTATGCTTTCTACGAAAAGATTAACTCCTAAAGTTGTCCATAAGAAAAACAAAATAGAAAAACTCGTTTAAGCCTTATATATCAATAGTTTAAAGGACTGTTTTCCGTTAAAAAATGAACCGCTAATAGGTTTTGATATTAGGTTTGATATTGAATTTGATATATAAAAGTCCATCCACAATAATTTTCAAAAATATTTAATTCAAAATCTAAAACAGTAAAAACATTACAGTTAAAACTAGTTTTTACTGTTTGAATATAAGGAGAGGAATTACTTAGATAATGGATGTTTTGCGGGTAGGGGGCGTTCGCAATCATTTAGAAACGGCCAGCTGGCGATAGAACCAACAGAATCCTTGAGAACGAGAAATATAACCGGATGGATTTTATTCACGCACTATTGGGAAAAGATAAAGTCATCACTCTTTTAAGCAATTAACAATTGTTCTCTACATAACTGTTTTAAGTGCGTTTATTAATATGTCACATATATTGCGGCATGTCATGAATTGGTGTCTAAAGAATCCATTTATATCGCAGTAGACATTAGCGAAGATAGACCTAAGGAAGTTTTAGCCGTAACTGACAAGAACGGTTGGAGGAAATCAAAGGCTGTGGTGTTGAAGATGTCCCATATTTATCTTAGACGGCTTAATAGGTGTATTTTGCAAAACGAAGTATATTGCAGACTCGAAGTTGATTTGACAAGGAGCCTCTACGGGCAAGATGCACAAGCCAAGAAGCCAGGGCCACAAGGACCTGGCGAAGCCAATGCAGCCAATGCAGGCAATCATGCCCGCCTCTCCATGTGAAATATTGCTCAAATCGGTATGTATTTTTCTTTGCAATTGCCACCACCATCGTATTGCAATTCTATGTACTGTTATTTTGCATTACACAATAGGCATGGTATACGCGAACCAGTGTCTCAAAAAGCGAAATATCAAGCGTGTTTAGTCAACGTGGCACACAATATTTAGCATAAAGTTGTTGTTTAAAATCGCCAGAAAATTTGTGATGACTTTAAAACCACAAAAAAGCAACAGACAGTAAAACAGGGCAAGCAGCATAAAGAACAATTAACCTGGTGGCGCAATTCAAGGAATAAAATCAGCGCTTTACGACCCGACGTTATATTGATTTTAATAAAGACGTGTTGCTCTTGAAAAATCATAAACACAAAAATATTGACAATACAATATGAACCCTAACAACGATACATTGAAAATACTACTAGCTACATTTTTTTATTTAAATTTATCTAAGCAGCAAATTTGGATAACTAGTGCGATTGCGTGGCAAATAGGGGTTGAATGTATAATCAGGAACTAAATTAACGCTGAAACTCTTAAACACTTAAACACTAGTAAAGGTATTGATCTGATATTAAATCTTGCCATTATTAGATTATTTTTAATAGGTGAAATTGACTAAAATTAGTATAGATTGTATAATCTAATAGTCTCATAAAAATGGTTATGAGAGAGATAGGTTTCATGCTTGGCAAGTTTCTTAACGTTAAGAACCTCACCAAGCAGCCATATGATTTCTAGATACAGTAACAGTAGTTGCAGGTCTGGCAAGTCAGTCAAACTTATCACAGTTGTAATTACCTCCTTAATGTAATTATAATTGAGTGTTTTAAAGATTTTCGCTTTTAACAAAGTGAAATATAGTGGTCAGCAGAGCATTTATTCTTATGAATAAATGACACAACATTAGGCTAGGAGGTTGTTCTGTTATGAAACGGAGTAAGGGACCACGACGATTACATAACCTTCCTAGCTCTTCTAATATCAACTGGTCAAAGTATAAACAAAAGAATTATTTACATTTCGATGAACGTATTAAAATAGAGCATATGAAGTCTAAGCTCCAAGATAGTGAATGGGTAGCTTCTTATGCTTTTTTACCGTCCATTCACTTTGAAATTATTTTTAAAAAGTACGTAACAATTCCAGAATTATACGATCATGTGAAGAAGAGCAAAAGGAAAGAGAAGAAAAAGAAAGTAAGAAAAATTTTCTACTCAGCACATAAAGATAGCTATATCTATAAATACTACGGTGATTTATTAAACAATTCTTATAACCAATTTGCTGAAGACAAAAATATCGATGAAATAGCAGTAGCTTATAGAAATAATAAAAAAGGTAAGAATAGTGTGAACTTTGCGCACGAAGTATTTGAACATTTATTTAAGCAAGAACATGCGGTAATTATTTCAATGGATTTCACGAGCTTCTTTGATAATATTTCACATAAAACATTAAAAAACAATATAAAGCGCGTTTTGAATGTGGATAGCTTATCAGATGATTGGTACAAGATATTTAGAAACTTAACGAAATTTACATACGTCAATAAGGATGATATTGACCAGTTTTTAGAGACTAAGCATGGTGAGAAGAAGCTAAAGAAAATAAAATTATCTAAAATAATGGAGCCGATTGAGTTTAGAGAATTTAAAAAGGAACATCTGCATGTAAATAGAAATAAATTTGGGATACCACAGGGGTCTGGAATGAGCGCAGTATGCTCAAATGTTCATTTAATAGACTTCGATAAAGAAATGATGCAGTGGGCAAAACAAAAACATGTTAAAGCCTTATATAGAAGATATTGTGATGATCTCATTTTAGTTATTCCAATTTCAAATCAAGCAACAGATACAGTCCATTCAATAAGAGATGAGTTATTAGATATTATGGAGAAGTATAAAGAGGATGGTTTAGATATACAAAAAGAAAAAACAGAAATCAGGCTTTATCAAAATGGAGATATTTTAAATGAGCAACTGCAGCCATCTACATTAGATTATTTGGGCTTTGTGACGAATGGCAAGTTAATAAAAATCCGTGAAAAGAGCCTATTTAAATATTACTCAAGGGCATATAGGAAGGCGAATACAAGCAAACGTATTTCATACGCTACTGGTCGTCCAGGTCCTAAAAAAGAGCTTTATGACTTATATACACATTTAGGTTATCAATATAAAGACTATGGTAATTTTATCTCTTATGCATATAAAGCTCATCAAAAAATGAATCAATTGCCAGTAAGAAGTATGATTCGAAGGCAGGTTAAAAGGCATTGGATTAGAGTACAGAAGAGGATGAAATAAAAGGACGCTTTTTATAACCCTTCAACTTTTAGATTAGTAATAAAGTGGAATAATGAGCTTGGAAAAATAGATATACCCGACATAGTTAAAGATAGTGTCTCTAACTATATAGTTGATAGATACAGAGATTTCGGATTTGATAAGGCACCAAAATATAAATATTATCTTTAGAAGCTGCTTTGTGATCTTCCGAATGAACCGCATCCGCCAGCTAATAAAGCAGAGGGATGGCTATATACACTTAAAGACTTGAAAGAAAGCACTGGTCCTGTATTCACAATTAACCAAATGAAGAAAAATCATTTACTGTCTGATTGATAAGACTAAAAATATATATAGTATTTATTGTTTGGGGAATACAAAATGATAGCATAAATGGAAATATTACCTATACAATTAAACCCACCAACATCCCTTGTGTTACCACATAGACTCCGCACATAGCGAAGCGGTCGCGTGGTTGGAGTTAGTGTAATGAACTAAGGCAAAAATAATATAAGATTTCGCTACAAAGTTTATTCAGAGATGAACTTCGTAGGATTTTTATTAGTAGTTGTAGTATTAAATGAAGTACCAGTTTATATGATAAAAAACGTAAAGAAAAATCAATTGTGTATTAAACACTTTAAAATTTGTCACAGGGGGGAAAGATATGGCAAACTCTCAATTTCAATATTTCATTGATGAACATGCACAAAACTTTAAAGGAGCATTTGAAAGTTCGAAATCACTTTTTAAAAAGCATCCCGATGCAATGAGTTTTCATAACCATGAATTTGGCACATATCGAGAAGAACTGGTAAGACAATATTTAAGATCTTTTATTCCTGAATTTCTTGACATAAGTCAAGGTTTTATAATTACTCCTTCTGATAGGAATAGTCCTCAATGTGACGTAGTTGTATACGATAAAGGAAACAGTCCATTAATTCAACCAGCGGGTTTACAAAGGTTCTTTACTGTGGAAAGTGCAGCAGTTATAGGAGAAGTGAAGTCGGATTTAGCATTAGGTGCTGAAGAGAATTCTTTGAAAAGTAGTTTGTTAAAACTCGCAGATAAAGTGAAACCTCTTAGAGAAGATGTAAGTTTAAATTCTTTAGTCTTATTAAAAGGCAATTCATACAGGAAACAAACTGATTTCTTTTATAACAGATTACTTGAAAATGCTGCGGTACTAAAAAAGTTAATCTGCAGTTTAGAAGAAAAGAAAAAAGAAAACTTTATGGATATATTAAAGGAAGTAGACGAGAAATTAGAGTTATTTTCTAAAAACATTCAAGAAATAAAAGTTGGGTTTGAGGTACAACAAAATGTTGAAATTAAAATAGAGCAAGCGATAAAAGATTTTAACACTATGCACAAAACATATGCGGCAATGAGATATAATCCCCAATCATTTCATTTTGACCACCTGGCAACTTTTCTAGTTTGTAACAAATTAAAATTTGGAGAAACAGATGAATCAATTGAAAAAAACAAAAAAAGTTTAATTGAAAATATAGAAAGTTGGTACGGAACAACTGAACAGTATAACTGGCACAATATAATTCTAAGTATCAAAGATGGTATCATTTTATATAAAAGTAAAAAAGGAGAATATTGCCCATATCCTGTTTGGTGGGGAGAAAAGACAGAGATGGTTTTTGTGCCAGCTAATGAAAATAATGATCACATTAAATTATTTTTTTATTTTATGTATCAAATATCAAGCAATGCAACAATTTTGTACCCGGAAATTAATGAATATATAACAATTCCAGACATGAAATATTAAAACTATTACAGGAATACCAAGAACAGTAAGGAGTTAATTGACGAGCCAATGAATAACACACTGACCCAATTCATATTAAAAATTTTAGAAAACATAATACAAATAATGAAGTTTACTTCCAATGGAGTTTATGAAATTATTAAAAATAATAATTCGGTAATAGTATTATGCATATTATTAGTATTAGTAGTTATTTATGTATGGGATAAAAAAAATAAAGAGCGAAGTGCTGCTTTTTCTAATTTGAAAATTATAAATATAATGAGTCATATAGCTTTAGCCTGCATTTTGGGCCATCTATTTAAAATAGCAAATCTTGAGAAAATAAACCATTTGTTATCAATGTACTGGTCAATTGGCTATATTTTGTATTGTTTTATTTTTATTTTGTTTTTAAAAGAATTAGTTATATATATTAAATCATCTAATAAAATAACCAAAAATTTTTCCAAAATATATTATTACTTGGGGTTAACATATATTTTTACTGCAATATCTATCAACGAGTTAGTTGTTATAAATGATCTTATGTTCATTCTTGTAATTATACTAGGTTGGTCTGTATTACAACTTTTATCACAAGAATCTATAAAGAACAGCGATACAGTTGATGAAGAATCAGATGTTGAAATTAATTCATATAAAAAACTATTGCCTACTCGACAACGGGAACTAAAAAAAATATTAGGCTTGTTAAGCGGAAACAATTACAATGAACCATTTGCTCTATTGTTAAATGGAAATTGGGGAGAAGGAAAAACCAGTCTGGTAAACGTTCTTTCAAAGAAATTAAAGGCAGACGGTAATTTTAATATCTTTATTCAACCAATGGTATTAGATACAACGGAGAAACTGATGGAGTATTTTTTTAGTCAGCTTGAAGATATATTGAAATTAAATGGTATCTATACAGGTAAAGATAGCCCCTTTAAAAAGTATATAAATATAATATTCCAAAGTATTAATACTCTAAACTTAAAGCAAGTAATTAAGCTAGATGGATTACTAGATAATTTGGATGATAATGAACAAGTTGATTTTAGAAACACTAAGAAAATATTGGAAAATGATATTCAGAAACTGCTAGGAAATACTAAAACTAAAAAAAAATCAAAATATAATGATGATGATATATCAGACCTTAAAAACTTAGGAATAAATCATAAGAAAATTTTTATCATTGTAGATGACTTTGATAGAGTAGAGGAAGAAACTTTTAAAAATACATTGATATTTATAAAAGAGTTAGTAAATTTTAAAGGTATAAATGTGATTTTTTTAATGGATGAACAACGAATTGAAAAACACGAAAAGATAAATAGAGATTATCTGGATAAATTTGTGAATATGAAATTCCAGTTATCTAAAATTACTTATCATGAGATAT
Source organism: Sporosarcina sp. Y1011 (assembly GCF_057669885.1). Taxonomy (NCBI): domain Bacteria; kingdom Bacillati; phylum Bacillota; class Bacilli; order Caryophanales; family Caryophanaceae; genus Sporosarcina; species Sporosarcina sp. Y1011. The sequence goes on along the minus strand of NZ_JBYHFP010000004.1, from coordinate 221,317 downwards.
TTAATTATTTTATTAAGAACTTAAAAATAGAGAGATTAAACATTGAATGGTCGAATAAAGTTGGTATTAAAATAAAAGAAAATATTGTTGTTAATATTGATGAAATTATATTAGATTTTGAAAAAAATAGTGAAGAAATTCAAAAAAATAACGAGTCTTTACTAAAGGAAAAAAAGGCTAATAAAGAAAAACAAATTGATACATATTCCAATTTAGAAGAAAAATTAAATAATGAAATAAAGGAAAATGAATTTTTACTCTATAAATTAAAAGATGGAGTATCAAATTCTAGAAAAGTTAAAAAATTGGTAAGAGAATTAAAACAAATTCTAATCTCTTGTAATGAGTTATATTATGAAAATCAAAATTTTAAAAAAAATCTGAACAAAATAAATCAAGTTGACGAATTAATTATTAGAATTGCTGTCTTTAAAGTGCTTTTTGGGGAACACTTAGATGATTTTAATAAACAACATGATGATTTTTATAGTGTTATGAATAAAATAAAATATCTTCAGTTAAAAGATTACTTACTAAGTTCATTATTTTTAAAATTTAATAATGGTGGTTATACCCAAGGGAAAGGCTTGGAAATGGATATTATAAATGATTTTTGTAATGCATTAATCTTTAACCGCTCATTTAATAATTTATTGCGGGACAAAAAGACTGTTAGCGAAATCATTCTAAGTAAATTAGATGACCCAAATATTGAATTGGACATTGAAAGTCTTGAAGATATTAAGGAATATTTAGATACTATAATGTTTAATTCAGACAATGTTAATAGTAGTATTATAAAATTAAGAAGACAAAAGTTAATAAACCATATAAATAGTTTATACGAAAATCGGATACTAAATCTTAAAAGTTTATTTGAAATTCTTGGTAATCCACAAAGAAATCCATTATTAGATGATGAATTATATCTCTCAACTTTAAATTCTATTATTAAAGAAGATACTAGTTTTGTAGATTCAAATGAAAAAAATGTTAGCCAGAATTATCTTGAAAATATCTCAGTAAGTGTCTTCTTGAGTTATCGAAACAATATTATAATGCTTATGAGACTACTAAAGTTAGGAGATTCTAGATATAGTTATGAAAGCATTTCAACAGATATGAATGACATTATTAGATTTGAAAAAATGGTAGATGCTATTAAGGGAATCTATAATTTAGAGGAAACATCAGAATCACAATTAGATATTTTTAATCAATGGCTTAATGACTCAATTCAAAAAATAATTAATGAAAATGTAGATAATGAATATATTATAGAATCAGTAAAACACTACGGAAATAGTATTCGAAAATTCTTGAAAATATATGAAATAAAAGAAGAACTCAGAGAAAAATTAAAATATTCTAAAGTGAATCTAAGTAATAAATTGAATGAAAAACTTTCTTATTCTTCTATTAAGGAGTTAACTTACGATATAGAGGATATTTATAGAATTATGATTGTTAAAAAAGATAAAATAACTTTTCAGCATCTGAGTTATTTTAGTTCCATTCTTGGTCACTTGGAAAGATATACAAGAAATAATAAAATTGATAATGAAATTATTAAAAAGATTAAGGAAATATACAATGCTTTACCGATTGATGATTATGAAGAAAACATCGAAGGAAAAAGTACGTGGGTTTTGTGTACATTAAAATTAGGTGAAATAATAGAGAATATTAAACGGTTGAATATAAGCTAATCCTAGTTGTACTAGAGCAATTTATATAGGACTTGCTAGATATAAAAGTTAAGCGATTGAAAGACTTGTCTCCGTAAGCAATATTAATAAAACATAGTCAAAACCGTTGTCAGAGGTTTTTTTAGAGTCTAAAAAAACCTTATAAACCCTGATCTGACAGTATTCTTGAGAGATAGTGTTTCGACTCCCGCCGTCTCCATAGAGATATGGCTGATAATGTAGTCGTATTAACGGTTTTAGAGAGTAGGGATATTGAACGGGAGGTAAACTCCTGTGCAATATCCCTATTTTTATTGCTAAGGAAAAGAAACACATTTTGTGGCACGTTAATTTGTTAATAATAAACTGGTTGACAAGTTTTTAACAGCTTGTGGAGGTGGAGACGTGAAGCACTGAAAATGCAACGAAAACAGACACTTTAAAAGTAAATGAAGCTGGAGAAAATGAATTTATACTGATAAGTAAGGGTTTTGAAAAGTATCCAGTTTGGTTCATAGCGAATCAAGATCTAACATGAGATAGTCGTATTGATGAAGTGTTTGTTTTTAAAGATGGGGATGTAACAACATATTGTGGCTACACAACGCTAACAATTGAAGAAATGAACGAACTTAAGGATGAAGAAATCATTCAACATGCAAGTGAGGGTGCTACTTCAATAGTGAACGGTAACTATTCTCTGAATATCATTCTATACGGTAATGGTCATGACACTAAAGAAGTAGAACTTCTTGTAAAGGATGATTCTATAGTGCAGAAATTTTGAAACAACCATACGGTGAATTTTAAGTAGACCTGCCATCAGAGCATTTGCTGGTAGTTTTTTTATGGTTGTATTTTAACGTCTGTTTGATATGGTGGTGGAAGGATGGTTATGGAGGAAATTATGACAAACATCAAAGAATTAGCCGGGCTTTTAGTTCTGGGCTTATTTTTCAGCCTTTTCACTTGGATAATGATCGATTCTTATCTGGATGAGTACGATTTAGCTTCAATTCGATCAGCAGAAGCGACAGTCATTGAAAAAACAGCAAGCAAAGGGTTATTCACCCCTCCTACCTATTTTGTTTGGGTCGAACTTGCCGGCGGAGAAGAGATTAAATATCGCAACCGTGTTTCCAAAAGTCAGATAGAGAACATTGAAATTGGCGATACGATTAATGGTTATTTGACAGGTGCTACAACATTTTCGACACTGCGCGATATACTCATTGATGGCCTCTATTACTTGATTGCTATTTTTGTTTTTGCGTTTATGGCTTTCTGTATACTCGTGGCCTTTTTCTTATCCATTCCTGCATTGGAGCGCTTAGAAGAGAAGATATCTTCTGAGCGATTTGAAAAAAGGAAAAGAATGAGGAAAAAGAAACGAAAGAAAAAAGTAGATTCGAGACAAAGGGCTTGGAGAAATGCAGGTATTGTCATTGCAATTTTTCTATTCATTGCCAAAAGTTTTGTAGTGAACCTGATACGAACAGTGCAGCCATTCGGAAAGACAAAAACGGAAGCTACAGTCGTTAACCGATTCGAGTATACGACCTATCGGAAATATGAAGACTCAATTCGGGAATTAACCATCTCTTATAAAGATCATACGGGCAGAACGATTGAAATGGCCAAAGACGTAACGCGACACACCTATCCGCAATATGGCATAGGAGACAAACTACCGATTAGCTATCGAAATGCCGATTCATATGATGTGTTTGTTCGAGGGAATTCTATATGGGATTACCTTCTGTTATTTACATACTGGGAATTGTCTGTTTATATTGGTATGATTGCTGTGAGTGCATTCTCTATTTGGGTTTTTCTTGATGATCATAAAGGCAAAAAAAGGTTTTGGCAAAAGTTTAAAAGGAAGGGCGATAAAAAGTAAGGTAGGCAAATGGATAGGATGCGGACATGCTGGTTTAGCCATGCATGTCTTTTTTGAATATTGCATACCTGTGCAAGAAACTTTTATGACAGTTTTAAAAAAAACGATTTGTTTTTAGCGTAGTGGATAGTCAACATTTGCAAGTATATTTACCTAAATATGTAAGTTTTTGGAGTCAGGTTCGACTCCCACCGTCTCCATACCTAGAAATGATATGACTTCAAACAGTGTAAAAATTCTTGGTAATCAAGGGTTTTTACTTTTCCTTAATTCATCGAGTTTCATCTAAACGTTTTCAACATTTTACCTTAGATTCTACATTGATATATCGAAACGCTAACAGCAAAAAAGTTAGCGTTTTCTTTTTACAACATAATGTCAATTATGTTGTATTTTTCTGTTTTATTAGATATGATTCAGACTATTATGCAACATAGTTTATGAGATGCATTCGATAATTAATGCAGCATAATTTATAGGAGATGATATTTCGATAGGGTCTTTCCGAGAATATTTAGCTTCAAGCAATTTAAGTGAAAATACCATCAAAGGATACAATCAATCCGTCAATGGATATTTAAAATGGCTCGATGAATCAAAAGGTGTTTCATTCACTAAGTTGCACCGGGAAAATATGCGAGAATATATATCTTATCTTAAAGCAATTAAAACAGTAGGGGCTAAAACGATTAACACGAAATTAAGCGGTTTAGTAAAATTCAACGAGTTTTTAATTCATAGCAAAAAACAATCCAATCTAGTTATTGAAAAAAGTGATTTTGTTAAAGTTCAGCAGCAGTATGCGTCCCTTGCAAAAGTTGAATTTCAGGATGCAGAAATGTTTCGTCAGTTAGTACTGGATAGTGGAAAGGCAAGAAATTATGCAATCGTAACTGTTCTAGCCTATGGGGGATTACGCATTTCAGAGACACTCAATTTAAAAATAACTGATATTAATTTGGTTTCCCGTGAAATACTTATTGTAGATGGGAAGGGAGATAAATCTAGAACAGTTTTTATGGGGGAGAAAGTAAAAATCGCCTTACAGTCTTGGCTGCGGGAAAGGAAAGAAAAAGGAATAGATTGCGAATTCCTTTTCCCGAGCAACCGGAACAGGAGGTTAGATCGTACTGTTGTGAACCGGTTGTTCAATACTTATTCGGCTAAGATCGGAAAAGATATAACACCACATGATCTTCGTCATTTCTTTTGTTCAAATGCGATTGAGAAAGGCATGAGTATTCATGAAGTGGCTAATCAAGCGGGACATTCAAATATCCATACGACGATGTTATATACGAACCCTACCAAAAAAGAAATGCTGGAGAAAATGAATCTCCTTTAATAAAGAGTCTATAATTGAAGAGATTCCATGCGATAACTAGTTTAACACAGGGGGGCTGCCCGGTTTTTAGATTGATTTCATGTAGAAGAGCCAATTTTTTGTTCAATTAACGGGGCATCATTCCTGTTTGAAGGATGTTCGGGGTCTTGAAAGAAAAAGAGCCCTCTAGTGTGATGCATGAGTGTCAACGACCATTGACCCATCATCAAACAGGAGGACTTCTCTATGCATTTTAAATGGAATGAAAAAATTTATCAAGTTACTGAAAATATACTCGTTGTTGGTATGGACATTGCCAAGCGCGTTCATTACGCGTGCTTTGTCGATGAACGAGGGCGCGTAATTGAAAAAGCCTTCGCGGTACATCAAAAGTAGGCTTTGAAAGTTTGTATGAAAAGGTTCGTCAAACAATGAAGGAAGCTAAGAAAACAGACGTTATCATCGGAATTGAGCCTACAGGCCACTACTGGATGAACTTGGCTTACTTCTTAGATCACTACGGGATTCCACTAGTCTTGAAACAGAAACAAAATCATTAACAAAATAATGATAGCGTTAGGAGTCATATCTAAATGGTATGGCTTTTTTTATGCTCATTTTTAGGGGGTGTTTATTATTGAAAAATCACTATTGTTTTTGAATCGGTTGTTTAATACTTATTCGGCTAAGATAGGAAAAGATATAACACCACATGATCTTCGTCATTTCTTTTGTTCAAATGCAAATGAGAAAGGCATGAGTATTCATGAAGTGGCGAATCAAGTGGGACATTCAATTATTCATACGATGATGTTATTTGACGCTTATAGGACCAGCAGGTTTTTCAATGTTACGGTACCATCTGCTTGCGTTGCTCATCATACAATTAAACGGACAATTTATTGCTCATAACTTTCGGAAGACTTCTCGCTCCTGTTAAAAAGCATGCTATTTGAGTGTTGAAAGAATGAGAGAAGTTTGTCCCTTCATCACTGTAAAGGAGAACCTATGAAAGATATTATAGTGACTAAATATCGCCTTTTTTAGTTCTTTTTAAATAAAATTAAAGTTCTTCTATAAGATAGTTTAGTAAGTAATGAGGTCATTTTGGTTCAGTAACAAATTTAGTTGTTTGATACACTAGGTATGCAAGATAGATAGAGAATAATTTCTTGAATAGAATTAAACGAAAATATTAAAGTATGTGAGCTCAAAGATCTATACTGAATCTAAATAAAATTTGAAACTAATAAGTATAGACATTTTTTTATTGAACAGATTCTAACGTTCAATAAATGGTGAATGTAAATAATTAAGAAACCCAGCTAATCTTCTCATGTGAAGGTAGCTGGGTTTTTAAAGTTGAAAGTGCAAAAAACACTTTTAGCTAGCGCAAATTAACATCCAAAGTGACACGCAAGGGCTCGGAATTATGAAATTAACTCAATTATATTATTTTGATAGAAATTCATATATATAGCTTTAATACTTAAGTAGTCTTTTTATTTAAGTATTTATATTTCGAATCTTCTGTTTTTGTAATTGACAAACTTCTTTTGATAGGTTAAATTAATTAATATCAATAGATGAAATATTTTTCAACTATTGAAATGTTATTGGAAGCGTTTTCAACAAAAATGAATGGAGGGAAATAGATTGGATAAAACAGCTACAAATACAATAGGAAATGCACTTAAAGATCATGGAGTGGAGGGAAATAAAAAGGTTAAAACAGCTACAAATGCAATGAGAATCGCGCTTGCACTTAAAGATCATGGAGTGGAATACGTTTTTGGTCAAAGCAATCCACCTAGTGTCACACTAGCTTGTGATGACATTGGCATTGAACAAATTGGATATCGTCAAGAAAATGCCGGCTCTTATATGGCCCAAGGTTATGCAATGTTGAATAACAAAGTTCCTGTAGTGACTGCGCAAAATGGACCCGCCGCTACATTACTGGTTCCAGGATTAGCGGAGAGCCTAAAGTCTTCCTACCCTATAGTTGCTATTGTTGAAGAAGTAGACAATGCTCACCTGGAAAAAAACGCCTTCCAAGAATTAGACCACACGGAATTGTTTAAAGGTGTATCCAAATGGGTGAAACGCATTCCATCTCAAGAACGCATTGAAGATTTTGTAGAACGCGCGTTCACAATAGCGGCAAGTGGCAGACCGGGTCCTACAGTTCTACTGTGTCCGAAAGATATCATTAACGACCCAACTGAGTATCCGATTCTTTCGAATCGTCAACTATCATCTGGTGTTTTCCCACTTGATCGTACCCAGCCTAGTCAAGCGACAGTTCAAGAAGCTGCTAAACAACTAGCAGATGCAGAAAATCCATTTATTTATGCAGGTGGAGGAGTTGTTTCTTCGGGTGCACATGACATATTACGTGACATTCAAGAAATATATTCAATCCCTGTTGCAACTACAACAATGGGGAAAGGTTCCGTAGATGAGACGCATGAATTGTCAATGGGACCAATCGGTTATTACATGGGGAAACGCGGTGTAAATACTGCACTTAAACCAATGGTTCAAAATGCTGACGTAATTTTGTTAGTAGGTAATCGAACAAACCAAAATGGAACAGACTCATGGTCATTACTACCTGACAATGCTAAGTATATACACATCGACATTGATCCTACTGAAATTGGTCGCAACTATGAATCATTACGTCTCGTAGGAGATGCTAAAACAACATTGCAAGCATTGTTTGAAGAGTTAGCCAATCAAAATCTTGAAAAACGTCAAACAAAAGGCAGAGAAGTAAAACGAACAATTGAGCAATCGCGGCAAAAGCATGCGGAAGTAATGAAACCATTATACGAAGAAACTCAAGGTAAGATTTTAGTAGAAAAATTCTTGTATGAAGCAAACAAACGACTTGCTGACAATCATGTGGTTGTGGCAGATGCAAGTATTTCATCCGTATGGAACGCAAGTTATATCCAAGCAACAAAAAATCGAAAATTTATTTTTCCACGTGGCTTAGCTGGGTTAGGATGGGGCTTTCCAATGGCAATGGGGGCAAAAATTGCCAAACCAGATCGTCCAGTATTTTGCTTAGCAGGAGACGGTGGTTTTGGACACGTATGGAGTGAACTTGAAACCTCTAAACGACTGGGTATTAAAGTGGTACTTGTTATTATCAATAACAGTATTCTCGGATATCAAAAATATGGTGAGACCGCCTTGTTTGGTCGTTATACAAATGTATGTGATTTTAGTAGTGTAGATCACACTAAAGTAGCAGAAGCATGTGGTATTAAAGGAATTCGATTAAGTGATGTAAGTAAAATTGGCGATGTACTAGACGAAGCGTTCGCTTTGGATGAAAGTGTCGTCATTGATCTTATTACGAATCCAGAAAACATACCTCCAGTGACAATCATGGATAAATTAATCGAAATCTAATAAAGGAGGAACTCAAAATGAAAAAATTAGAAGGTAAAGTAGCACTTGTCACAGGCGCTGCTCGTGGTATAGGGAGAGAATACGCACTTCGCTTAGCACAGTTGGGTGCAAGTGTTGGTGTAATTGATATTGATTTGAAATCGTATCAGCACTTTGAAAGAGAACAGGCTTCTATTCAACATGAAACAGTTGTCGAAGAAATTAAAAGTCTAGGTGTAAAAGCTTTTGGTATGGAAGCCGATATATCAAATGAAAAACAAGTGCAATCTGCAATAAAAGAAATTGTTGCTGAACTGGGTGAAGTTGATATTTTAATCGCAAATGCAGGCGGTGGTTCTGGAGAAATTTCAGAAAACGCAGCGTCCCAAATTAACAGCTCCCAGCTTGAGACAGTCATGGAAAGAAATCTTTACGGAACAATCTATAGTGTGAAAGCAGTAAGTGAAGGAATGAAGAGGAAAAAATATGGGAAAATAATTACAGTCACTTCTGTAGCTGGATTGAAAGCAAATGATACAGGAACCTATGCACATTATGGTGCCACAAAAGCAGCAATAGTATCCTATACAAAATATCTTGCTCAGGATCTAGGTCCTTATAACATCACAGTAAATGCAATTGCACCTGGTTATATCGGAACAGGTCGCTTAATGGAGCAATTCGAAAAAGGTGGCGTCGAGAACTTTACGAATCAAACCGCCTTAAGGCGATTAGGTACGCCGGAAGATTGTGCCAACGCAATAGAATTCCTGGTATCGGATTTGTCAGATTATGTAACTGGGACAGTAATAGAGGTAACAGGTGGATTAATTCAATAGAAGTGGAGTGATTTAGCCTTATGAAAGCTCTTGTTAAAACAAAAGAGGTAAATGAGTTCCAAATTGAAGAACGCCAATTAAAAGATCTCGAATCAGATGAAGTATTAATTAAAGTTGCTTATTGTGGGATTTGCGGAAGTGATCTTCATGCAGCTAATCATGCAAAAGGCTATGAATTTGTTCCCAAACCAATCGTTTTGGGGCATGAGTTCTCAGGGGTTGTTACAAAAGTAGGGGCATCTCGACTTGAGAATTGGTTAAATCAAGAAGTGATTGTGCACCCTGGTATTTTATGTGGGGAGTGCGAGCAGTGTCAGCAAGGCAGAGAGAACATTTGTCAAAATATTATTGGAGTAGGACTTCATATGGATGGGGGAATGGTTGAGGCCATAGTGGTAAAAGAAAATCAATTGATTAAATCACTACATTCCCTTTCACTTGATATCGCAGCGCTTACCGAACCTATGTCCGTTGCCATTCATGCGGTAAATCGAGTTAATTCAAAACTTAAAGGAAAGAAAGTATTGGTTCAAGGTTGTGGAATCATTGGTATGTTTACGGCGATTGCAGCTAAAGAACTTGGTGCTCAAGTTACGTTATCAGGGTTAGAGATGGACTGGGAACATCGCTTAAGCCGAGCAAGTCAATTTGGTCTTTCTACTGAAATTGTCGAAACTCTTGAAACTGTTCAACCAGAATTTGATTATCTCTTTGAGTGTTCAGGCTCTGCAGTAGCGACAGTTGGAGCGGTTGATCGAATAAAAAAAGGTGGATGTATGATTCTTGTCGCATTATACGAAAAGGATGTACCGTTACCGATAAATGTTTTAGTAAGAAAAGAGATTAACGTGTTAACAAGTTATGCAGCTGTCAGATCAGATTTTGATAAAGCCATGGAAGTTTTAGAGAAATATCAAGAACAGTTCAAATCATTGATTGATATTTATCCGCTGAATAAAGGTTATTTAGCATTTGCAGATGCTCGTCAACAAAAAGTTTTAAAACCAATCATTTCTCCAAATAAAAAATAAAAGGGGTTAATACTATGAAAAAATATGCAACACTTACATCATTAGCACTAGCAGTTCTATTGCTTTCCGCTTGTACCGCCGCCGAAGGAGGAACTTCCAGTGGGAGTGATGGGGAGAAGATTGTTCTGAAAGCGGGTACAAATCTACCGGCTAAGCACATGTTAATGGAAAACGGGATTATGCCATTTATTGAGAAAGTCGAGGAGGACTCAGATGGTCGAGTTGAGTTTGAAGTGTATGATTCTGAATCGCTAGTTCGTGCTGGTGAAGAGCTAGAGGCATTACGTGCTGGTACAATCGATATCGCTGTGCCAATGTATGACGTGTATGATACAGCTCGATTCCCATTTTCTGAAATTCCACTGCTTCCATTAAAAGAAGCAAATCAAGAAATTTATTCAAAAGCAATTTTCACACTTAATGAAAACACTGAACCATATAGTAATGGTAAAACTCATCAAGAACTTGTATACGGTGAACATGAACTAATCGCATGGCCTTTCGCTTCAGGTCGCTCATATACAATTGGTTCAGTCGGAGAACCAATTGAATCATTAAAAGAATTCCAAGCTCTACAAATACGTGTGCCAAGCAGTGTTCATGAAACTTTCACCCGTAACCTAGGCGCTTCTCCAGCACGGATTTCCATAAATGAAACCTTTGATGCATTCAATCGAGGAACGTTAGATGCTGGATTTACGCCGATTACAGATTGGAAGAGTTATGGATTTGAAGAAGTGTTTAAATATGTCATTGATGGAATCGAAGCAGGCTCTTGGCCATCGTCTATTACGATGACATCTGATCGTTTTGAAGAACTTCCAGAAGATATTCAAGAAATCATTGCGAACGCTGCGAAAGAGACTTTTGATTTGGGAATCAATACGGAATGGGCGGCAGTAAACGTAGAACTGGAAGAAGAGATTATGAATAGTTTCTATGAAAATGGTGGAAAGGTAGATAAATTAAGTGATCTACCTCAAGATATTCAAGACACTGTAGATGTAGCAATTGAGAAAACATGGCTTGATTGGATTGAAAGTTTAGAGTCTTCTGGCCATCCGGCTAAAGAAGCTGCGATACGCTGGAGAGATGCCGTTCTTGATGCAGGCGGAGAGGTACCACCGAAAATCAAAGAATTATCGATGGATTAAAAAGGAGAATTTACAGAGGGAACACAAGGGGGTTAATTAATGGATAGTGGTTTAGCTTTACTCATTGTGATAATCGTTTTTATAATTTTGATTTTCGGAGGACTTAACATAAGTTCTGTATTAATTGCCACAGGGGTTATTGGCATTTATCTTTTAGTGGGGATTGAACCAGCAATCAATTTAATTCAAGCAGATACATTCTCTACAGTCGCAAGTTATACATTGACGACCATTCCCTTATTTGTTTTGATGTCACAATTTATAGTGAATGCTGATATCGTTAAGTATTTATATTCATTAATTTTCATAGTCTCACGAGGAAAGTCAGCCGTTTTAGGTGTTTTCACGATAATTTTAGGTGGTTTTTTAGGAGCGGTTTCAGGTTCAGCCTCTGCTATGGCTGCAGCCTTAGGTCAGTTTGCAGTACCAGAACTTAAAAAGCATGGATATAGTGAAAATTTTGCTGCGTCAATAGCTGCAGCAGCTGGTGCATTAGCATCGATAATTCCACCATCAATTGGATTGATTATATATGGAGCCATTACCCAAACATCTATTAGTAGTCTCTTTATAGGAATTCTTATTCCTGGAGTAATTACAATTATTGTTTTGTCTCTAATAGTTGTTTTGGTTTACTATAAAGAAGCTCGTAAAGCCCCATCTGTAGAAATTCATGACAGTGGAAAAAAACAATATGAAACTAAAGATTATGTCATATCGATTATTACAGGTCTTGCAATAATGCTTGTAATTTTTGGTGGTATTTATTCAGGATTATTTACGCCCACAGAAGCTGGTGGAGTGGGAGCTTTAATTACTTTAATCGCAGCATTTGTTCTGCGAAAAGTAAATAAAGAATTTGTCGTTAACTCAATCCGTGAAACGATAAAAATTACGACAATGGTTATGCTAATCATGGTAGGCGCAACAATCTTTACACGCTTTGTTACATTATCTCGATTACCACAACAGGTAATTGAAACCTTAGAACCTTTATTGGATCAACCGTTCATCATTATGGGTATTCTATTGTTCATATTCTTTGTTGCGTTCATGTTCTTAGAAGGAGCAGCGGCAATCGTCATGTTAGTTCCGATCACTTTACCGCTCGTAGAAAGTATCGGTTATTCGCCTTTGGAATTTGGTATTTTAGTTTCAGTTGTAGGAACTGCTGGATTAATTACTCCGCCGGTTGGGATTAGTACATACGCCGTTTCGGGTGTGACAGGGATATCTTCGAATAAGATATTCAGCTATACCATGGTGTATGCAATTATTATTACAATAGTTGTTACTGGCTTGCTTTTAATCTTCCCTCAATTAATGACATGGCTACCAAACTCAATGAAATGAGAAACTCGAAAGGAGGATGAATTATGGAAAGTTTCATAAGAAAAGTCAATAATGGTTTAGGTATACTTAGTGGTATTGCCTTGATTGGACTAATGCTAATGATTTCAGCAGGAGTAGTGACGCGCTATATATTTAGCTACTCAATTCCTACAGCTTACGAAATCATAGAAAATTACTTGATGCCTATAACCGTTTTTGCAGCATTGGGCTATTCTTATTTCAGTGGAATATTTCCCCGTGTGGATGCATTTACCGAAAAAATAACCTCAAATAGAGTAAGGATTGTGGTTGAATCCACAATTACGTTTTTCGAGTTTCTCCTATTCGGTTTTGTATCTTATTATTTATTACAGTTTAGTATTTACTCAATGGTCAATGAAATGGGTTTCAAGACGAACGGAATCAACTTTCCGTTGTATCCAATCCATATTCTAATGTTCATTGGGTTTGCCTGGATGACATTTTTAATTTTTTATCGCTTTATTAGCACAATTCGAAATAAAGAGGCAGTTCGTTCCTAACAGATCTTAATAAAGTATAAGGAGACAAAGTAAGTTGAAAAAAAACAATACATCACTTGGAACGGAAAAAACATTAAATTTACTTATGTTGTTTTCAAAAACAAAAGAACTTTCAGCCGCAGAAATGGCGGATTTACTAGAAATCAATATTTCTTCTATTTACCGCATACTTAATACAATGGAAGAAATGAATTTTGTAAAGCGTAAAAGTAATAAAAAGTATGAGTTGGTAACTGGTATAGTCTTGCAACTTTACAACATGGTTAGCAAAGATATTCGTGATTATGCAAAACCAGTCATTCAAGAAATTGCATATCGATTTAAAGAATCAGTTTATATGAGTGAACTCTACCATGACAACCAAAAGATATTAATCATTGAGAAAGAAGATAGTCCAAAACCACTAAAATGGATTGAGGATGTAGGATCCACTTACAATATGCCTATTGGTACGGCTGGGAAAACGCACCTCACCTATCTTTTAGAACAACTTAATAATGAGGAACAGACAGCCTACTTATCTCAACTTAATTTGCAAAAGTTCACTGAAGACTCCGTTACAAATCTAGAAGATTTATTGAAAGCAACGGAACAAATTAAAAAAGATGGTTATTGTATTACAGTTGGGGAGCATGTTGAGGGTATTGTGGGAATTTCGGTACCGATATTTAATTCTTCCACCGGCTATTCTATTAACACGTTGACGATGATAATGACGGAAAGTTCTTATGACTCAGGAAAGAAAATGAATTACGTAACTGCATTACAAGAAGGTGCATCAAAAATAGGTCGAAATCTTATCTAATAAGAAGGGTGGAAAAAAAATGATTCTCAATAGACATGACAAAACAAGACCAACAATCACAAAAGAAACTAAAACCATGGATGCGGTTGTCAATGTATTAGAAGAAGCAGAGATTGATTATGTTTTTGGTATGCCTGGTGGATATATGGGACACCTATACGATTCATTACTTGGATCTTCAGTGAAGCCAATCCTCGTTCGTCATGAGCAAATTGCCAGTATTATGGCTGAAACGTATGGGAGATTAACAAGGAAACCTGGTGTTTATACTTCACAGGGCGCTTGGACAATCACGAATGGAATGATGGGGCCACTTGAAGCAATTCAAGGAAGCTCGCCGATGTTAGTGTTAACGGACATGACAGATAACGCACCATTTTCTCATCAAGGTTCGTACCAAGTAGGGACCGGTGAATATGGTGGCTATGATGTAAAGAAAGTATTAGAAGCTTCTACAAAATACGTAACAACTGTTCATCATCCTGTACAAGCTGTTCAAAGTGTACAATTGGCAATAAAACATGCTACAGAAGGGAATATGGGGCCTACAGCGGTTGTTTTTCATAGTTCTGCTATCAACGGTAAGATTAATGAAACTTCAGCACCGACGATTTATAATACTAAACATTATCTTGTAGGAAAAAAAGCGACAGAAGACAAAGATGTATTACTTGAAGCTCTACACCATTTAGTAAATGCAAAAAAACCGTTTATTATTGCAGGGAATGGTGTTAAAGCATCAGATGCGTATGATGAATTGGTAAACTTTGCTGAAAAGTTAGGGGCTCCTGTTGGAACAACGGCTCAGGGTAAAAGTGCAATTGCAGAAGTTCATCCTAATGCAGTGGGGGTTATTGGTAACTGGGGACAACCAGTGGCAAACCAACTCTTAAGTGAAGCAGATGTACTCCTTGTGGTTGGGTCTAAATTAGCACCAACAGATACATGTAACCATGCAAAAGAATTAATTGATCCAGAAAGACAAGTCATGATTCACATCGATATTGAGCCGAAAAATGTTAGTTGGACTTTTCCAATCGATGTACCTCTAGTCGGGGACGCAAAGCGCGTGTTAGCAGATTTAACAACCCTACTTGAACAAGAAGGAAAAGTTGACAGTGAGCAAACGAAGCAACGAATCGATAAATTGAGAGTACGAAAAGAAGAAATGAATTATATGTATTGTGAAGAAATGAATTCTAACTCAACACCCATACTTCCACAACGTCTGCTTAAGGAACTTAATGATTTTATTGATGAAGATACGCTTATTACCTTAGATGCGGGTGAAAATCGGGTATTTACAGTACATTACTTTAAGACAAAATCTCCCGGCAGTATGGTTCTTCCAGGTTCAGCAGGAGGAATGGGCTATGCATTACCATCAGCTCTAGCAGCGAAACTTGCAAATCCAGATAAAAAAGTGATTGCCATTGCAGGCGATGGTGGATTTGCCATGACAATGAATGGATTATTAACAGCTGTACAATACTCAATTCCAGTTGTTTCCATTATTATAAATAACTCCGTTTTAGGTTGGGTAAAGAATGCACAGGGCGAGGATATAATTGCCTCGGAATTTGATGATGTAAACTTTGCAAAAATCGCCGAATCCATGGGATGTGCAGGATTCACAGTAACAGATCCCAATACAATTCAAGAAGTTTTAAAACGAGCATTCGATACTGGTAAACCTGCAGTTATTGATGTAAAAACTACTGATAAAGAAAGTTATAAAAAAGTTATGTATAATTTAGCAACATCTCTTGAAGACAAGTAAGAGTTAATAATTATCACGCTGGGAGTGATAGAGATGAAAAGTATTATTGCTGATTCGCAATCGAAAGAATTAATAATGGTAGATAAAGAAACACGCAATATCCATGCAGATGAGATACGTGTTTCTATAAAAGCAACTGCATTAAATCGTGCGGATTTGTTACAGAGAGCGGGACTCTATCCGCCGCCACCTGGTGAAACAGATGTATTGGGTCTTGAAATGTCAGGTATAGTCAAAGAAATTGGGGGAAATGTACAGAATTTTGCTCCAGGAGATCGTGTCTTTTCTTTACTATCTGGTGGAGGATATGCAGAAGAAGTTATTATTCATCAGCGAATGGCAATGAAGATTCCTGAACATTTCACTTTTGAAGAAGCAGCTTCTATTCCAGAAGCTTATTTAACCGCTTATATGAATTTGAAATGGTTAGTGAATCTTCAACTTAATGAAACGATATTAATTCATGCAGGTGCAAGTGGCGTCGGAACAGCGGCAATACAAATTGCCAAGAAGCTTGGCGCAACAGTTATAGTCACAGCAGGATCCTCCGAAAAGTGTACAAAATGCCGAGAATTAGGAGCAGACTATACGATTAATTACAAGGATGAAGACTTCTCACTAAGTATTCAAGAGATTTGTCCAAACGGAGTAAATGCCATACTCGATTTCGTTGGCGCGTCATACTGGAAAAAGAACCTCCAAGTTATTGGTTATGGTGGTCGCTGGGTGTTGCTTGGTCTTCTAGGACAAAGTGTGATTCAAGAAGTAGATTTGACACTATTACTACAAAAAAATGTTCATTTTATTGGTTCAACATTACGTTCAAAATCTCCTGAGAAAAAACAAAATCTGACAACAGAATTTTATTCATTTGCTCAAGATCTTTTTATCTCAGGAGAATTCAAAACAATTGTTGATCAAGTTTATTCGTGGAAGGAAGTAAATGTCGCTTATAAATACATGGAGGAAAATAGAAATATAGGGAAAATTGTTCTTCGTATCGATTGAAAAAAGGGGATTTATCATCCTGAAATAGACGAAAGGAGATAAATCAATTGAAGAATCGCGTCATTAAACTAAATTCAAGACCCGAAGGTATGGTTTCATCCGAGAACTTCTCACTCCATGTTGAAGAAACAAAAGAATTAAACGAAGGAGAAGTATTAGTTAAAACACTCTATCTTTCGGTAGACCCTTATATGCGTGGCAGAATGAATAACCAGAAGTCATATATTACTCCCTTTGAATTACAGGTTCCTTTAACAGGGAGATTAGTTGGAGAAGTAATTGATTCAAAAAGTTCTGCTTTTCCCAAAGGTGATTTTATTACAGGAATGCTAAATTGGTCAGATTATAATGTGGTTCCTACCGATCAGTTGACTAAATTGGTGGAGCTAGATAGTTCTCACTTAACGTCAGCTCTTTATTTAACTGGAATGCCAGGATTAACTGCTTATATTGGATTAATAAATATAGGTGTCATTAAAGAAAATGAAACACTTGTAATTAGCGGTGCGGCTGGCGCAGTAGGGATGGCAGTTGGACAAATTGGAAAACAATTAGGGTGTCGAGTTGTCGGTATTACAAGCTCTGAAAAGAAAGCTAAGGTATTAATAGAGCAACTTCATTTTGACGAAGTTATCGTTTATTCCGATTCGAAAGACTTGGCTATTCAACTTTCTCAAATTTGTTCAAATGGTGTCGATGTCTATTTTGATAATGTCGGTGGTTGGATTAGTGATGAAGTAATACCAAGAATGAATTTTCATTCTCGAATTGTTCTTTGTGGACAGATTTCTCAATATAACAGTTCTGAAAAAGAAGTGGGTCCACGATTATTTCCTTATCTCCTTACGCATAGCATAAAAGTGCAAGGGTTTATCGTTGGTGATTATGCCCATCTTTTTTCTCAAGTGAGAAGTCAATTGTCAAAATGGCTTAACGAGGGGAAAATCACGCAATATGAAACTATTATAGAAGGGCTCGAACAAGCACCAACAGCATTCATTGGTCTTTTTAAAGGTCAAAATTTAGGGAAGATGATTGTGAAAGTTAGTGAGCCTTCAAGAAAGGGAGAGGTAGAATAGTGAAGAATTTACAGAAAAAATATTATACTTCAGGCGAATGGAAAAATGCCAGTAAAGATAAAGAGTTGCGCTCTCCATTTTCAGATGAAGTAATTGCAATAATTCCTCAGTTAACTGTTGGTGAAGTCCAGAAAGTAATTGATAAAGCCTATGAAGCTCGTGAAACAATGCGGAAATTAACTGCAGCAGAACGCTCACAAATACTAGAAGAGCTTACATCTTTATTAATTAATAATCGAGAAAAAGCAGCCAGTATAATCTCATTGGAATCGGCTAAACCACTAAAACTTGCATTGCAAGAAATAGATCGCACCATCGAAACGTATAAGTTTGCAGCTGAAGAAACCAAACGCCTGACAGGTGAAATGATTCCCATGGATGCAGCGAAAAACGGGAAAGGGAGATTCGGATATACGATACAAGAACCAATTGGGGTTATCGGGGCTATTACTCCTTACAACTTCCCTCAAAATCTTGTAGCACACAAAGTAGGACCTGCCATCGCGTCTGGAAATCCTATTGTGTTAAAACCGGCATCCCAAACGCCATTATCGGCCTTATTCTTAGCAGAATTAATCGATCAAACCTCTTTACCTAAAGGTGGATTTCATGTAATCACCGGTAGTGGTGCTGTAATAGGGGATGTGTTAGTAGAAAGTGATAAAATTGCTATGATCACCTTTACAGGAAGTCCTTCTGTAGGTATCGGGATTCAAAAGAAAGCAGGTTTAAAACGTACAGCACTTGAACTTGGATCAAATTCTGGATTACTGGTTGATTCAGATGTTAATCTTGATACTGTTGCCAAAAGATGTGTGAATGGAGCATTTTCTAATCAAGGACAAGTATGTATTTCATTACAACGTACGTATGTCATGAGTGATGTCTATGAGAAATTCCTTGAAAAGTTTGTGGAAGAAAGTAAGAAACTTAAAGTTGGTTCTCCATTAGATTTAGAGACAGATATTACAGTGATGATTACGCAAGACGAGCAAGCGCGTGCAGAAGAATGGGTAAAAGAAGCTGTAGACCTAGGTGCTGTGGTTGAACTAGGAGGCACAATCGAAAATAACGTATTCATGCCTACAATTCTATCTAATGTTAAAGCCGAAGCAAGAATATGCTGTGAAGAGGCTTTTGCGCCAATAGTCCTCGTAAATCGTATAGAATCAATTGAAGAAGGTATTCAACACATTAACAATTCAAATTATGGTCTTCAAGCTGGAATTTTTACGAATGATATTCAAACAGCTTTCCAAACGGCTGAAAAGTTGGAAGTTGGAGGAGTAATAATTAATGACATACCGACCTATCGTGTAGATCAAATGCCATATGGTGGTGTTAAGGAAAGTGGTAATAGTAAAGAAGGTATTAAATATGCCATTCAGGATATGACAGAGATGAAATTGGTCGTTTGGAATAATAGCTAAGCTGGGATCAAAGGAAAAAAACGGAATAAATGGGCTGTCCCAAAAATCATCAAGAATGACTTTGAGGGCAGTCCTTTTTTCATTTCTAAAAATGTGTACAAAAAAAGCGTCACTTCTTGTAAAATGTAAGTTACCACGCCAACATTTAGAAGGGGACCATTCATAATCATTTATAGATAGACAACTTCCCGCTATTTCTGAATGTAATACTAAAAATTGAATAACGTTAGATCGTTTAGACCATTCAATAAAGATGAAGTAATGTGATTCGTTTGCATCTCACTATGACAATGCCTTTATTAGAATAGGCCGTCTTTTAAGTCTTTTGCCAATCACAAGTCAGGCATTTAGAGTGTTTTCTAATTGTGACAAACGCTAATACTTCCATGGGAACCTGTTACAGAATTGATGAAATTTCCGGGATAAACGGGTTCCGCGAAGGTAAGGCACGTGCATTCATGAAGTGGCTAATCAAGAGGGATAATCATACGAGGATGTTATATACAAACCCTACGAAAAAAGAAATGCTGGAGAAAATGAATCTATAATTGAAGAGTTTTTATGCGACAAATAGTGCAAAATAGGTGGGTCTGCCCGGGACAGTTGGAGGCGATTGCCTTTATTATTGGACTAATATTCCAGATGGTAGATCAAAACTAGTTTGATAATCTTGAATTCATGTTAGATGAACTTCAACTTTATAAGGCATTAATATTAAGAAGTGTGTGATTTCTTTTCCTAAACGTCATACTTTCAAAGCGCTTACGTTATTTATGGAAAGTTCAAGGCGATCCGACGCAATAAATTCGGCTATATCAACCGTTAAGCCGTTCCTGTTTCGGTGGTTGATGAATTGGTGAGCGCTACCTTTAATAGCGCGGTGGGATTATCGGGACTGTACGCAGTCGGTAATCGTATTCTATATTCGGTGAGGAATAATTCAATGGGAATATGTGAGTAGAGATACTCCGATTAAACAAGGGCATACGGGAACCCTCGGGCTTCATCCATAACTGAGAGTAATGCTGTCACTTTATATCTAACTACGATTCTATTCGTTATTAGAAGTAAGGTAACGAATCCGCGCCGAATTCCTGGAGCAAGCCTTCCATTCGCAGATTGAAAAGCAGAAAAGTCAAGTGAATTAGTGATATGAAAAAGAATGGGGAGCCGTGGAAAGCTTTGGAATAAGAAATGAAAATGATTTTCAAAATATTGGGGGTTAAATACTTAGGCTTACGCTTTTTTCTTATTTCTAATAAGATTCTCTAAAGTAATATCATATTTGTTTTCAATCTTTTTTAAACTTTTTTCATAATGATCGAAGGAGATTTTATCCTGACCAATCAAATAATCCGAATGTTGTATTTTTTTAGTATACTCTTCTTCTTCAATGGCTATAGAGCGCAATACGACATGCCTTTAACGTTAGGTAACGATTTTAGTGGAACCATTATCGAAGTTGGTAAAGGGGTAACCAAATTCAATGTGGATGATGAAGTTTACGGTCGTCCTCGTTCAGAAAAGATGGGTGCATTTACAGAATATCTAACTGTTCATGAAGCAGATGTTGCTTTAAAACAACCTTAGTTTTGAAGAAGCAGCTTCTATCCCTTTTAAAAGTTCTGATAAAATTTCTAACTGTTGCCCACTATGTTTCATAAAAAGAAAGGTGTATTTTATATCATACTTTTTTTCCAATCCAGTTATTTTTGAACTGACTAATGAGAGAATTATTTTCTTAATTAGACCAAGTCCCATTTCTTTTGCGAAACGATCATTTGGAGTTCCAGCGATAGAAACAATTATACCCCCTTTTTTTACTGTCAAAAATGACTTCTCTAATGTTTCACCTCCAACACTATCAATTACTGCGTCATAATCTTTTATGACGTCTTCAAAATTCACAGATTTATAATTAATGATTTTATCTGCTCCAAGTGATTTGGTTAATTCAATTCCTTCGCTAGAAGTTGTTGCAACATACGCTCCCATTTCTTTTGCTAGTTGTATAGCAAAAGTTCCTCCGCCGCCTGAGCCAGCATGAATGAGAACTTTTTGACCGTTTTTCACACTCAATATATCATGAAGAACTTGGTATGAAGTTAGTCCAACTTAGCCGATGATTTGAAACCAACGACGTTAAATGAGGAAATGGTCAATGAAGTCTCATTAAAAGAACTGCCAGAACTATTAGGTGCTATTTTGCAAGGAAAAGTACGTGGAAGAACGCTTGTTAAACTATAAAAGGATACAATTCACAAAAAAAACTTATGAACTGACCAAGTAATAAAAGCTCCATATAAAATAATATTTAGTCTGCCAATGATAGAAGCGAGAAACATCCCAAAAGCGATTTTGTTTTTTTACAACTAATTTTAAAAAAAGGCTGGGATTAAATGACTTCAATTTCGATTTCTTCTTCCAAAGATGATAGCAAGGTGCCCTTTCAAGAGAAAAAGATCATTTTAATTATGAGTTTTACCATCTTGCTGGTGGTAATGAACACAACAATGTTTAATGTTGCATTGCCCTCTATAATTAAAGACTTTTCCTTAAATTCATCAACAGCGTCGTGGCTCGTTTCCGGTTATTCAATCATGTTTGCCATTGCATCATTGGCTTTTAGCAGATTGTCGGACTTTATCCCCATCTCTAGGCTTTTATTTTTTGCAATTAGCATTTTAGGAATTGCATCCATTATCGGCTTTTTTTCCAATCATTATGTACTCTTATTAGGAGTTCGAATTGTTCAGGCTGCCGGTGGTGGTGGAGTTATGGGATTGGGAATGATCATGGCTGGGCGCTATATACCTCTTTCAAGGCGTGGAAGAGCGATGGCAATTATTTCTTCTACTGCTTCTTTGGCATTTGGGTTAGGGCCTGTAATAGGGGGAGTCATTACTCAATACTTGGGATGGAATTATCTTTTCGTCGTCAGCGGCATTTCGGTCCTCTCCATTCCATTCTTCCAAAAGCTGTTGCCGAAAGAAGTTCTTCAAAAAGGACACTTCGATCTGTTTGGTGCAATTCTAACGGGACTTGGTGTTACAGGTTTATTACTTTTTCTATCCACATTTTCATATGTTATTTTAATAGGGACAGTTGTTCTATTTGTGGTGTTATGGAGATATCTTAATAAGATGGAAGAGCCGTTTATTCCGCCAATACTCCTTAGAAATAAGCAGTATACAAAACTATTGTTTATAGCTTGTGCAGCTTTTTTTATAAATTTTGCAAATCTTTTTTTAATGCCTATTATGCTTACAACTGCATTCAGACAAGGACCAATAGAGGTAGGATTGATCATTTTTCCAGGAGCTATTATTGCAGTGATTGCTGGACAATTTATAGGGAAATTAATTGACCGCTTTGGCAATATGCCAATAATTATTTCGGGGCAATTGTTTTTATTAGGCGCGACCATCCTATTCGCATTGTTATCTACCATCAGCCCTTATTTTGTACTTGCGGCATATATGTTCGCGAGTGTTGGTTTTACATCACTTTCAACGAGTATCTCTAACGAGGTAACGAGGATCCTGCCAATGACCCAAATCGGTTCTGGTATAGGAGTCGCCCAATTAATTCAATTTTTCGGTGGAGGGCTTGGAGTCACAATGTCTGGATTATTATTAGCACTTCAAGAAAGTTTATCTTCAGAAATTATTTATAGAAATATTTATATTTGCTTTTCCTTTGTTATAATTATAGCTGTTTTAATATATGGTTTATATTATCGAAGAGCTATGAATCTGTCTTAACTTAATTCCTTTATCTTCCGTGAAAGTTTAATATAGCATCTTGATGTAATACGAAGGAGTGATTCCATATAATATACTTGCAGACATCAAAAGAAGCCTAGAGCTTCTTTTTTTGTTTTTATAAATCTGTAGTTCGCTGCCTTTAATGACAACAGAGTATACCTTGTTGTCATTATGTTAAAACGTGGTAGAATAACAATATAAAAGTGACAACAGAGTTGTGCATTGAAGGGGCTGATTTTATGGCGAAAGTAGGTTATGCGAGAGTAAGTAGTAAAGAACAAAATTTGGACCGACAGATTGAAGCGTTAGAGGACGTTTCCAAATTATTTACTGACAAAATAAGTGGAGAGTCTACCGATCGCCCTCAATTAAAAACCATGCTGAACTATATCAGAGAAGGCGATATTGTCGTGGTTACAGAACTTGATCGACTAGGAAGAAACAACGAAGATTTAACGGACCTAATGAATATCATTCAGCAGAAGGGAGCGACACTAGAAGTCCTTAACCTTCCTTCTTTGAAAGGTATCGAGGACGTTAATTTAAGGCGACTAATCAATAATCTAATGATTGAAATATACAAATATCAAGCCGAGAGTGATAGACAGCGCATCAAAGAAAGACAAGCCCAAGGCATTACTATCGCTAAAAAGAAAGGGAAGTTTAAAGGGGGGAAGCTGAAATATAAAGAAAACGATCCTAAGCTGCTGCACGCTTTTAAGTTATATCTTGATGGAGAAACTGAAAAAGATATTGAGCGAATCACAGGTATTAACCGCAGGACGTTTAGAAGATACAGAGACAAATATGATATAAACAGGTAAAAGATGAGCTTTTTTTGTAAAAAAGGTTGTTCTGCTTAATTGTCGAAGGTGTTCTTTACCACGATCAAAAGGAGAACGGTTTTCTTCTTCAACTAACGGGGCAGGTTAACTGAAAAAGTAATCAGACACTTTGTGGTTAAGATGATTAAATTTCTTTTTACGTTAACGGTGCTGTTCTGTAGAATAAAAAGTAAATTAATTGATTCTTTACTAATCATTTTAATTGGTGTACTCTAATTATAGAATGATCGTTCTAAAATGTTTTTAAAGGAAATTGCCCATTAAGGAGAAGGAAGTAAAATGTCTAGAAATAAGGAATTTGATGAGAAAGTCGTCCTTAGAAAAGCGATGGAACTCTTCTGGAAGCAAGGATATGAAAAAACATCAATGCAAGATTTGGTTGATTATATGGGTATTCATCGTAGAAGTATATATGATACATTTGGGGATAAACGCTCACTGTTCTTAGCTTCTTTAAATTACTATGAAACGTTTGTTATCGAAACATATACTGGAATTATCAGTAACTCTACAACAGTAAAGAAAGCTGTTCGGGATGTTTTTAATTATGTTATACAATCAGCTGAATTAGACGTCTATCCAACAGGCTGCCTATCAGTAAATGCTGCTGTAGAGCTATCCTTACTAGACCAAGATATTAAACATATAGTGACAAAAATGTTTAAAGATACAGAGGTTATGTTCGAGCAAATGCTTGAAGAAGGTCTAAAAAAAGGCGAGTTGAATGAAGAGCTAAATCCTCAAATTACTGCCCAATTTCTGCATAATAACCTTGTTGGTTTAAGGGTCATGGTTAAAACAAACTATTCAAAAGAGAAACTTGAAAGTATCCTTGATTTAATGTTGAAAGTGTTAGATTAGCGCTTTCTTTTTTCTTTATTAATTCTAGAACGGTCGTTCTTAAAATGTTAATGTGATAAAACAAAATTAAAAATAAGGAGAATTCATATGTCAAACTTCACAATACCGACAGAATCAACATTTATAGAGGCGAATGGTACACGTTTTGCTTACAGAAAATTTGGGGCTGAAACAGGTACACCTGTTGTTTTCTTAGTGCATTTTAGAGGGACAATGGAAAATTGGGACCCGAATATGGTTGCTCCAATCGCGAAAGAACGACCAGTCATTCTTTTTGATAATAAAGGTGTGGGGGAAACAAATGGGCAAACACCAGAAACTATTAGTGAAATGGCTCAGGATGCCGCAACGTTCATTAAAGCACTGGATTTAAATAAAGTTGATCTTTTAGGATTTTCAATCGGTGGAATGGTTGCACAAGAATTAGCATTACAAGAAGGAGACCTTATTCGTCGAATTATAATTGCTGGTTCTTCTCCAGAAGCAGGGGTAAACCCAGAACCAGTGATTTTTGAAAGAATGGAACGTCGTGGAGGAAATGTAGACAATGCCATAGACGCTTTCATGTTCTTCTTCTACAAATCATCTGAAACAAGTAAATCTGCTGGGATGGATTCTCTGCAACGAATTATGAGCCAGAAACAATTTGAAAGTTCAGAACAAGTTCAAGCTGCTCAACTTAATGCTGTTGCAAAATGGGCACAACCCAAGCCTGATCAAGATTATGACTGGTTGAAAAATATCCCTCACCCAGCACTTGTGACGAATGGCATCGAAGATGTGATGGTACCAACAAAAAATAGTTTTATCTTATCTGAGAAGTTACCAAATGCCCAATTAATTATTTATCCCGATTCTGGTCACGGACACTTATTCCAATTCCCAGAGTTATTTGCTGAGAATGTGAATTCATTTTTAGATGCCACATCACTATAAGTCACGGCAGTAGGAATGAAGGAAATTCCTACACCGAGCTAATGGATATCCCCAGCTGCATCGTTGAAAATAAACTTAAAAGTTAATATTTATTATTTAGGAGGTGTGGTTAATGAATCACTTAGAAAACTTAAAGAACATGATGGCGGGTGAAATACCTGGCCCCCCAGTTGCACAAGTACTTGGTTTCAAGGTTGTAGAAGTTAAAGAAGGTAGAGTTGTTATAGAAATGGAAGCTTCTGAAAGATTGCATAATCCGATGGGCACCCTACATGGTGGGATACTTTGTGATATAGCTGATGCTGCGATGGGATATACCTTTGCAAGTACGCTTGCTGATGACGAAGTTTTTACGACAGTGGAAATTAAATTAAATTTCCTTAAACCTATATTTAATTCGAAACTTCGAGCTGAAGGGGAAATTATTAAAAAAGGCACCACAGTGGGATTGCTGGAATGTCATATATATGATGAAAAAGAAAGTCTTGTTGCTCACTCAACTAGTACTTGTATGATTTTAAAAGGAAATTCTGAACAAAAAAGAGAAAAGAAAGGATATGGTGAATAAAATGAATAGTTTTCAAGCAATGGTGTTAGATAAAATGAATGATGATACGAAATTAGAAATCAAACAATTAAGTATAGATGATCTTCCAGAAGGGGAAGTAACTATACGAGTAGCATATTCCAGTGTGAACTTTAAAGACGGTGCAGTAGCCATCCTAAACAAGTTCGTAACCTCCTACCCTATAGTACCAGGAATCGATTTAGCTGGAACGGTTATTGATTCAAAAGATGAACGCTTTACAACAGGTGATGAAGTCATAGTGACTAGCTACGAATTAGGAACAGGACATTTTGGTGGATTTAGTGAAATCGCACGCGTACCAGCAGAGTGGGTTGTTCCTCTTCCAAAAGGTTTATCTTTAAAGGAATCCATGATTCTTGGAACAGCTGGATTTACAGCAGCGTTAGCAGTGCAAAGACTTGAAGATAATGGATTAGAACCTAGTCATGGACCTGTATTGGTAGCAGGTGCTACTGGAGGAGTGGGCAGTATTGCTGTAAATATCTTAGCTAAAAAAGGCTATGATGTTGTAGCTAGTACGGGCAAATTAAATCAAGAACAATATTTGAAAGGATTAGGAGCAAAACAAATCATTCATCGTGATGAAATTGTAGATAACGACCAAGCGCCAATGCGTGAAGAAAAATGGTCTGGAGCTGTCGACCCAGTAGGCGGTAAAACGCTTCAATACATTCTAAGTTCATTGAAGTATGGCGGATCTGTAGCTACATGTGGTTTTACAGGTGGGATGGAGGTTTCCACAACCGTTTTTCCTCCTATCTCAAGAGGTGTTAATTGGCTTGGCATCGACTCGGTTCAATATCCAATGAAAAAGCGTTTAGAAATTTGGAATCGTTTAGCCGATGATTTGAAACCAACGACGTTAAATGAGGAAATGGTCAATGAAGTCTCATTAAAAGAACTGCCAGAACTATTAGGTGCTATTTTGCAAGGAAAAGTACGTGGAAGAACGCTTGTTAAACTATAAAAGGATACAATTCACAAAAAAACTTATGAACTGACCAAGTAATAAAAGATACATATATGGAGGCGTTGAAAGGTGCGTTAGTTGAACAAAAGGAGATCGTTTATTGACGGTCTTTTTCCTTGCTGCAATAGAACATCAAAAAGGCGACGTATCCTAAATGGACAGTCGCATTTTTCATTTAATCTCAACAATTTGCGGCAACCTTAATTTACCTCCGCTCGTCCAACCTCGTGATTTAACTTTAGTTTTGAATGGAGGAATCCCTAATAGAAGCTTTTCTCTGATATCCTTCGTAAATCCAATCGCAACGCTCCCTAAATAAACGCCTTCTATGCTTTGTAACTGTACTGTAAGCGGTCCAAGTGTAACCTTCGAAACAATCACATCATGATAACTCCAGTTAATGATTTTTCTCCAATTATCTGAACGCGTGCCAGGAATGTAAGGTGTCCCCAATCGCTTTGCAACCATACCTTCCATACTGTTTTCTTTCATCAGGTCAAAAAGTGCTTTCCCTTCGGTGTAAACGTAGGAAATTAAATTGATGTAAGGCGAATCAATACCAGCTAAACACTCGTTTAATAAATCTTTTCTTTCTTCGAGTGAGTATTGAATGACTGATTTGTTTTTGTATGAAAGAATGTCAAATGCCATTAACGAGATAGGTTGCTCTTTATTCCCACTGAATCGAGACATAGATCCTGCGAAGTCATCCGGGGCATTGGTGCCGGGCGCTATTAACTCACCGTCTATTAAAGCCTCTTGACCACCGAAAATTAGTTCAGGGAAGCGACTGGTGGTTATTGTTCCATGACGAGTATATGAATGATCATTACCTACTAGCAGACGAATACCATCAAACTTAGGCTCGTATAACCAACCATCCTCTGAACTAACGTCCTCTTGATAGCCAAGGAGCATGGGTTTAACTAACTTCATGCCCGCTTCTTTTGTTCCTTGATTGATGCAATGCTTTTCTCCATAGCATCCATTAGATTAATAACATTCGATGGCTGTTCTGCATTCTTAGGTATTTTACTCTCGATTAGTTTTTCAAGGCGTTCACGATACTCGTCGTGATATTTGGTAGGTTCAAATTCTGCTGTTAATTGTTCGATCAATGACAGGGCAATTTCCTTTTCTTTCGCTGTTAATTTGACGTTAGTAATCTGTGGAAGGTCAATTGTGGAACGTACCTCGTCCGGGAAATGTAACGTCTCTAAAACTAGATGGTCATTGAGAACACGTACTGCTGCAAGCCTTTCTTTAGAACGTATGGTGATTTTCGCTATTCCAATCTTCTTCGACTTTGCGATTGCTTCTCGTAGTAATGCATATGCTTTCGAATCCACGTCCTCATTACATATAGGACATACCTTTTCCTGTTTAATCGGCTTCTTGCATTTATCATGAATCTGTCTTAACTTAATTCCTTTGTCTTCCGTGGCAGCGTGTAATTTAACCGGAATTGTTACAAGACCGAACGATATTGCACCTTTCCACACTGTATGCACTTAAATCACCTCATGGTTATTATCACCATTGCGATAAATTCTAATACATAGTGGATGGACCGCTTTTTTTATTTGCCTGAAAATTAAAGGGTTTCCAATTGAATTGTCGAATAATCAGATAACTAGGAGGATGATGAATTGAAATCTAAACTTGAAGAGTTATTTGACGATGAATCTTTTGCTACTGATGCCATAGGTCACGACAACGGCTTTACGATTAATGACTATGGCGATGTGTTAGATTATGTGATTTTGGAGTACGAGGATCGTTATGACGTATATCTCAATTTATGTGACGAAGGTGAAGCACCATTCCGGGATATACTGGTAAAAGGCTCATCAAAAAGTAAAGAATTTGCTAGAAGAATAGCGACAAGAGAACTAAACAAAGAATACGAGAATCTTGTTCATTAAAAGGCCAATTGGACTTTTTATTTGTATGCAATACGAACGCGTAAAATGCGACCCGTCCACAGATTAGATTGTGGGTAGGTCGCTTTTTTATGTCGAAATGTTTTGTTTGGTGTGTATTTTGAAATAGATTGGTATACTATTAGAAAAAAGGGGGAATATCGTTAGTGAATTCGACATATGATTTTCTAAAAGAAGGAAAAATATTAGAGATTCCGGCGGAAACAAAATACTGGTTGGTTAGAGCTGATGGCGGGAAATACTATAATGATTTTATGTTAAATAACTTCATAGCTGTATCTGACAATGAAGTGACCTTGGAATCTATTTCAGATTTCCCTCAATTGAATAGTGACATCGGGCACACAATTGAAGGTTACAAAAGTTTATATAATGATACTTATGAAAAATGGAATAACCAGCAAATCGCGCACTCAGCGTCTAGAACAATGAAGTTTCTTGATGATATCAAAGAAAATGATATCATCCTTGTGCCATCACACAGATCTCTAAACTTCATTGTCGGTATAGTTACCGGAAAGCCATATCAGATTACAGAAGAAGAAATTGGTATCCCTGAACATTATGCTAAATGTCCATATCTAAAAAGAAGAGAAGTGCATTGGGTTAAAGAAGTTCCCAGAAGGGATATTTCAGAAAAAATGTACTGGATTCTATCTACCCATCAATCAATACTCTCTTTAGAGGAACACGACGAATATATCGATAAACTATTGGCTCCGATTTATATCAAAAATGGTCATTGCTATGGTGCTTTGAAAGTTGACAAAAAGCAAGGTGTTACATCAACTGAATGGTTAAAGTTATATAGCGTCATTGAAGAAATAAAAGAAGATTCCACAGAGATAATTGTGAAATCAAATGTCCAAAGTCCAGGTTATATCGAAATATTATCTGAAATTGCAAATTTACCTAAGGTGGTCTCCATTACTGTACTTCTTTCAGGCGCAATTTTAGGGAAATTCAAGCTTGGTGGTGTTGAAATTCAAGGAGTAGTTCCATACTTTTTCGGAAGCGGGAAATTAGAAAGAGAAAGAATGAAAATCGAAAACGAAAATATGCAATTAGACAACGATCTCAAAAAAATTGATGTAGAGAATAAAAAAAGAGAAATTGAATTAGTGATAGAACTGCCAACTAAAGAAGTAACAGAAATAGAAAAAGCAGAGACGATGGCTCATGAGTTATCTCAAGAACTAAAAATCTCTGCATTTATTGCCGGGAAAACCCTTGGACACAAAAAGAGAATGGATAGCGGGAATTCTCTGGATGTGGGCGAACCCGAATAATTAAAAAGGTTAGTATAGTAAGTGTAACATAAATAGGTGCTGGAATTCCAATGTCGAGAACAGACTGTAATAAAATATAGAATAAATAAAATAGTGATATGATCAGAGAATAGCCGTATAAGACTTGGAACATTCTAATCATAATATCACTCCTTTATCCATCTTATTATATATTCTCACATAAGATGTGTGTTTATCAATACAAAAGTTAAAAAATAAAAAGTATCTCTCACGAGTGCTTTTTTTATTTGGTTGCAATACGAACGTGCATTCCGTATACTGATTGAAAAGGAGGGAACAAGTGTGCGTAATCAGTTAACGAAGTCAGAGGTCCATGGTGAACTTCTGGATATGATGTACATCGCGAAAGGTGGCTCAATCAGCAAACGAAGAATCAAAGTCCTACAGGTCGGCGAGGTGTCATTCCGTGCATACTGTTTCTTACGTAAATCCAAGCGTACTTTTACAATTGACAACGTGCTGGCACTTGTTCCCGTCATAACGAAAGAAAGTCTGGTGATTTAAGTCGTGGCGTTAATCCCGGGAGAAGCAATACCACATTTCGAGAATATGATTTATTTACCGATGATTATAAGCATTTTAGAGAGAGACCGGCAAGTGATTGAAATAAGCTCATTCAAATTAAAAGGACCTTATATCAATATCGTTGAAAGTGCGCTAAAGGCCGTACGGGCCGAATTAAAAGAAACAAATATGTATGCACGAAGAAAAAATATGAAGGTAATTAAGAAGGGGAAAGATGGCTCATTCACCGAGTATGTATTTGTCCACGGCGGATACGAAGATCTTCGTCGTTATTTAAATGTCAGGCTGCGCAATCGAACTGAAGAATTAATAAGTGTGTACTTTGCCAAAGTAAATATCCCAATTCTGAAAGGATGATAAAAATGACACCAATTCCGAAACCACCAAAATCAAAGGTTGTGGCAGGCCCGAAACTAACAGAAACCGACTTTCTTGAAATTAGCGAGAGAATCGGTGAATCAAAGGAATTCGGCGTAGAGGTTGAAGTTACTATATATGCTCAAAAGAGGTATGAATCAGTTACAGGAATCGTTAAAGAAGTTGATGGCCAACAAGGTAAATTATCGCTGCAAGTGGGCCACGAAACCATAAAAATCAACATGAATAATATTGCGAGCGTGAATTGAAATGTTAGAAAACATTCGTGATCGCGGCACAAAGAAATGGACTGCTATGATGCTACCAGAGCATATAGTTGCATTGAGAAATTGGTTGGATAAGGACCATTACGAAGAGCGACCAGAACTCAATGATTGGGATTTACAATCTATCCAGGAAGAAATCGAAGTAGCGTATAAACGCAAATGCCAAACGCTCGTAAAGACTTGGAAGGATGGAAAAGTCAATGCAATGGGCGGTGTAATAGAAGGAATTGATTCGCGGAATGAGTGTATTATATTTGACGACCCATTTGGGACGTACAAAATTCTGGTTTCGGATATCATCGGGGTGCAATGTGAGGAATAAAATTAAAATGATCAATCCTGTTCAGTGGTTGGTCTTTTATTCACATTAGGCAATAATGATTTTCCACAAGTTTGCGATGGGCAAACGGTTTTGTTAGTCTATATGTATATTCTTTAAATTATTAAGTCACTGCTTCCACTAGTGAAAGTCGTTACACTTTTTGCATTTACGAAAAGAGACTCGGCATAAATGTTCAGCCTTTATATTCCTAATTTATAGGAAAAGTTAGGCAGACGTGTTACACGTCAATAAATTACATTGCATATCAAAAGTGATACTTACGCATATAGCGTGAACTATATTAAAACCGATTTTCCTATTCAGGAGATGTCGGTTTTTTGCATTCAAAAAGTTATTGAAGGGAGATGGAAGAGGATCTATTGAAATATGAAAATAGGGTTATTTTAAAACGTATTTACTTAGCAATCGCTAGGTATAAATGCGTTTTTTTATTTATTTAAAATACAAAAATAGAAAGGGTTGTTAGGTATGTCGATTAATCTTGATAATATGACGGCTGTCCAAAACAAGCAACAAGACGGTATTCTAGGGCATTTAATGTGGTTCTCGGTTGGTAAGCAATTAATCAAAATGGATGATTTGGAGCGAGCACTTATTCAGTCGGGATTGCCTGTTGAATGGATGCCGAACGCGATTCGTCCAGCCGATGCATTTCGAAGAAGTACTAAAGAGATAGAGGCTAGAAAATCTACTGGGCACGCTGGAGTATTCGAGAACTATCTTATTCGCGAAGTGTTCTCGGACAAGAGCCACGTGCAGCGGAACATTGTAGTGGAGACGGTAGATCAGGCTGGTAAACGTCTTGATTACAGCAGTAGAGCGGGAGTAATCACGCTAGATAAGCACAATAGTTCTCTAACATTTATAACGGAGAACGAAATTGCAAAAGAGCTGTGCTATGAAGCGGAACGAAATTTTAATATTTATATTAACCATTATTCTGCCCAGCAAATAAGAGTAATGGTTAATAAAATCTTACAGTCTTTAGCACCCACACCAGTACGTCAAAACGGGGGAATTTACTTTGTCCCAGATTCACATACGAAAGGGTTGAATCAGCTTGTAAGCTTCACGTCCTCTCTTGAGAACAGTGAGGGGTTCAAGATACCCGTTGTTAATACATTCGATAACCGACAAATGGTGAACACGAAGCTAAATGACCATTTAGAATCTATTTTAAATGATTGTAAATCGAGTTCAATGTTAAAAAAGGGGCAAGTGAAAGAGATTATCGAAAATGCTAAGTCTGTAATTGCGAACTATCAAAATTACAAAGGCATTATCGCTAGTGAAGCAGGAACGCTAGAAAATAAAATTATGACAATTCGTGCTGCAGTTTCAAAAATGGTTGCGGATCTCTAAAAATAGTGGAATGGAGAGATTAAAATGACTGAGTTTTATCAAACAATATTGGGGAGGAAATTCTATGAAAGGGATGTTGTCGACTGTGTGCAATATGTTAAAAAGATTGCACAAGAGCTCGAACGTTCAAATGAATTAAAAGAACAAGAATTGCAGATGAAAATGAGGGAGCTTTCGATAAAAGAACAAGAATTGTTTATTCTTTCAGCTAAATACTGAAGAGGATTCTTAATAGGGAAGTACGGTTGCAATTGGGGCCGGCTTCCTTTTCTATTTAAACTAAAAATCAAAGGGGCTATTTAAAATGACAAATACTAACTTTACAAAGCTAATGGAAATCAAAAATGCGCTTAATGCAAAATTTTTCGAACGTGAGCAAGAAGTTGAAGGAATTCTTGTCGCTCTGCTCTCTAGGCAGCACATGCTGATGATTGGACCTGCTGGAACTGCGAAATCCGCATTGTCAGTTGAGTTAGCCAAAATCGTAAAGGGAACAGAATATTTCCAGTGGTTGCTGACAAGGTTCAGTACACCTGAAGAAGTATTTGGCCCGTTGTCGTTAAAAGACCTTGAACAAGGCGTGTACAAGAGGAATACAGCAACTAAAATGCCAGAGGCTAATCTTGTTTTTCTAGATGAAATCTTCAAGGCGAGTTCAGCTATTTTGAACAGCTTGCTAACACTTATAAATGAAAGAATCTTCTATAATAACGGAACTCCGGTAAAGGTTCCTTTGATGTCAGTCATAGGTGCTTCAAATGAATACCCAGAAGAAGGAGAAGGTCTTGAAGCACTATTTGATAGGTTTCTACTCCGGTTCGAGCTAGACTACATTGCTGATGAAACTAATTTTGTTTCTATGATGAAGGGGACTGGTCAAAACCAGCCAATGCCATCTATGACAATGGAAGAATTGATTCAACTTCAGTTTTTTACTGATATGGTTACAATTCCTGATGAAGTCTATGAAACACTTTCAAAAATCCGTAATAAATTGCGCGATGAAGGAATCCATCCTTCTGACAGGCGTTTTAAACAGTCGCTTTCGGTGCTTCAAGCGAAAGCTTTGATTGACCAAAGGCAAGTTGTACAAGTAGATGATATTGTCATCCTAGAAAATGCACTTTGGGAAACAGTTGATCAAAAGGATACGGTATCGCTCATTGTTCGTAGTCATGCACAAGATGTAGTGACTCGTGCTATTGATGCCATGCAAAATGAAGCAAATGAAGTGTTCAATTCTATGCTGAAGGATAATTCGACTGATGCAGGAATGGAAGCTACCCAGAAAATGAAGGCATTGGTGAATGACTTGAATAAGCTTAAGAAACATAATCAAAGCCGGTCTATGGATATCGATCCAATACTCGATAAAGTGAAGTCCATGCAACAAGAAATCCTGGATAGCATTTTAGAGCCAATGGATTTTAAGAATTCAAATGAAAAGCAAACAGTAGAGATGCCTTTTTAAAAATTGATGAATGTAGAGTTGAAATGTCGAGGAACTTCCTTTGGCATTTCTTTTTACAATTATGAAAGGGAGTGTTCTTCATGAGAAAAAATACAATTCAAAATGAAAATCGTTCTGTATTAAATACAGACGCATTCGATAAAAGACGTTTCAAGGAAATTTATGAGATGTCACAAGGACTTCAGAAGATAAGTGATGAGGGGGAGTTGCCGACGTTCGAGCCATTACTAGCTGATATCTGGGCTTCCTTATTTAAGATGAAACCCGAAATGACGAAAGAGGACGTTGCCGCGGATCTTCAAGTTAACAAATCACTGATGGAAAAAATTATGTCAGATGATTCCTTTGACAATTATAGAAGCTTCACTCGTTTGGATGATTTATCGTCAGCCATCGGCACAGTGAAATTCGGGGAGAAGACGAATCAATGGCTGGCTGACCAAAAAGAGCAGGATGAAGACCTACAAAAACAGATGCAAGAAATCCAGGCGATGCAAAGACAACTTCAAAAGCAGGAACAACAAAATGGGGCTGGAAATGGTAGTGAGAAGCTACAAGAGGAATTAAAAGAAGCAATGTCAGACTTAGATGGGCAACTTCAACAGACAATAGAAAATAACAGCCATAGCTTCTCCCAAGCGATGGAACAAGCAATGCAGGAAACAAAACAGACGAAAGATCGCTTGAAATCATTACTTGGAGGCACGAGTGGTGGTAGTGGTGACACAGAACTGAAAAAAATTCCTTTACGGGACCAAATTTCATTAGCTGAAAAAATTGCATCTAATAAACAGATGAAAGAAATTGCAGATTGGGCTGGTCGATTTAAACAGATAGCCCGTAGAAAGCAGAAATCAAAGCATAGTGATTCGACGGAAAGAAGTGGAATTGCGTTAGGTAGTGATATTGAACGACTGTTGCCGATGGAGTTGGGCTTTTACACACATTCAATAACGAAGAACGACTTCCTACGTCGCTTTGTGGAAGGCCAGACGATGATGTATGAACAGAAAGGGCGTGAGGTATTGGGGAAAGGTCCAATCGTGCTTTGTCTAGATCAGTCAGGAAGTATGCACAAACTTGATACTCAATCAAAAGGGTTTACGTTAGCTCTTATGTCGATTGCGAGAAAACAGAAAAGGGATTTTTGTTTAATCTTGTTCTCTACTCGGACAAAAATCATTAAATATGAAAAAGGAAAAATTAAAGGCTCAGATATGGTTAATCTTGCTCAAACCTTCTTAGGCGGAGGTACGAACTTTGCACTGCCTCTTGATAAAGCGATGAATGTCATAAACGAAAGTCGTTTTAAACAAGCAGATGTTGTGTTTGTTACGGACGGCGAAGACAGATTAAGGGATTCATTTTTAGAAGCATTCAATAAGAAGAAAAAAGAGAAAGCCTTCAATGTACTTTCCCTTGTAATAGGTAGTAGTACAAATACGGTGACACAGTTTTCCGATAAAGTTGTCCAAGTTAAGGATTTAAATGATAAGGGAAGTTTTACTGCGTTTGAAATCTAAAGAATAAAACTGTACATTTTCGCACTGCCTTAGGGTAGTGCTTTTAATTTTTTTAAAATCAAGGGAATCTAATATTATTAACTTTAACCGTAATGAACCTTTGGCATCATTAATAAGAGGGTTTTTAGTGTCGAATATAGAATAACCCGAATATGGGGGAGAGATGATGAAGAACTTGAAAACCGTAGATCAAGCAAAAGATGAAATTGCGAAATTAAAAGAGTTTGTTGATTTGGTCGAATCCTTCCAGCCAGAGACACTGGAGGATTAAATCATCAAGGAGTACGCATACATAAGAAGTGTTGAAAAGGTCGCAGCTAAAGTAAATGAAATGGGTTATTCGAACGGTAGTCGACCTTTTGAGAAAGAAGATATATCGAACATTATCAAGAGTAAACCTACGGGAGATTTGCACAAATTGATTAGGTCCGGATATTTAAAAAAGACGAGACATTTACGAAGTAAAGTTGAAAAGTATAGTTGGTAGGATAAATCGAATAGATTATGATCGAATTAAATAATGTGTAAAAGTTGAGCTATAGAACTCGGTTATGGCTCTTTTTTCACTTCCGATTATTATCCTATACTATTTAATATGGAAGAAACATATTAGGTCAAAGGGTGATAAATATAGCTGAAATAATACCATTCAAATCTAGACAGCAATTAGAGACAGTGCGTAAGTGGAAAGAAGAGAATTGGCATAATATTGAAGAAGGGGAAGAAAATAAAGAGCAGTCTTTCACATTTTATTCAATGAGCATTCCTCACTATACTAGTAAAAAAGATTATGGATTTGAATATGTTGGCATACTTATAATTGTGTGAAGATGAGGATTGTGCCTATTAATTCGTTTGAGGATTAACCATTGACATGAAAGCCGACATTAAATCGAGAAGATAGACCGATTTATCAGGCATTAGCTTAGCAATTTGAGCAATATGCTGATCAGGTTCAGTTGAACATGAAATGGCAAATGATTCATCATTGCAGTTTAGTAAAAGAATGTAGGGGCTTCCGTATCGAATTTGTGTAAAGTAAATTTAGAACTTTCAGCAAACACTGTGATACGATATATTAATAGAACCATTATTGCAATGTATGTTTTGTCAAAGGGGATTAAACTTTATGGGTTTTAAGGGTTTGATGTTAGGTCTATTATTTACTGTTTTATATGCCTCTGGAGCTGTTGCAATGAAATTTGGACTTCAGTCTGCTCCACCACTAACACTTGCTACTCTGCGTTTTATAATTGCTGGAATGTTGTTGTTAGTCTATATTTACGTATTACAAAAGGGGAAATATAGAATGCCGAATAAGAGGGAATTCGGGATATTATTTTGGTTAGGTCTGTTAAACACCTCCTTGTTTTTAGGATTGGGTTTAATAGCACTTCAGACCGTTTCCTCTAATATTTTTAATCTCTTTGTGCCAGTAAATTCTCTACTTTATGCTCTACTTGCCCTTATATTTTTAGGGCAAACCATTCAACTAAAGAAATGGGGAGGGATGGTCATATCTATTATAGGATTATTCATCGCTTCATATTCGTCATTAGTAGGCAGTCATGCTACTATCAGCGGTATTTTACTATTAGCTGTTGCGATTATGTCGATGGCTATAGGTAGTCTTGTTTATAAGAAAACAGACCTACAGTTACCATCCATTGTAATTAACACATGGCAGGTAGTTTTTGGTGGTCTTATTTTAGTGATCCCTACACTTCTTTTAGAAGCTGGCCAACCAATTACGATTGATATAAATGTTTTGGGTTATTTACTTTGGTCAGTTTTTGTTCTATCAATTTTCAACCTAAGCCTTTGGTTTTACCTGCTTAAAAAAGACGCTATTATTGCAAATAATTGGTTGCTTTTAAATCCTGTTGTTGGCTATATTCTAGGAGCAATATTGCTAGGAGAACCAATTACAAAATTCGCTGTAATTGGAACAATCTTTGTTTTATTCGGCCTATATTTGTCAGGGAATTTTAGCATAAAACCTTCCAAATCATTAGTTACGCAAGTTTCAAAATGAGTAGTGAGTAATATAAAATGTAGTCAAAAATATTATTGTCTAACGGTGTGCTTTAGTTAAAGGTCACGGGTTGTTAGGCAACTTATTGAACCAACGGAACGGTTTAGTTCAATAATGAATGGATATTATGCTTTAAATGAATTCTGAAAATTTGATGTTCAGCTATTTAACTAAAGGCTAAGAATAGGTAAGTGAGGTATTCAAAAAAAGGATGATAATAGTACCCCCTAAGCCTTTTTTCTATAAAGGTGGAGAGTAAGCTGTATTACTCTTACATTCATTCATCAGAAATACCATTTATATGAAAAAGTTGGGGGGATTTACATAATTAAATGATTTAACTTGGAAACTTCTTTGCAGTTGATATATAAGGGTTTAGATGCTCCAAAAAACATCCTCCTGAAAGTAAATGCAGTGGGCTATTGGATTTATATGGCGTACGGACAAGCCGCTGGTTGAATTTAGAGACCCAACTCTTAATCAAATAATTTCGACACAATAAACAACCCATCCTTGAGCTCAAGGGTGGGTTGTTTTATTCAATATCTGCTTCAATTTTACAATTTGCAAAAGGAACTGATTATGCATGTTTGGGTACTAGAGCCCCTTAGTGTAGCAAAAACCAATATCTTTTGGGTACCTATTGTACATGAAAGTAACGGGAATATTAAAACTTTCAACACTTTTTCAGTGCTATCGCATTACTGATTCTCGCATCTTAGACCGTGTAAAAGAGTTGAGGTAAACACTTGAATCTCTTCAACCGGATCCAACCGGTCTCCAAAAATAATCCAATCATAAATAGTTCCCCTCATGCTACGTGCTACAAGCATAGAAATGTTATCGGCGGTTAAGCCTTTTTTGAACTCTCCTGACTGCACACCTTCTTCGACAAAAGCTAGAATGATTTTATAAAGATTTCGATCCGGACTGGCCAAGTAGTGATTTTCGTTCATTGTTAATGAAAGGGCGCTGCCGTAAACTGTGCGAATTAATTCTTTACCCAAAACATCGCGTAAATACGTCAGTTGCCCTTCAAAAAAGAGTAGTATTTTTTCACTTGCACTGATTTCTTTTGGGATACTTGGTATGAACGATAAATAAAAACCATCGATATCCTTAAACTTCTCTAAAAAGATGTCATATTTCGAATTAAAATGCACATAAAATGCACCCTTTGATACATTGCATGCTTTTGCAATACTCTCAACGGTTACGTGATCAAAGCCTTTCTCATGAAATAGTTTCAATCCCGCTTCTAAAAGATTTTCTTTCGTTTCTTGTGCTTTTAATTGCCTAGGTCTAAGTTTTGGCATGCCCTGTCCTCCCCGTTACTGCTTCATTATTAGAATACCACGATAAATGAATTACTTAAACTCTTTGAATGTATTGACTAATCAGAATTTAAGAGTTATTATTGGGATACCGCAGTATGTGACTGTGGTATGCGACTACAGTTTGTGAATTCGGCTAAACAAAAACATTTAGTTTTGAACTGATTGGAATTTCCAAAGTGGGTAAAGGGAAAGGGGGCGTTCGTTCAATAGTTCGACATATAAGAAAGCGCTTACAAATGGAGGCGGTTTTGGCTTGGGTTAACTAAAACTTTTGTACCGGGCAGTAGTGTAATAAACCAATCAACTAAAGGTAATAATTTCCGAAAAATATTTTTTGATCCACCAGCAAAAATTAAATGACAAAGGGAGGAATTAGAATGTATAAAGATAAAAAGATAGGATTTATTGGTCTCGGGAATATGGGTTTTCCAATGGCCAAAAATTTACTTGAAAAAGGGTACTCGGTTTATGCACTAGATGTAAATAAAGAGAGGGAAAATAGTTTTGCTGAATTAGGAGGAAATGCTGGTCTGACTACTACCTCATTAGCAAACCTAGTAGATATCATATTTACGAGTCTACCAACTCCCGCTATTGCAGAAAGCGTATATCTAGGAGAAGCAGGCATTATTAATTGCTGTGAAAAACCTTTAGCTTTAGTAGATTTAAGTACAATCTCACCCGAGCTAAATAGGAAAATTGCACAGGCGGCTGAACGAAAAAAACTAGAATATCTTGGAGCTCCTGTGAGTGGAAGCGTGATGGGGGCTGAAAATGCTACCTTATCAATCATGGTTGGTGGAAATAAAGAGACGTACGATTCTACACTTCCTTACTTCGAGGTACTTGGAGCAAATGTATTCCATGTTGGGGATGATCCCGGGGTAGGGACAGTCGTAAAACTAATTAATAACTTAATGGCTGGATTCCACAATCAGGCAGCCGCTGAGGCTCTGACACTTGCTGAAAGAGCTGGTGTTGATCCCGATATCGTATACGACATAGTTAATGTAAGCTCTGGTCAGAGTACGGTCTTCACCCGGAATTATCAAACATATATTTCAAAAGATGAATATATAAAAGGGGCATTTACAACCAATTTATTGCTAAAAGATTTAAAGCTTGCTAAGCATGTCTCTGATTCGCTTCATGGGAAGCTACCACTTGCGGAGAAGCTGATTGAGTACTATGAATCGGAAATTGAAAAAGGCCATGCGGATAAAGATATGTCTGCTTCCTATTTAATGATACAAGATGAAATAAAAAGACAACTTCAAGAAACTTAAATAGAAAATGAAATTATATGATTGTATAGGAGGAGAAGAATAAATGAAAACAGTAGAAATCGAAAAACTAAGTCATTTTATTAATGGAGAAAAAGTAGAAGGGAAGAGCGGAAGATACGGAGATGTTTATAATCCTTCACTCGGCCAAAAAATTGCAGAGGTTCCGTTAGCTTCTGCAGAAGAAGTAGGGGAAGTTGTAGAATTAGCAAAAAAGGGATTTGATGTTTGGTCGAAAGTTTCCGTAGCTAAAAGAATGGATGTGTTCCATAAGTTTCGTGCTTTACTTGTAGAAAATACGGAAAAATTAGCGCATACGATTGGGAAAGAAAATGGTAAAACAATTAATGATGCAAAAGGCGAGATATCGAGAGCGATTGAATCAGTAGATTTTGCACTTGGCGCGCCGCATCTTTTGAAAGGTGAACATTCGGTAAACGTTGGTGGAGAAATAAATTCATATTCTGTTCACAAACCATTGGGGGTTGTAACATGTATTTCACCTTTTAACTTCCCAATAATGGTGCCTGTGGCGATGAGTACGATGGCGATAGCAGTTGGAAATGCAATGATCTTAAAGCCATCCGAAAAAGTTCCACTTACCGCATTAATACTTTCAGAACTATGGGCGGAAGCAGGTTTACCCGCGGGCGTTTGGAATGTAGTAAATGGCGATAAAGAAGCGGTGGATGCACTGCTCACACATAAAGACGTAATGGCCGTAAGCTTTGTTGGTTCAACGCCAGTAGCCGAAGCAATTTATGAAAAAGGAACAAAGCATCATAAGCGAGTCCAAGCGTTTGGCGGAGGAAAAAACCATATGATTATTATGCCGGATGCTGATATCGATACAGCCGTAAATTCATTTATCGGAGCAGCATATGGAGCGGCATCTCAGCGTTGTATGGCGATTTCTAGCGCAGTCCCAGTTGGAGAAAAAACAGCTGAAGCATTTGTATCGAGGTTAAAAGAAAAAGTCAGAGAACTAAAAGTAGGTACGTTTGACGATGAGAACGCTGACTTTGGGTCTCTGATTAGTGCAGAGTCGAAGGCAAACGTAGTGAAAGCGATTAATGAAGCTATCGCTGAAGGCGCTGAACTAGCAGTAGATGGCCGTAATCCGCAGGTAACTCATGAGGAAGGTTTTTATTTAGGTGCAACATTATTGGATAATGTTACTTCTGATATGAAGATTTATAAAGAAGAGGTTTTTGGTCCCGCTCGAATTGTTGTTAGGGTAGATACGCTTGAAGAGGCAATTGATTTAATTAATGAACATGAGTTTGGAAATGGAGTAACAATTTTTACTGATAGCGGTAAAGCAGCTAGAACCTTCACTGATAGCATTGAGGTGGGGATGGTTGGGGTAAATGTGCCAATTCCTATCCCAGTTGGCTATCACAACTTTGGTGGATGGAAGCGTTCTAGATTCGGAGAAGGCCAGATGTTTGGACCAGACACTGTACGTTTCTTTACTAAAACTAAAACAATTTCAGAAAAATGGTTCGATACTTCGTACAATGAAAGTAAAACTGACTTTAACTTTCCAAGCAGTTAAGTAATTCCTTACAGGATCGCAATCAACGTCAAACTGCGATCCTTTCTTATTTTAGGAGATAATTAAATTTAATGGGAGTTAATGTGGGAGGGGTAATATGCTGGGGATTTTTATTGGTTTAGTTTTGCTGATGGTATTGGCTTATCGTGGTTGGTCTATTATTTGGATTGCACCAATTTGTGCAGGTATCGTTGCATTGTTTGGCGGCCTTAACTTATTAGATGCTTATACTGATACATACATGACTGGTTTTGTGAATTTTGCTAAAGATTGGTTCCCAGTATTTATGCTCGGAGCAATTTTTGGGAAGTTAATGGAATACAGTGGTATGGCTCATTCTGTAGCGATAGGTATTGCAAAGGTTTTTGGTAAAGAGCGTGCCATTCTTGGGGTAATTATAGCATCAAGCGTACTCGCATATGGAGGGGTTAGCGTATTTGTCGTTGTGTTTGCAGTCTATCCCTTAGCACTAAATATGTTTAGAGAAGCAAATATTACTAGGCGTCTTCTTCCGGGGACTATTGTTGCGGGTATGATGACATTTGCAATGACCGCGTTGCCGGGAACACCACAAATTCAAAACTTAATTCCGACTTCCTACTTTAATACAACTGCGACCGCAGCACCAATTATTGGATTAGTTGCTACAGCAGTTATGGCGATTGGATCAATACTCTATTTAAATAGAAGAGAAAAGGTATTAAGGCAAGCTGGTGAGGTATTTATAGAACCTGATGAAGAACAAAGTCAAGAAGTGCGTAAAGATTTCCCGCATATAATTCTTTCATTATTGCCATTAGTGGCCGTAATTATAGCATTAAATGTATTAAAGTGGGATATTGTAATTGCGCTTATAACTGGTATTCTTCTTATCTTAATAATATCTGTTAGGGAATTCAAAGGATTTGCCAAAGCAGTTAATGGCGGTGCCAGTGATTCTGTCATGGCGATGATTAATACAAGTGCTGCTGTTGGATTTGGCACAATAGTACGGTCGGTCCCAGGCTTTGAAAAGTTAAGTGATGCTATTTTAGGAATCAATGCTAATCCTCTTATCTCCGAGGCGATAGCCGTAAACGTCTTAGCCGGGGCAACTGGTTCTGCATCAGGCGGGTTGGGGATTACGCTAGAAGCATTAGGGAAACATTATTATGAAATTGCAACAACTACTGGGCCGGCACCAGAAGCTTTTCACCGAATAGCATCAATAGCTTCAGGTGGTTTGGATTCATTGCCCCACAATGGAGCAATACTAACAATATTAGTCGTAACAGGAATGACCCACAAAGAATCCTATAAGGAGATGGCGGTTGTAGCTATTGTTTTTCCAATGCTATCGTTAATACCCGCAATTACACTTGGAATTCTTGGGATTTATTAAATAATTACTATGTTTTTTCTACAAAGACCTAGCCCTCAATAAGGATCGGACAAAAAAGGTCGGTTCTGAGGCTAATGTCAGGTGTATAACAGAAGCAATTCGGATAATATATCTGAATTGCATAAAGTGAAAGAAGGAAGCCGAATAGATAATGATTCTTCGGCTTCCTATTAAATTTCTACACACTCATGAATTGCTATAATCTTTTTAGGGTGCCTGTGCATGAAACTAACACGAGTGTTTAAAATTTCATGATTGTTAGGAGAAGGATGTACGATTTTTGATCTAACGAGGCTATAAATATGAGAATACAAACCGCTGAATCTTACAGGTTGGCTGC
The DNA here is from genome assembly GCF_057669885.1 of Sporosarcina sp. Y1011. NCBI lineage: Bacteria > Bacillati > Bacillota > Bacilli > Caryophanales > Caryophanaceae > Sporosarcina > Sporosarcina sp. Y1011. The sequence goes on along the minus strand of NZ_JBYHFP010000004.1, from coordinate 176,977 downwards.
CATTTTGGTGTGTTTTTTTGTAATAAAATTCACATGAAATATTGTAGGGGATGCGGCACTGTTTGATTACACTTAAACTAACGGCTGGTTAGTTTAATAGGAAGTCGAATTTAATTTAGACAAAATATTCTTTGGAGGTATTTATTATGAAAGCTATTGTTATCAATGAATTTGGTGGTCCTGATGTATTAAAATATATCAACGTGGATACTCCTTCTATTAAAGCCAACCAAGTGTTAATACGTGTAGTAGCAACGAGTGTCAATTTTGCTGATATTCAAACAAGACAAGGGAAATTCCATGCAGCTGGGAAACCTCCCATTATTCCCGGATTAGATGCAGCAGGGATTATTGAGGTTGTAGGAACCGATGTGCTAAGTTTGAAAGTAGGACAACGGGTGATTGCCTTTCCGAAAACTGGATCATATGCGGAATATATCGTAGCTGATGAAAATCTTACTTTTGTCCTCCCAGATAACGTTGATTTTCAGACAGCTGCTGCTAGTCCATTGGTTTCTTTTACGGCTTATAAACTTCTCGCCAATGTAGCAAGGTTGCAGCAGGGGGAAACGGTTCTAATTCATGCGGCGGCAGGAGGAATTGGAACGACAGCTATCCAGTTGGCAAAAATTTTAGGTGCGAACTGTATCATTGGAACCGTAGGTAGTGAAAACAAGGTTTCAGCTGCCATAGAAGCAGGTGCAGATTATGTTATTTGTTACAAAAACGATGATTTTGTAGCTAAAGTGAATGAACTAACTAACGGGAAAGGAGCCGATATCATATTAGACTCAATATCTGGTGAGATGGCAGAAAAGAGCCTGAATTGTTTAGCGATGTATGGACGATTGGTCAACTTTGGAAATGCAAGCGGGGATTTCGCCCAATTTAAAACCACAGATTTGCATGCCAGCTGTCGAGCTGTTCTCGGTTTTAGTTTGGGTACGACGAGAAATAACCGCCCGGAACTATTTCGTGGGACAGCCGAACATATAATGGGTTATTTAGCGGAGGGGAGTTTAGACATAAAGATTGGGCAGCGTTTTAAATTAGAAGAGGCTGCACACGCCCATCGCTTAGTAGAAAGCAGACAAAGCATAGGAAAAGTTTTGTTAGAAATTAACTAATTGGGAATGAATTTTAATAATTCTTAGTAAACTAGTTGGGTCTTTTTAACGCGTCCTCCTTCTTCAACTAACGGGTGTGTTACAGAAAGAAGGAATAGAAATATAAGAAACGAAAATCAAATATCATATAAAGATTGTCCAAACTAGAAACTCGAATAGTTTGGGCCTTTTTGATTCTTCCGGTTGAAACCTTTATTATAGAAGGAACAAATTAGATCGGAAGTGGTGGTAAATATGGCGAAAATAATAGCATTCAAAACTAGACAGCAATTAGAAACAGAAAAGGCAGTTAAAGTAATGCGTGAGTGGGAAGCCCACTTAGAATGGGAAAAAGAAAATTGGAACCATGTAGAAGAAAGAGAAGCAGTGGTTGAACGGGGATTGTCGCAAGGTGAAATAAAGTGGCTAAATGAATGGGTGAAGAAAAATGACTAGCATGATGTAATATTAGCCCCCTGAATCTCAATAAAAGTGGGGCTTATAGACCTTTATATACACTGAAATAGCCACAGGGTAACGAATGAGTAACATTTTCATCAATTTGGGTCTAAATTAGAGGTTTTCCATAAGTTCTTTTAACTTTTGGGAAGCCTCTAACTCCAGTTAATGATTTTTCGCCAATCATCTGAGCGTGTTCCAGGCAAATAGAGACTGCCTACGCGCTTAGCAATGATACCTTCCATTTTGTTTGCTTTTATAACATCAAATAGTTGCTCCCCTTCACGTAATACATAAGGAACTAGATTTATGTTTTTTTCCGAAGTCTGGCTTTATTTTTATGTGTTGGAATCTTTAAGAATCGACTATTTCGACTTGTATTACTGCAACTTATGACAAAATTGTGAACTATTATAACTTTGTCATAATACGACATTTTTTTTAAACAGTATGTTGTACAATGTACTAGTTGCTTCTGAACCTACTAGTTCACGGAATTAGTTAACTCCATTACTCAATAAGAACAGAGACGCTTATTAAACAATCGCGCCTGATTCTTAAATAGGCTTATCATATTATTTTTAGAGTAAGAATTCTTGTTTGCCTTTTACAACTGTTATAATGGTTAATATAACAATGTATTATATTAGAATAAGTAAAGGAGTAATGTATATATGAAAAAATTTATTAATGCGAATATATATGGGAACCCAGAATCTCATGAATTTTTAGTAGAAAACGGTCAGTTTAAAGCAATAGGTAATGATTTAAACAACGCAGATGAAGTGATTGATTTAAAAGGCTGTTTGGTGTTGCCACCTTATGTTGACCCCCATTTACACTTAGATTATATCTTTTCAGGGCTAGGAGAAGGAAATGCGAATGTTTCAGGTACGTTATTTGAAGGTATACAGCGTTGGAGTGATAATAAGAAATCATTGACTGAAGAAATGGTGCGTGAGCGTGCGATTAAAGGAATTCAAAAAGAATTGAGTAAAGGGGTTCAATTCATTCGTACACATGTAGATATTACTGATCCTAATTTAACAGGGATGAAAGCTTTAATTAAACTACGCGAAGAATTGAAAGATATCGTTACATTACAACTTGTAGCATTTCCCCAAGAAGGGTTCTTTAGATATGAAGGTGCAGAACGTTTAATGGAAGAAGCACTTAATATGGGTGCTGACGTAGTAGGAGGCATCCCCCACTTTGAAATTTCATATGAACATGGTGTTGAATCATTGCAACGTATTGTCAACATGGCAATAAAATATAACGTGATGATTGATATTCACTGTGATGAAAACGATGATCCAAATAGTCGGTTTTTAGAAGTGTTAAATGCGCTCGTTATGGAAAAAAACTATGGTAAATATACAACAGCAAGTCATACATGTAGCTTCGGTTCAGTAGATAACAGTTATGCCAATAAAATGTTAGGTTTATTTAAAGAATCAAAAATTAACTTTATTTCTTGTCCAACTGAAAACGCACATTTACAAGGACGTGGCGACAGTTATCCTAAACGTCGTGGCTTAACACGAGTAAAAGAATTATTAAATAATGGAAATAACGTTGCATTTGCCCAAGACTCCATTGCGGATTACTGGTATCCATTAGGCAATGGAAATATGATGAACATTTTAGACAATGGTATCCATTTAGCACATTATACACACATTGATGAAATCAATAAGGCGTTCAACCTGATCACATACCACGGTGCAAACCTTATGAGAGTTAACGATGATTATGGCATTGAAGTGGGAAAACCAGCTAACTTTATCGTTTTAGATGCACAAGATACTTATGAAGCAATTCGTGAGCGTGCAGAAGTAATTGCATCAATTAGGAATGGTAAATATCTGTTTAGACGTGAACCACGAAAAAATGAAATAGAAATAGATTTCTTAAAACAATAATAAGATTCCTCAATCATCCCTAAAGAGTTTATTCTCCTCGACGCACGTGTTGAGGGGGATTTTTTATTTGGTATCCTTTCCATACATCCGTTATAGTTCTTACAAATGGTTTGAAATCCTGCTAATGAGCATTTTCGAGTAAATCGAATCTATCTGTGGGAGTTCAAGTACACCTCTTCAAAATTTAATTATTATTCTATATGAATACGAGAAAACATTCCTCAACAATATGGCCCAATTGCTGTACGGACTTGCATAGTCCATACACAATTGGTTAACATAATGCCAGTTTCAACATTTATATTTATTATTATTTCCGGAAAGCCTACGAAACTTGTAGGCTTTTTTATTCGGTGTAAATTTTTATTTCTAAAGGTAATATACTCATGTATTTATATTATCGGCCGTGTAAGAGAATAGTTGATTATTAATTGTATTTTTCTTCCGCAAATAATCCGCGACTCAGTACTTTAATCTGGAATACGTAACAAACCACATCAAAGTTTTAGTATTACTTACTTATTGTGCATCATGCACATACAAATGTTCTTCCGCCTTTAATGTTTAGCCTTATCTTCCAATTGTTAAAAGAGACATTAAGCTGTATCGTAATAAACAAGTTGAAGACTAATCCCAATATTCAGAATATATTTCCTGTCCAGTTTCAGACCAATTGCTCAAAATATTGTATTTCTACTATGTTATAAATCCTATCCTTACAAAATCCGGTTTTTAAGTATCAAAATATAAATGTTGGGGCCTAACCGTCAATGCTTGCCAAATATTTTGAAGGTAGTGCATGTTGAGTTCTACCTAGTTAAAACGGGCACATAGCTTGGCGTAAATACCAACACCAACACCAACAAATAATTTATGAATAGGGAGGAACAGAGATGAACAAAAATATGATGGACCAAATGACATAGCAAGAGTATGAAGCTAGTACCGAGGATAAAATACCTATTCTCCCTGTAGGATCAACAGAACAACACGGACCGCTGAAGCATCGATCAAACAGGCTATACCTTAACCCTAAAAGCAAATCCTAGATCAAAAAAATCGGGAGTAAAGATTGGAACACTCAGCGCTTTCTATCTGAAAAAAACTAGTAGCACCTCCCCAGATAAATATCGACAGAAGAACATAGACGAAATTATAGGAGGATTGCAATGGAAATGGAAGCAAGAAAGCAAGGTTCAAATAAAATGATTATAGGCATCGTATTAGCTGTCCTAACGTTTTGGCTTTTTGCTCTGTCAATGGTAAATATAATTCCAGCAATTCAAGCAGATTTAGGGATATCATTAGGAACCCTAAGTATTGCGATTAGTATAACTTCCCTATTTTCAGGTATGTTTATTGTTGTTGCTGGCGGAATTTCAGATAGAGCAGGGCGTAAGAAACTAACTTTTTTAGGATTAATTTTAAATATTATCGGCTCTTTATGTATTGTTTTTGCACATGCTGCTCCACTCTTAATCGCTGGGCGTATCATCCAGGGTATTTCTGCAGCATGTATTATGCCCGCAACTATTGCTTTAGTTAATGCATATTTCGATGGAGCAGACAGACAGCGAGCTCTTAGTTATTGGTCATTCGGATCATGGGGTGGCGCCGGCGCTTGTACATTAGTGGGCGGTGCCATAGCTACATATATGGGATGGAGATGGATTTTCGTCCTTTCAATTGTAATCTCTTTAGTTTCGATGTACCTACTAAAAGATATCTCAGAAAGCAAGGCTGAAGAATCAATCAAATCCAAATTTGATTATGCTGGCCTTCTCATTTTTATTTTTGTTATGCTGGTATTAAATGTAACAATTACACGAGGGCATGAGTTTGGTTGGACCAGTCCGCTTACAATCGCTTTAATGAGTGTAACTGTAGTTGGAAGCGCTATATTCTTTCTAGTTGAAATAAAGAAAACAAATAAATTCATCGATTTTTCTTTATTCAAGTCCAAAGCATATACCGGGGCAGTAACCTCCAACTTTTTACAAAGTGGAATTGCCGGAACAGTTGTCGTTGCGAATACGTATGTGCAATTGGCGAGAGGTTTTTCAGCTTTTCAAACAGGTTTATTAACCATTGGTAACTTAGTAGCTGTGCTCATAATGATTCGTGTAGGTGAGAAAATACTGCAAAAAGTAGGTGCAAGAAAACCAATGATTGCAGCCGCAATCATTACGCCTCTTGGAATTAGTTTAACAGCGTTAACATTCTTGCCTGATTTAGCCTATATAATCACTGTCTTTTTAGGTTTCTTGCTTGCAGGTATTGGACTTGGGTTGTACGCAACTCCATCTATTGATACCGCTGTGGTAAATATTCCAGAAGATAAAGTTGGAGTTGCTTCAGGGATTTACAAAATGGGCAGCTCACTTGGCACTTCATTTGGAATAGCGATTTCAACAGCAGTTTATGGTGTTATCGTAGTAACTGGAAATATAGGAATGGCAGCTGCCGCAGGAATATTGGTAAACTTGGCTTTTGCTATTCCGTCATTAATCCTCATAATGTTAACAATTCATGACGGCGAGGGGAAAAAGGCACCCGAGCTTTCAGCTGAGAAGGTCATCACTAAAAAATTGGTTGATCTTAATAGAGGAACCTGAACACATGAAAATGGATATGAGGTAGTTTCAGATTATAGTAAAGTTGGAGTTATTAAATAAATAACGGTTTTAAATAGGTTTCTACTATTTTAGCCTATATGGACGTGGAGCACTAACGATAATATATACTTGAGTGATAGGCATCGTTGCTCCATACCATTATAGAGTTAGCACATAATTAGATAATGTTACGTCAACGAGATGTCCCGTTATCATCATCAGTTGAAAAGCTTGAAGTAATTGGTAAGAGAACGTATTTATTTGCGGAAAGCTATTTAGTATGCTTAGGGGAGAACGTGACGACGAATTTAATAGAACAGGTAGCTTTACTTGACCCGTCACCAATAAAATTCATTTTCCGAGATAGTGCGTTTGGAGAGATGTAGAGCGTAATAAAGGAAAACCGAAAAAACATACACTGTAGAGTTCTTGTAGGAGGGGAATATATATGAATAAGATTCAATTTGAATTTAAGGAAGACCTTCTACATTAACAATTAGCAATTGATGCAACAAAGGCGCTGTTTAATGGTTTACCTAAACAAATACCTGGGATTTATGCAGGGACTCGTAAAATGAAAAAGCTAGATGAAACGAATGATACCATTCGTAATCCAGATATAATTGAAGGAAAGCGACTGCTAGAAAATTTAAATGAAGTGCAAATGCAGAATGAGCTATTTGCAAATAGTCAAATATTAAGTAATGATTTTTCAGTTGAAATGGAGACAGGTACAGGTAAAACATATGTGTATTTAAAAACAATCTTAGAATTACATCAAGAAATGGTTTTACAAAACTCATGATCGTAGTGCCATCTGTGCCAATTCGCTTAGGTGTTGAGAAATCGATTGAACAACTGACAGAGCATTTTAAAGGGATTTACAATATAGATTTATCCAAATATAGCTTCACTTACGATAGTGATCAATTGGGTGAAATTAATACAAAGTTAATTGAAACAAAAGAATTAAGCATTTGCATTATGAATATACATGTGTAATAGGCTGGATCCTGTGGGTGGAATGAAATAATTTATAGATCTAATCGACCATTCTCAATATCTTTGGAAAAATTTTAAACAAGAAGCCTCTTTGCAGTTAAATCAACTGCAAAGAGGCTACTTGTCATGACTGTAGACATCGGAGTAATAGTAAGTTTAAAGTAAACATATTTTGTTTTTATTCAGATTCAGTGTATATAGAGAAAAAGAAGATTGGGAACCTCATTTCGAAAAAGTAAAACTTTACAATAGTGCATGTCATGAAAATGTTTTACACAGTGGGTTGTCCATACACCATATAAATCCAATAGCCCACTGCATTTACTTCCAGGAGGATGTTTTTTAGAGCGTCTAACCTTATATATCAAGGTTTCTTCTATTCAAGTATCTATTTAAATAGAGTATTGATCCAATCGCCATAACTGCTGTAGCAACTAATCCAATAATTGGTGCTGCGGTCGCAGTTGTATTAAAGTAGGAAGTCGGAATTAAGTTTTGAATTTGTGGTGTTCCGTTTTAACGCCTCCTTCTTCTTCAGTATCTTCTTGAAATCCCATGAACATAAAAAAACTCTTATTATCGATAATAGGGCATAAAAAAAAGCTCAGAAAAAGTTTTAAAAAAACACTGAGCCTTGAGAAGGATACTGTTGAATTGAAAGGTAAACCAAGAATCAGCTCCATTCTTCAGAGAATATAGGCAAGGCTGGTGCAGTAACCAGAGTAGGAATAATCTCCCATGAGTCTACCCGTATTGGGTGCGACAGTTTGTGATGCACCGTGGTCGTTGGAGTCAGACTAATGGATGGGCTCTATGGCACCATAGTTCATTGACCCTCTTTGCTAGCCATAGTATCCAATAACCCGTACTGCACACATTTTCATCCTATGTGGTGTAGCGCTGATTTTGCGCTACATGTATGGCTAACGGATAGCGTTACTGAAAGAGGGAATAGAAATATTAGAAACGGAAATTAGATGTGATATCAAGATTGTCCAGACTAGAATAGTTTGGGCTTTTTGATTCTTTCGATTGAAACCTTTATTATTGAAGGAACATATTAGATCGGACGAGGTGGTAAATATGGCTGAAATAATACCATTCAAAACTAGACAGCAATTGGAAAAAGAAAAAGCAGTAAAGGTTATTCGGGAGTGGGAAGAGGTAAATTGGCAGCTTGTAGAAGAAAGAGAAGAAGAGAAAGAACGTTATTTATCGCAGGGTGAAATTGAGTGGCTGAATGAGTGGGTAAAAGATAATGAATTCGATAAGTAATAAGTAAAATTAATGCTTTATATTGATTTCTTCTAAACAGATAATCTAAACAAAATAAACTATCACGACCTATCGACTTCAGGTATCTGGGGAATCTACTAGATCAATTCCCATTAGGGATGTTACGTGGACAGCTACTGTATGGGAAAACAGTTAATACATGATTCATTTGCGTATGATATTCAGAAAGCGACCCGTCTGTAAACGGATAATCTAAACAAAATAAAATATCACGGCCTATTGACTTCAGATAACTGTGGAATCTACTATTAGAATGTGATTGGGCAATATTCGAAAAGGGCCCGTATTTGAAATTAATTAACGAAACTCTAAAAAGCATCCAGGTTGAACTGGAAAAGACATCCATCTATCTGGACAGAAATAACATGAAAGTCATCAAGGGAAAGACTGATGTAACATTCACCGATTACGTATTTATCTATAAAGGATATCAGGACCATCGGAAATACTTAAATGTCACTCTACGTAATCGAACTGAAGAGTTGATGAGTGAGCGCTTAGCAATGACTGAAGAGCTTGTGAATGAGAAATGACAGTGGATAGAGGGTTTCGTCCAGAGTTTATTCCGGATAGGAAGGGAACTTAGATGAACAAAATAGCGGGCCGTCATGATATTTCGATGATTAAGCAGAAAGGCCAAAAAATAATCAGTTTTATGTAAAAGCACTCAACTTCGTAGATTGTAAGAACGGTCAATCAAGATGATCCGAGTATGTACTATTTTTTCTATGGAGATTTAACTGGCAGTAACGGAACAGAATTAACTTTCATATTCCGGTGGTAGGAAGTACGAAACGAGTAACGAATGCCATTTCAAGAATTGGGATACTCGTTCCATCTTATGACAGCTCGCTCTATTGGATAGAAATGAATTGCTCGATGGAAACACGGGGAGTTGACTAAGTATACAGGACGTGATGCAATCCATTTTGAAGATACTGAGGGTTTACGCCTCTTATTAAATATAGTGATGACGAGGTGCCGGAATTTTATAGAATAACATCGCATTTCTTGGAATGGGTACTGAAGAAATCACCGTAACGTCATCAGAAAGTTTAGCGAATATATTTAGAAAATCTTTTTGGATATGAACTTGTTTCACGTACGACAAAAGAAGCTATCTGCCATCAGTAAAAGACCAGGTTTTTGGTGAAATGATCATTGTGGACCAAATTACGTCTTTAGTTTAACAACTCGTTGAACTTGATCCATAAAGATGTTTAGGAAATATTTTATTTAATCGATTACTAATATGTATTTTTTGAGGTTTTTTAACAATTTGCTATTACTATAATTCGATTCTAAGTAACGTTTCTAATGTTGAAAAACTTAGTTAGTAGCATGGTCCCTGAGTGAAACCAAGAACAACCTGGCAAGTTCCTATTCCGTGAAGCCGATAATCTATAATCCCGAAATGGTATGCAGATGGTTAACGTTTCGTTGTGTTAGTTGTCAATCCACCACGCAAAGGATGTGATGAGGAATTATTGAAGACGATCTTGGAATATAAACCGAAATGCGTTGTCTATGTCTCTTGTAATCCAGGAACATTGGCACGGGATTTACGCATACTCGAAGATGGCGGATATCGCACGCAGGAAGTTCAGCCGGTGGATGTGTTCCCGCATTCGAGTCATATTGAAACAGTCACTCGCCTAACGAGAAATGACACGACATTAAAATAAAAGCCTAACCCTCGTTTCTCTATTTTGTAATTAAAGGGTCGAGGGTTAAATCTTTTTACAATCAATTTTGTATTTGGAACGTTTTATTTCTTACGCTTTACTTCGATTCTATAGCCGTCAGGGTCAGTAACAAAGAAGTAAGAAGGTGTTTCACCTGAAAGTCCTCTCAATTCACCTGTCTCATAAGAAGAAGCTTTACAAACTTTATGCATTTCTTCTAAATCATTTACTGTTACGCCTAAATGACTGAAACCATTTCCTATAACATATGGATCTGCATCATAATTGTAAGTAAGTTCTATTTGTACTGAAGAACCTGGTGAATTTAGATAGATTAAATCAAATTTATCTTCAGGGAATTCTCTGCGACTGGCTACTTCAAAATCAAAAAGCTCAGTATAAAAATCTAAAGTAGCATCAATGTCTCTAACACGTAAACAAATTTCAACGAGCACTTGGTCCATTTTATCATCCTCCGTAATTTTATTGATTTTATCTTATCATAGATACTATATAAGTACATTTGATTCGATTGAATAAAGTTAATTGTTATTTAAAATGGTTGTTACTGATTTAAAACAGTATCTTAATTCCGACATAAATTATAAGTATCTATCGCGTTATTAGAAAATGATACGACGTTAGGAGCAGGTCATTCACGTGGAGTGCTGTTCACTACTCGTAAGAAAAGATAAATAAGGGATGTACAGTGAGTAAGAGCCTTTCTAAATGGAAAGGCTCTTTAATAATACTGCCAAGATGATACAGAATAGATAAGGTGGTATCATGGGGGTGTCGTCGTTCAATGTAAATAAGGTTGATTACTTTTAATGTTTAGTTACTGCATCCTTCCGTCGGAAAATACAGTTTATTCAAAAAATAGTTATTTACTAAAGCTTGGTCTTCTACAACTGCGCCCTTTTGTTGAATAAACCACTCTTCCTATTTATGATACCGTTCATCGTTATTAATCCTAAACTAAACTTTTCTCTGAAAAAGGTAATTGGGTAAACTACTTCAACAATCTGGCCCGATTATTGAAGAATATTTTTAAAGTGCCTGTCACAACTCGAATCCTGTCGAAAGAGCTTAACAAATTTTGGGTTGTGCCAGGCACTGATTATTCGCTATTTATCATTCTGCAAAAAGCAACCCAGTAATTGTTTTGAACTCCTTTTCTACACTCCGACTCGAATCCCCTTAGAAGTCATCACGGGCGTTGCGCAATTCGATAAAGTCCTCCAATGTTTCCACTTGCAGAAAGAGGTTAATTTCCTTCTCCCTGCCGATCGTTGTCGGGAGTGTTGGCTCTCCTTTTGCACGCAATTCACGGACTTCTTCCAATACTTTGGAAACTTTTTCATTATCCGGCTGCATGTCGTATGCAAAACGTAAATTAATTTCGGTATACTCGTGACCAGGATAAATATTTATATCATCATCCAAGCGTTTAAATTTCTGCAAGGTTTCATATTGAGCTTCGTAATCACCGGTAAAAACTCGACCGCATCCTGCTGAAAACAAGGCATCCCCGCAAAAGAGATTATTTCCCATTAAAAAACTGATATGGCCATGTGTATGCCCCCCCGTTTCGGAGACTTGAAAAGTTTGGCCCAACAAGTTAAAGGTGTCCCCTTCCTCTACAACACGATTCGCCAAGGCCTCCGTTTCTTTCGGTCCATAAATCTGACTTTCTGGATGTCTCGCCATAATCTCCAGTACCCCGCCGATATGGTCTTCATGCTTATGCGTTAAAAGAATGGCCGCCAAGCGAAGCTGCTTTTCTTCGAGGTAATCAAGGACACCATTCGCTTTTCCCGGATCAACCACAACTGCCTCTGTTTCTTCTTGAATGCACCATATGTAATTATCAGCAAAGGCTTTGATTGGATGAATAATCACCTTACGATTCCTCCTCTTTTCATATATCTGATTTGCGGCTTGGAGACTAGTTTTTCCTCCTTCCGCTGACAAGTTTTGGTTTACCTCACTATCATAACATGGAGATTATTAATATACATGGAGGAGATCAACCTTCTCTGTCTGTAATTCAATCCTTAATCTTGTCAACTTCTTTTAATGAACCATAGGTGTTTTGAATTCTTTGTATTCTCGAAACAATTGCATGGAAAAGTCTAAATTCATTAGTGAAAAAATACTAATGAAGTTATTATTATGGCCATTCAACCATTGGTGTTGAATTTCCGTATTACTCAGAAGTGATAATTCCGGTATTAAAGAATTGTTTTTGGACATTTTACTTTTAGAATGATAATAGAGATAATGCAACCAAATTGGTACAACAATTTTCATTATAGGATTTATTGCATAAAGACATGGTAATTCACTAATTTAGGTACACACTACTACATCCATATATCTGCGATTACCAATCAAGCCACGTAGAGTGTGTTGCGTGGTTGGAGTTGTAGTGTGAATTAGGAATAGAGAAGTTTCTTTTCATTTCCTTAATAGTCGCGAATACTAGAGTGAATTTATATTTTAAAATCAAAAAGGCATCCAGATTCGGATGCCTTTGTTTGTAACAATTTTTTTGAAGCTGATTACATACCACCAGTTACAGGAATGGATTCACCTGTAATAGCACCAGCGCCTTCAGAGGCTTAGAATACTGCAGTTTTACCAATTTCAGACGGTTCAAGTAAACGTTTGATCCATTGTTTACCTAAGATATGTACTGAATCAATTTATGCTGTATTAAACTACACAAAACACGTTTCATTCAGCCATTGAATGAAACGTGTTATTTTTATTGTCTTTTTACGGAAGGGGGAAACCGCAAAGTGTTTTTTAAGACTAAGGGTTAGGCACATTTTCGAAAAACAGAAATTACCTCAATCGTTGCATTCACAGTCATTGCAATTGTTTATATAAATCTTGCTGATCCAGCGAATTTTTCTCGGACCTTCATTCCAAAACTTATTGCTGTACATTTTTTCACTGTTCAAGTAATCAGAGGATTGGAGCTCTGGACGTTTAATCGGGAAGAAAAGTCGTATTATTATCAACTTTTTGGTGCTTCGATGTTTCTTGCTTAGTTTTTAGTTATCTATTTCTCGGAAGGTTATCTACCCTAGTCTTTCAAGTTATTTATGTCGATGAATCGATTGTATAACTTTTATTAGAAGAGGGTAATTCAAGAATCGGGCGAGATTCTTGAATTAGAGTCGTTGTTCTTATTCAACTAACGAGTGCCATCCTTAAAGAAGGAGAAGCACCTTTTTTGCTGAATTCAAAATATGGCAGAAGAGTTTAACAAAAATATTTAGTTGAAATGACTAAAATATTTAGATCGAATTTTCTACTTGTTCATTTTTAGGGAGCTTGACTACAGGCACCGCCCCAGCCCTCCGACCCATCCATTTACATTTCTATCAAAATACGATAGTATTAATGCCAAGTAAGTTAATCTGAGATGGGGTATATAGATGGAACAAACAACAGTAAAGCGATTTAATTTCAGTCCAACAACCGTTATAACGGAGCTAAATCCAGTACAAAAACCTCTGTTGAGTGGAGGAATTCTTGCAGCAATTGTGTTACTTATTGCGATTGTCGGTACGGCCGACTGGATTCAAGGAGTCTTATATATTCTAGGTTTGGCGCTTGGTGCAACATTACTTCATGCCCGATTTGGGTTTACATCAGCCTTTCGAAGACTGATGTCTGTCGGTAATGTGCAAGGTATTCAATCACATATGGTTATGCTTGCCGTTGCCTCCACATTATTTGCAATCATTTTAGCTACTGGATTCAGTTTTACTGGGGTTACTCCTACGGGCTATGTTTCTCCAGTTGGATTGAGCGTTATCTTTGGTGCATTTATGTTCGGAATTGGGATGCAGCTAGGAAATGGCTGTGCTTCAGGAACATTATATAATCTTGGTGGTGGTGGATCGTCGATGATCCTCACACTAATTGCTTTTATCGCTGGATCAACATTAGGTGCGTATCATCTTCCATTTTGGATGGGAACGCCATCGCTCGAGCCATTTTCTCTTGCTGAATCGACTGGTCTCGGATTCTCTGGTGCTTGGATCGTACAATTGGCACTCTTCGCACTGATTTATTTCGCGTTGGCGCGGTTCGCGAAAAAAAGAAAGCCACCAATGATGAAACCACTTGCTACTACAACAGGGGTAAAACGGTTCTTCCGTGGGGCTTGGCCATTAGTTGGTGCAGGTATTGTACTAGCAGTTTTAAATGCTGCTGTTCTTTCCGTACGTGGTCAACCATGGGGAATTACGTCTGCATTTGCTCTATGGGGTGGTAAAGCTTTAGATTTCGTCGGTGTTGACGTGGCTAGCTGGGGTTACTTTACAGGAGCCGCCGGTGAAGCATTGAATCAATCTGTTTTAGCCGATTCAACAAGCGTAATGAACTTTGGTATTATCTTAGGTGCATTTATCTCAGCAACAGCCCAAGGGAATTTTAAGCCAAAAAAGGTTAAGCCTGGCGTTGCATCTGCAGCGATTGTCGGTGGACTCTTGATGGGATACGGCTCTCGCCTCGCATTCGGTTGTAATATCGGCGCATACTTCGGCGGGATTGCATCATTTAGCTTACACGGCTGGGTTTGGGCTATTATGGCAATGTTAGGAACGGGATTAGCATTGTTTATCCGCCCTTTGTTTGGTATGACCAACCCGAAGAAATCAGATTTATTCTGTTAGCGTACACAAATAAAAAGGCTAGAACCGATGACGGTTCTAGCCTTTTTATTTTCCTTTCGACAAAAACCTGGAAGTGACAGTGATCAGCCCCCTTATAATGGAAAAATAGTATATGATAAACACACGATATTAATGAAGTTTTATGGGGAAAGAATTACAGACCAATTAACTGCTTTACCGATTGAAGTTATTACAACACATGTTCACACAGACCATATAGGAAGTCATGGCGAATTTGAAGAAATCTATATCCACGACGGAGATAGAGATTGGTTAATCAACGGGATAAAAGACTTATCGATCGAACAGATACGAAAAGGAGTAAGTAGAGATATAACATTACCTATACCGAAAATTTTTAATCTTGACACATCTCGACCATTTTAAGGGGAACCAACAGGTTTGTTAAAATACGGAGATGTATTTAATTTAGGGAATAGGACATTAATTATTTATCATACTCCTGGACATATATCTGTTTTTGATGAAACAAATGGTTATCTATTTACAGGGGATTTACTATATGATGAAACCCCAATATACGCTTTTTACCCATCAACAAGCCCTGTGGATTTAGTCAATTCATTGGAAAGGATTTCAGAGATACCAAATGTTTCAATGATTTACGGATCACATAACACTTTAGGGCTTGAACCAAAAATTTTAGAATAGGTAAAAATTGCAGTTAAGTTTTTAAGAGAAAATAAACTTACTAAGTTTGGTACAGGAATTCATAAATTTAATGTTTTTAATATACAGTTTTAAGCCTTTTATTTGAACCGTTAGGTAGTTTTCTAACAATAATCTATGTAAACTTTGTTGTTGTTGTTGTTGTTGTGCTAACGGGTGCTTTAGTTCATTGAATTATGTAAAAAAAAGCAATATAATGAATTCGTTACCAAAAATACATCTAAAGTGGGGATACCATCATGACAAATATTAAAAATTTGATTGATTCGGAATACAAGTTATACATCAACGGTGAATGGACGAACGGTTCAGAAGGTAAAAAATTAGATGCGATTAACCCAAGTAATGGAGAGAAATTAGCGACATTCATTGACGCTACTCATGAAGATGTTGACGCAGCAGTAGTTGCTGCAACAGAAGCTTTTAAAACATGGAAGAAAATCGGTGTAGAAGAAAGAAGTAATTTATTACTTAAAATCGCTGATTTAATGGAAGAAAACAAAGAGAAACTTGCACTTGTAGAAACGCTAGATAACGGAAAGCCTCTTCGTGAAACGATGAATGCTGATGTTCCATTATCAATTGATCACTTCCGCTACTTTGCAGGCGTCATTCGTTCTGAAGACGGTACAGCAAAAGAGTTAACAGATGAGCTTATTACAATTACACTTCAAGAACCTATCGGTGTTGTGGGACAAATTGTACCATGGAACTTCCCGCTGCTTATGGCGGCATGGAAAATCGCACCTGCACTTGCTGCTGGAAATACGATTGTGTTCCACCCATCATCTACTACATCTCTTAGTGTATTAGAATTCGCTAAAATTTTGGATCAAGTCTTGCCTCCTGGCGTCTTCAACCTTATCACAGGTAGAGGTTCTTACTCTGGCGATTATATGTTAAACCACGAAGGCTTTGCAAAACTTGCTTTTACTGGCTCAACTGAAGTAGGACAAACAGTGGCGAAAGCAGCAGCTGAACGATTGATTCCAGCTACCCTCGAACTCGGTGGTAAATCGGCAAATATCATCTTCGATGACGCAAATTTTGAACAAGCACTCTCTGGTGCTGCGATGGGGATTTTATTTAACCAAGGTCAAGTATGTTCAGCAGGAAGCCGAATTTTTGTTCAAGAAGGTATTTATGACAAATTCATTGCAGCGTTAGTAGATAAATTTGAAAATGTGAAAGTTGGTCTTCCGTGGGAAGAAGGCACACAGATGGGTGCACAAATTAACGAAAACCAGTTAAACAAAGTATTGGAATACATTGAAATCGGGGAAAAAGAAGGGGCAAAAGTTCTGACTGGCGGAAAAAGAATAACTGACGGAGAACTTTCCAAAGGGAATTTCACAAAACCTACCTTGTTAGAGGCTACAAATGACATGAGAGTCTCTCAAGAAGAAATCTTTGGACCTGTCGCAACGGTGATTAAGTTTAAAACGGAAGAAGAGGTCATTGAACTAGCGAATGATTCCGAATATGGTCTTGGTGGAGCAGTGTTCACGAGTAACTTAAATACGGGTATTCGTGTCGCAAAAGGCGTAGAGACAGGACGAATGATGCTTAATGCACAACACTTGTTTTTTGCTCATACCCCGTTCGGCGGAGTTAAAAAATCAGGTATAGGTCGAGAGACTCATAAAATGATTCTGAATTCTTACACGCAAACTAAAAATATTATCATTAACTTAGGCGAAGGAACCAATGGTATGTTTTAATTAAATTCGAAAAATAAAAAAGCAAACGTGAAATTACTAACGGGTTCGGTTGATGGGGAGAAAACATTAAAAAACACAGAGTTCAGGGACACAATTCACATATGAATTGGTGTCCCTGTTTTTGTTGTTGCATCAACATTTAGTTGCTTTTTATTGATGAATTGGAACCACAATTGGCACAGGAATTAACAGCAGCGCATAAATATATGTGCCTTTGTTAATTTCGTTGTTAAAACACTTACTAATTGGATATTGGAAAGAAAAATATAGAAGGAAGTTGAGAAATCTATGCTAAAGTATATTGAAGATTGCGAAATAATGTTATTCAACTAACGAAGCAGGTTACTTCAAGAAGGATTAATGCTCGTTTATGTGGAATTTATTAGGTAATGAAAGATAACTAACTTTTAACAAGGGGGGATATGAAATGCAAAAATGCAAAAACTGTGGTGGAAATTCATTTGTAAAAGTACCAGAGTTTGAAAAAGAACTAACTGTCTGTTTGGATTGTGGGGAGGTAGTTTCAATAAGGTTCGTAAACCCAAGTATATTAAAGAAATATATATTAAAGTAGACAGATTTGGTTTTATAATTTTAATTGTCTTACTTTAATAGAAATGAGATTATAACCAGAGTTTATTCAACAAACGGGTGCTTTAGTTCAAGAAGGATAGTAAAATATTTCACCAAAAAACGCTCAGATTTGAGCGTTTTTACTTGTTTTTTATATAGCTATTTCACTGTTGAAATATATGCTGATTAACCTGTTATTTACGTTGTTAATTGCACCTTTCTCCTCACCAACCGAACCCGTTAATAATTATTATCTGCTTTTTTTTAGTACATATAAAAAAACAGCCACCTTCTATATAAGAGGATGGCTGTTTTAAATGTAGACGTTCACACCTCTATTCATTGAAATGATGATTGTATTATTAATCATCTCGGTTCTCATTCTCATTGCCATTCCAAATGTCACAAAACATTCTAAGTCAATTGATGAAAAAGGCTGCGCAGCTTACATCAAAATGGTACAAGGCCAGGTTGAGGCTTATAAAATGGACAAAAAACACGTGCCTACTATGAGTGATTTAACTGAAGAAGAATATTTACCGGGAGCTGCGCAGTGTCCAGACGGTACTCTTTTAGTTATAGTGGACGGAAAAGTAGATAAAGTGGGTGGGTAGGCAGGTTCAGAAGCAGACGGTGGAGGCAACTAAGGAAAGTGGATTCACGTTCCTTGAAATGATTCTTGTATTAGCTGTCCTGTCAATTATGACAGCAATCATTTTACCTATCGGGGATCAATGGATTCGAGTGAAATCAGAAGATGATGCCCTTCAAGTATTTATTGCGTCAGTGCAAGACATGCAAGCCTATTCCATGGCGAATTCTGTAATAACCCAATTGGAGTTCAAACATTCCGGATCTGAATTTACTACTTCTGAACTAAGTGGAAAAGTAATTGCAAGGAATGTATTTCCTGAAGGCATGCATTATCTAAGCAGTAGTACATCATCGAAAGTGGGGTTTCATGCAAACGGAGATATTATTAAAGCTGGCACACTTGCATTCTCGACAAGTTCAGGTGTGATTGAAATACGGCTACAATTTCAGCGTGGAAGGATGATTATTTATGAATGAAGGGGGCTATTCTTGGCCGGAAACGATACTGACATTGACTATTGTAATTGTGATATTTGGCACACTTCTTCCTTTCTCCACTTTCGCAACTTCCAAACTACAGTTAAAAAAGGCGGCAATGTATGCTTCGGAAACTGCATTACAAGGCGCTATCTATTTTAAAGCATATGGTTTATTGGAAGGTGTCCGGAGGATTGAAGAAATCGATTATAAGTGGTCCATTAATGGACAAGCTGTCTGTGTGTCATATGAAATTATTGATAAGGTGTACGATAAATGCGTAAATACCTAAAGGTACGTGACGAAAAGGGCTATACGTTCCTAGAAAGCATTCTCCAACTAACTGTATTGTCTATTTTTCTTCATTTATTTATTTTGTTCTTTTTTTGGAAAGAGCCAATAGAGGAAAAGTTCTTTGACACCTCTTCCACAGAGTGGGAACTGTTTTCACTGGATATGCAAAAATTGCTTTCAGATGTTAGTGAAATTCAATTGCTTTATGAAGGAACTACTTTTCGTCTTGTCACAAGCCGTGGGAGGATAAACATAGGTCAAAGTGGGACTGCCATTAGAAAACTAGTTAACGGAGAAGGACATGTCCCATTGATTACGGGAGTTCAGTCAGTGAGATTCACTTATGACGGTATGACTTTAACTGTTCATGTATTACTGCTTAACGGTTCAGTAAAAGTAAGGGGGTTTGCGGTTGGATTATATCCAGAATGAAAATGGAGCCATGCTTGCAGCAACAATTATTTTATTATTTTTCGTCAGTCTCTTTCTTTTCTCCCTCGTTTCATGGCATGATAGTCTACAAAGGAATTACGATTCGCTTGAGACGTACTATGAGAACGAAACGGTGAGGACAATGAAACGGAGCGGATAAGCATATTCGTTCTGCCAAATGGGTGATGAGATGAAGAAAGTATATTTAGTTGGGTTTATGGGATGTGGAAAAAGTGCAATCGGCAAACGGCTTAGTTATGCAACAAGAATGCCCTTTTACGATATGGATAATGAAATCGTAAAGATGACAGGTTTGTCGATTCCGCAAATATTTGAACTGCACGGCGAGGAGTATTTCCGTAATTTGGAAACGGAGTTTCTTCGCTCATTTCGTGATGAATATTGTATCATTGCAACGGGTGGAGGTGTAGCGATGAGAAAGGAAAATAGGGAAGTCATGCGTGAGACGGGACTTGTCTTTTTCCTTAATGCTCCATTTCGTGACATATGGCGTCGAATATCAACCGACCGGAATCGTCCAATTGTGCAAAGGTCTAGCCGCAGTGATCTTGAAGGTTTATTTAATGCGCGAAAACCTTTTTACTTACAAAGTGCCCATTTTAAAGTGGAAACTGAAAAGCGTTCGTTAAGAGATATTGTAGATTATATTGCTTTTCAAATTGGCCGTCTTAAAGGGGAAAAGTAATAAGTGGAAATCAGCTGTTGATTAGATTTTTAAAACTATAGTTAGCAGAAAGTTTAATTTTCAAAGAAATACACGAACGTTTTTGGTTATAAAGGCAACAATGTTCGTTAAAACGACAGTCAATTAAAAAGCATTGCACTTACATGGATGAAATGTTAAGATATAAGGCGAAAGGACAATAGTTGTCCGAATCTTATTCATTTTCATTTCAATTGAATAGCGCGAATGATTGTATGAGGAGAGCACGCAAAGGCGTCGCCGAAGGAGCAAGTAACTTATGTTATGAATCTCTCAGGTAACAAGACTCATACAGGACGCATCTCTGGAGAGTGCCGGATAATCGGCCACCAACGAGGAAAGCCGTAAGGTCAAACTTTCAGGTACAAGGACAGAGGTTCTCTTCTTAGGGGACCTCTGTCCTTTTTTATCAATTTTCCAAGGGGGAATGAATTATGTCAGAAACTTTACAACGTACCGTCCTTTTTGATAGCTATGCTGAGTATGGCGGGAAAACAATCGATTTTGGTGGTTGGGAATTGCCTGTTCAATTCTCGAGTATAAAAGCGGAACACGAAGCTGTACGTACGAAAGCAGGATTATTTGATGTATCCCATATGGGTGAAGTGCTTGTAAGTGGGGAAGGTTCTCTTCCTTATTTGCAAAAAATGGTTACGAACGATGTTTCGAAACTTAAAGATGGACAAGCGCAATATACCGCTATGTGTTATGAAGATGGCGGAACTGTAGACGACCTTCTAATTTACAAACGTGGTGAAAACGACTATCTGCTTGTTGTCAACGCGTCAAATATCGACAAAGATCTCGAGTGGATGAACAGTTACGTGACTGATGATGTTAAAATTGAAAATGTATCATCTTCCTATGCACTTCTAGCTTTGCAAGGACCAATAGCGCAGGAAGTCCTTCAGAAGTTGACAAACGAGCCGCTTGAAGACATTAAGCCTTTCCGTTTCAAGGAAAATGTCGAGATTTCGGGTCAGAAAGTGCTTGTATCCCGTACAGGATACACTGGAGAAGATGGTTTTGAAATTTATGGATCACCGGAAGAGATTGTTGAACTATGGTCTGCTATCCTGAAAGCAGGCGAAAGTGAAGGCGTCGTACCAGCGGGTCTTGGAGCACGTGATACACTTCGTTTCGAAGCGGGTTTACCGTTATATGGACAAGAATTGTCAAAAGATATCTCACCACTTGAAGCGGGTGTAGGTTTTGTAGTCAAAGTAAATAAAGAAGCAGATTTCCATGGGAAAGAAGCTTTATCTGCACAAAAAGAGAATGGTGTACCGCGTAAACTTATCGGTTTGGAAATGATTGATAAAGGGATTCCACGTACTGGTTACAAAGTATTCCTCGGTGAAGAACAAATCGGTGAAGTCACGACGGGTACACAATCACCAACACTTAAAAAGAATATAGGTTTTGCGCTTTTGAATCGTGAGCATACCGCTGAAGGAACTGAAGTTGAAATAGAAATTCGAAATAAACGTTTGAAAGCTGTAATTATTGCTACACCATTTTATAAACGCTAATCATACTAACATTATGAAAAGGGGTTAAGAGGACATGCAGCATCGTTATATTCCTATGACTGAAACTGATCGCGCTGAAATGATGAAAACAATTGGTATTTCATCCATAGATGAACTTTTTGCGGACATTCCTGAAAAGGTCCGATTTAAAGGCGAATACAATATTAAAAAAGCGAAATCTGAAACTTCATTAACAAAAGAACTGTCAAAACTTGCGTCGAAAAATGCGGATGCGCGCACATATGCATCATTCTTAGGTGCAGGGGTTTATGATCATTACAAACCAATCATTGTTGACCATGTTATTTCGCGTTCTGAGTTCTATACGGCTTATACGCCTTACCAACCGGAAATTTCGCAAGGTGAGTTGCAAGCGATTTTTGAGTTCCAAACAATGATTTGTGAGCTGACTGGTATGGATCTTGCAAACTCATCTATGTACGATGGCGGAACGGCTCTTGCAGAAGCGGGAACGCTTGCATCTGGACATACGCGTCGGAAGAAACTTCTTGTTTCCGAGACGGTTAATCCGGAATCTCGTGATGTAGTGCTTTCCTATGCATCAGGTCAAAATATCGAAGTGGTCACGATTCCACAAAAAGATGGCGTAACAGATATGGCGATGCTGGAAGAATTGATAGACGAGAATACAGCCGCTGTTTTAGTTCAATACCCGAACTTCTTCGGTCAAATCGAAGACATTCAAAAAATCGGGGAAATTACACACGCTAAAGGCGGATTGTACGTTGTATCATCAAATCCACTTGCACTTGGAATACTGACGCCACCTGGCAAGCTAGGCGCTGACATCACGGTAGGAGATGCACAGCCGTTCGGCATTCCAGAATCTTTCGGCGGACCACATTGTGGCTATTTCGCAGTGACGAAAAAGTTGATGCGAAAAGTACCTGGGCGTCTTGTTGGAGAAACGACGGATGATGAGGGCCGCAGAGGTTACGTTTTGACACTTCAAGCACGAGAGCAGCATATCCGTCGTGATAAAGCGACGTCTAACATCTGTTCGAACCAAGCCCTGAATGCACTTGCAGCTTCTGTTGCGATGACTGCACTTGGGAAAATAGGCGCGCAAGAAATTGCATATCAGAACATTGTCAAAACACGTTATGCGAAGGAAGCATTTGAAAAAGCCGGGTTTGAAGTTAAATTTAGTGGATCGCATTTTAACGAAATTGTCGTTGATTGCAAACAGTCTGTTAAAGAAGTGAATACAACATTATTTACAAAAGGGATAATCGGCGGCTATGACTTAGGTTTGACGTATCCTGAATTTGCAAACCATGCTCTAATCGCTGTGACTGAACAGCGTACGAAAGAAGAAATCGATGCACTTGTGCAGGAAATGGAGGCCCTTCATGCATAAAGATAACCAGGCATTAATATTTGAACTTACTAGAGAAGGACGGATAGGCTATAGTCTTCCTGAACTGGATGTGCCTGAACTTGACCTTTCCGGCTTATTGCCAAAAGGATTTGTTCGCGAGGAAGTTGCAGAACTTCCGGAAGTTTCCGAACTTGATATTATGCGTCATTACACAGCACTTTCGAATCGTAACCACGGGATTGATTCCGGATTCTATCCGCTTGGATCATGTACAATGAAATATAATCCGAAAATCAACGAATCCGTTGCTCGTTATCCTGGATTCGCAAATATTCACCCACTGCAAGATGAGTCGACTGTTCAAGGTGCACTGGAAGTAATGTATGACCTGCAAGAGCATCTTGTAGAAATTACGGGTATGGACGAAGTGACTCTTCAGCCAGCAGCGGGAGCGCACGGTGAATGGACGGCTCTTATGATGATCCGTGCTTACCATGAAGCAAACGGTGACTTCAAACGTACGAAAGTACTTGTTCCGGATTCGGCACACGGTACTAATCCAGCTTCAGCTACAGTTGCCGGTTTCGATACGGTTACAGTAAAATCGGGTGAAGACGGACTTGTTGATCTTGAGGACCTGAAACGACATGTAGGAGATGACACGGCAGCACTTATGCTGACGAACCCGAATACACTAGGTCTATTTGAAGAAGAAATTCTTGAAATGGCTGAGATTGTTCACGCTGCTGGAGGAAAACTCTATTATGACGGTGCAAACCTGAATGCAGTTATGTCTAAAGCACGCCCCGGCGACATGGGCTTTGATGCAGTTCACTTGAACTTGCACAAAACATTCACAGGTCCTCATGGTGGTGGTGGACCAGGTTCAGGTCCAGTGGGTGTGAAGAAGGATCTTATTCCTTACCTGCCGAAACCAGTTCTTGTGAAAAAAGATGAGGTTTATACGTTTGAATACAATTTACCGCAATCAATCGGTCGTGTTAAACCGTTCTATGGTAACTTCGGAATCTATTTACGTGCATACACGTATATTCGTTCTATGGGCCCGGACGGCTTGAAAGCAGTTACGGAAAATGCTGTATTGAATGCAAACTATATGATGCGCTTATTGGAGCCTTATTTCGACCTTCCATATAACCGACATTGTAAACACGAATTCGTACTGTCGGGTCGCCGTCAAAAGAAACTTGGCGTGCGCACGCTTGATATGGCAAAACGTTTGCTTGACTTTGGCTATCACCCGCCAACAATTTACTTCCCGCTTAACGTTGAGGAAGGCATGATGATTGAGCCTACAGAAACAGAGTCAAAAGAAACACTTGACGCTTTCTGTGACGCTCTTATCCAAATTGCAAAAGAAGTCGAAGAAAATCCAGAAATCGTACAAAATGCTCCGCATACAACAGTTATCAATCGTCTTGATGAAACGAAGGCGGCACGTAATCCTGTTTTGCGCTATATAAAACAATAAGTAATCGACAAAAGGCACAGCAAATCCTGTTGTGCCTTTTTGTCGTGGGCGTATTTAGAGCAAGTGGAGGTTTATAAAAGGGAAATCTAGCCAGAAGAATTGTCATTGTCAGTGGTGGAATAACTTGAGTAAATCGAGGTTTAGCACTTCTCCCATTCAACGTCTGCATAACTGTTGTAAAGAGCTTGCGCTGTTTCTGTAAGTCCCTGATTCGTAAGGATTATTGTTTCGTCCAATTGGTCTTCATTAGCGCGGTTGAAACGGCCTGTAGCATTGCTGAGTGGAGGATTACTCGCTTGGGTTAATTGGGGGGTGTTATTTGCAATGAACGACCCCACACGCATGCGAGTGCCGTCTAGCGTACTGGGAAAAAGAACTCAGTTAATCGTTTTCTTTAATGACATATGCTGCTTCATTCCATACTCTAGTATTGAAAAAAGCTCCTCCCAAGGGGAAGAACTTTATTTTTTACTTACTTTTCACTTTACCTGTCCATTGACGGAAACCGCCTTGCAGGTGGAAGAGTTGATCATATCCTTTTTTCCTTAGAAGTAAGGCTCCACGTGCGCTTTTTCCACCGTTTTGATCGTATAAGTAAACGGGCTTGTCCGACCGGATTTCTTTATGTCGCTGACGGAATTGAGAGTACGGAATATTACGCGCTCCCAGAATATGACCAGCATCATAATCCTTGGGCTCACGCACATCGATTAGTTGTGCTTTCCGATAACCTTCGATAAATTGCTCTTGCGTCAAGTTTGTAACAGCTTTCTTAAGACGTTGCATCGTCACAACAAAATAAATGATTACGATAAGAGCAACGGCCCCTAGGATATAATAGTTCAAAACAAATTTCCCCTTTCTCTCTACCTTATCATTATAAAGATTGAGTGGCACTTGTTCAATGGGAATGATAAAATGAAATTCGTTGTGGAGGGAGAATTCGAATGAAAAAAAAGGTTTGGCACTTCATTAATTCAGGAAAATGTCGTGCTTCGTTCAATATGGCTTTGGATGAGGCACTGCTAGAATGGCATAGCAAAGGGGAAATCGGCCCAGTACTTCGATTTTATGAATGGGAACCCGCTACGTTATCAATTGGTTACTTTCAAAATGTCGAAAGAGAAATAGATATGGATGAAGTGAAAAAAAATGGACTTGGATTCGTTCGACGTCCAACGGGGGGCAGAGGTGTCCTTCATGAGCACGAACTTACATACAGCGTTATTGTTAGTGAAAGTTATCCCGAAATGCCTGAAACGGTAACAGAAGCGTATCGTGTTATCTCGGGCGGTTTGCTTGAAGGGTTCCGTAACTTAGGCTTAGATGCATCATTTTCAGTTCCTAAAACTGAACAACAGAACAATGATTTAAAGAAACCGAGAAGTGCAGTCTGCTTTGACACACCAAGTTGGTATGAACTTGTTGTTGAGGGGAAGAAAGTTGCTGGAAGCGCGCAGACAAGACAGAAAGGTGTCATTTTACAGCACGGTGCGATACTTTTAAGTCTTGATGTGGACAAACTGGTTTCTCTCTTTAACTTTAAAACGGAAGAACACCGCGAACAAATGCGTATGAGTTTGCCAGAAAAAGCGGTAGCGATAGATAAACTGATAAACCGTTCTGTTTCAATTGAGGAATGTACAGATGCATTTTCAAAAGGTTTCGAATCAGCGCTTGATATGGAACTTGTACCATTAGAATTAACAGAACAGCAAATCGAGTTCGTAATGGAAATTGAGCGGAAGAAATATGCGAATGATGACTGGACATATAGAAAATAACATCTGTAACTTTGGTGCTATTTATCGAGAATTAAGCGTTCCGAAGTGCGTAAATTAAGCATTTGGATTTTAGTGTAAAAACTATTTTATTGAAGCAGGTTTCAATATGTAGTATATTAGGTATTATAATTAACACAACATGTAGTGTTCTTCGGAAAAATTCATGTTGGTTTTTTGAATATATCCCATAAGGAGGGATGCGTTAATGGTCATTGTTTCAAAACACCAGGAACCTATTTTGGACAAAGCACAACTGAATGCGGATATCTCTAAATTCCCGCAAGTGCATCCAATTACAGCAGATATGCATATCGAACATAAAGGGGTATCCCGGCTTGTCATGATTGACAGATATTCGTTTAAGGATACGGAAAAGGAAACACTCAAAGTTGGTGATTTCGTCGTCCTAACGGTTAAGGAAGATCCGAAATTCCCGGCACGTGGACTTGGCTTTATCACTGCAATTGATAAAAAAAGTGGAAAAGCAGATATATGGATTGAAAAAGATTTTCGTTCAGCGATCGACAATCCATTTGAGCAGGAAAAAGGTATCATTACAAGACCGATAGAAGTTCTAGAAAAGCCACTTGAAGTTTTTTATGAGCAAATTGCCAAACGTAATGCGACAGGACTTGCCTCGGTTGAAACGACAGAAGCAAGACGAAAAGAATCGTTCGATCAGTTCTACAATCAATTGTCGAAATTGAATTTCATTCCTGCTGGACGTGTTCTATACGGAGCTGGTTCAGATACTGAAGTGACTTTCTTCAACTGTTATGTTATGCCTTTCGTGGCTGACTCTCGTGAAGGTATTTCTGATCACCGCAAACAAGTGATGGAGATCATGAGTCGCGGTGGTGGTGTTGGGACAAATGGTTCCACACTACGACCACGTAACACACTTGCACGCGGCGTCAACGGTAAATCATCCGGGTCGGTTTCTTGGCTCGATGATATAGCTAAATTGACACATCTTGTCGAACAAGGTGGATCTAGACGTGGTGCACAGATGATCATGTTAGCAGATTGGCATCCTGATATTTACGAATTCATCATCTCAAAAATGCAGAATCCTAGAATCCTCCGTTACCTTGTGGAAACTACCGAAGATGAATTGATAAAAAAGTTAGCAAATGAAAAACTGAAATTCAAACCGCTTACAGCTCAAGAAGAAGCGATGTACCAAGGGATAATGAACTATCGGACGATTCCTGGTATGGGTGGATTCAATGATGCAATCTTGAAAGATGCTGAAACGAAATTGCGTGATGGGGGAACCTATTCCGTACAAAATGCGGAATTCCTCACAGGTGCAAATATTTCAGTCACATTGACAGATGATTTCATGAAAGCAGTTGAACAGAACGCAGATTATGACCTGCGCTTCCCAGCTGTTGAAAAGTACTCGCCGGAAGAAATGGCTACATACAACGAAGAATGGCATAAAGTCGGCGATGTCCGTGAATGGGAGCGTCAAGGGTTTGCAGTTCGTGTATACCGAACAATCAAAGCACGTGCACTTTGGGATCTTATTAACATCTGTGCAACGTACGCCGCTGAACCCGGTATTTTCTTCATCGACAATGCCAACAATGAAACGAATGCCAAAGCTTACGGGCAGCAAGTTGTAGCCACGAACCCATGTGGTGAACAACCACTTGCACCTTACAGCGTTTGCAATTTAGCTGCTGTAAACCTTGCGGAAGTCGCAAATAAAGAGACAAAAACAGTAAACTACGAAAAATTAAAAGAAATAGTTCGTATTGGTGTTCGAATGCAGGATAATGTTATCGATGCAACGCCATATTTCCTAGCAGAAAACAAAGTACAAGCACTCGGCGAACGTCGTGTTGGGCTCGGCGTCATGGGGCTTGCTGACCTGTTGATCTATTGCGAAAAAGAATACGGTTCTCTTGAAGGCAACGACCTTGTCGACAACGTATTTGAAACAATAGCAACATCTGCTTATCGTGAATCAATCGAACTTGCAAAGGAGAAGGGAAGTTTCCCATTCCTTATCGGTAAGACAGATGAGGAAACGTTAGCCCTGCGCAATGCGTTCATCAATACAGGTTTTATGAAAAAAATGCCGGAAGATATTCGCGAGTCTATTTTGGAACACGGTATTAGAAACTCCCATTTATTAACTGTTGCACCAACTGGATCTACTGGAACGATGGTTGGCGTTAGTACTGGGTTAGAACCATACTTTTCCTTTTCTTATTACCGCAGCGGGCGTCTTGGTAAATTCATCGAGGTGAAAGCTGAAATAGTAGAAGAATATTTGAAGAGTAATCCAGCTGCAGATCCGGAAAACTTACCGGAATGGTTTATCTCTTCGATGGCTCTTGCGCCTGAAGCGCATGCAGATGTACAGTGCATCATCCAACGTTGGATTGACAGTTCAATTTCTAAAACGGTCAATGCGCCACGGGGGTATACTGTTAAACAAGTTGAAAGTGTTTATGAGCGTCTCTATAAGGGCGGAGCAAAAGGCGGGACTGTCTATGTGGATGGTAGCCGAGATGCGCAAGTCCTGACCTTAAAAGCTGAAGAGAATGAAATGGATTCCGACTATGTTGAAGAAGTAGTTGAACAGCGTAAAGTTGTTCTTGTCAATACAATACAAGATCTGCGTTCGACAAACGTTACAATTGGATCCGAAGTCGGTGATACTTGTCCTGTATGTAGAACAGGTACAGTCGAAGAAATGGGCGGCTGTAATACATGTACGAACTGTAATGCCCAATTAAAATGCGGTTTATAAAGCAGTGTAAAAGCGGAAGCGGCCATAATCGGCAGCTTCCGCTTTTACATAATTACAGGAACAGTCTCTGCTTCAAGTTCCATTGCATCAATACCATGCTCTTCTAGTTGCAATAATTTCTCAAACGATGCAATTGCAATTTCCACTTGCTTGTCATCAGGGTCTTTCGTTGTCAATAGTTGAAGCCACAAACCGGGATAGCCTAAATACTTCAAGATAGGAAAATTTCGGAGCGAATTTGTTATTTGCAGGACTTCAAAGGAAATGCAGAGAACGACTGGGATGAGTAGAATTCTATTTACAATCCGAAACCAAAATGGATCGGCCGGTACAAGGAAATAAACAAACATACCAACAATTACCGTAAACAGCATAAAACTGCTGCCGCAACGAAAATGGAGTCTAGATTGTGACTGAACATTTTCAACTGTCATTGGCAAGTTATTTTCATATGTGTTGATAACTTTATGCTCTGCACCATGGTACTGGAATACCCTCTTAATGAGCGGTGTCATAGAAATAAGTGAAATATAGGTCAAAAGTAAAATGAGCTTAAATAGACTTTCAAGCAAAATTTGTGCTGTTTTTCCTGGTGCAACAAATTGTAGTGCTTGTGCTAGAAAGACGGGAATCAGTGTAAAGAGGAACTTCCCAAATAATAAAGATAAGACTCCGACAGCTGCGACTCCAAGAACCATTGCCAATTTGGAGGTTTCTTCTTTTTGTGAAACAATTTCTTCGCCTGGCATAATATCGTAGCGGTCACTGGAAAACGTTAAATGCCGTGACCCGATTCCAGCAGATTCAATTAATGCAACAAACCCACGAATAAATGGGATTTTCTTCATTATTATCAGAGTATTACTCTTTTCCTTTGGAAGGTGGAAATAATCGATTGTATCGTCCTTTCGCCTAATTGCAGAGATTGTATGATTTTTTCCGGCAAACATAACACCTTCAACTAGTGCTTGACCCCCGTAAGTAGGAGGCTGTTGTTCTTTTTTCATATATTTAGCCCCACTTTCTTTTAATTCAACGAATACTATTAACTCATTATACTAAAAAATAAAGTTACACTCCATAATGATGTTTAAAAAGTTCTAAACCTCCCGACACTTTGTATAGGAGGGATATCTATGATGAATATTACTTTGTTATGGACTGCACTAATCGGAGCCTTAATCACAACGATAGCTCTAAAGTTCCTGCAATTATTCAATTTCATTAATTGGTCACCTATCGGCTGGGCAAAAAAATGGCAGATATTCGAATCAGCTCATTATTCAATAAAATGGATTTTGCTTTTCATGGCTCTTACATTGTTATTTGCCATTCTATATTTCGTCGTGTCATTCACAACATCAATTCCCCCGTCTATAACCGCGTTAATTCTAGGGTTTATTGTTGTTTTTGCGGTTGAATGGACAATTGGTTCACCGCAAAGTCCTATAGCTGCAATAAAATCGATATCTATACCTTACCTAGCGTTAATGGCCATAGTGTTCAGATTTATCACAGGAACGGCTGTATTTATGAAGAAATTTTCGGATGAAAGTGTGAAATGAGTTGCTACAAAAGAACGATATGCTAAAATGGGAAAGATAACGGTGAAGGGAATGGTGTGGCAGTGAAGTTACTTATTCTAAACGGACCCAATCTAAACAGGCTTGGTAGTAGGGAGCCAGGTATTTACGGTGCTGAAACATTAGCAGATGTTGAAAGTAAACTAGACAAGGCTGCGTCGCTCCATGATGTTGAACTATCATTCTTCCAATCGAACTGGGAGGGTGCTCTAGTCGATAAGATCCACGAAGCTGGTGACACCAGTCTTGATGGCATTATTTTTAATCCTGGAGCGTTTACACACTATAGCATTGCTCTACGTGATGCAATCGCATCTGTCGATGTGCCTGTCATTGAGATCCATATATCAAACATACATAGCCGAGAGCCGTTTAGAGAGAAGTCTGTCATTGCACCGGTCTGTATCGGTCAGTTAACTGGATTTGGCACTGACGGATATCAACTGGCCTTTCAAGCATTTCTTCTCCGGGGAAAAGGGGTATGAAACTGTGAAATTGACAAAAATACGGGAACTGTTAATCGAACATGGCATTGATGCACTGCTAATCACAAACGAATTCAACCGTCGTTATATGACAGGATTCACAGGTACCGCTGGGCTTGCGCTAATCTCGGCTGATGATGCAGTATTCATCACAGATTTTCGTTATACGGAACAGGCGGAAAAAGAGATTCAAGGTTACCGTATCGTCCAGCATACGGCAACAATCATAGAAGAAGTAGCGATCCAGGCGAAAAAAATGAAACTTCGTACTATCGGTTTCGAAAAAGATAATGTATCATTCGGTCTTTATGAGCTTTACAATGAAAAAGTTGATGCGGAGCTGAAACCAGTCTCGGGTCTTGTTGAAAAACTACGTATGGTGAAAACGGAAGACGAGCTTATCATTTTGAAAAAAGCGGCTAAGATTGCGGATGACGCATTCACACATATTTGCGGTTTTATCAAACCGGGTCTCACAGAGTTGGAAGTATCGAATGAGCTAGAGTTTTCCATGCGAAGTCAAGGAGCTACGTCGTCTTCATTCTCTATTATTGTTGCTTCCGGTTTGCGCGGAGCATTGCCCCATGGCGTAGCAACAAATAAAGTAATCAATTCGGGTGACTTTATCACGTTAGACTTCGGTGCGTTGTATGAAGGTTATATTTCAGACATTACACGTACTGTTGCTGTAGGTGAACCTTCAGCAAAACTAAAAGAAATCTATGAAGTGACTTTAGCAGCACAAGAACTTGCTTTAAAAGAGATTAAACCGGGTATGACAGGAATAGAAGCGGATGCGATTGCTCGCGATTATATTAAGTCTATGGGCTATGGCGAAGCATTTGGACATTCTACAGGACATGGTATAGGTCTGGAAGTTCATGAAGGACCCGCACTATCTTATCGATCTGAATTGATTCTGGAACCCAATATGACTGTAACTGTAGAGCCTGGGATATATTTACCTGGAATCGGTGGCGTACGTATTGAAGATGACATCATCATAACCGTTGACGGCAACGAACGTTTGACGCACTCAACGAAAGAACTACTTATCTTATAATCTATCATCCATTGGAGGAAATACTATGATTTCAGTAAACGACTTTAAAACAGGATTAACAATTGAATTTGACGGAGACATTTGGCGTGTAATGGACTTCCAACACGTTAAACCAGGAAAAGGTGCAGCTTTCGTACGTTCAAAACTGCGCAACCTACGTTCAGGTAACGTCAATGAAAAAACATTCCGTGCCGGAGAAAAAGTTGCTAGAGCACAAATCGATAACCGCCGTATGCAATACTTGTACGCAAATGGAGACGAACA
The DNA here is from genome assembly GCF_057669885.1 of Sporosarcina sp. Y1011. NCBI lineage: Bacteria > Bacillati > Bacillota > Bacilli > Caryophanales > Caryophanaceae > Sporosarcina > Sporosarcina sp. Y1011. The sequence continues at coordinate 144,378 of NZ_JBYHFP010000004.1, read as the reverse complement.
TATCTTTATGGATAATGAATCTTACGAGCAAATTGAACTTCCTGAAAAACAAATTGAAGACGAATTGAAGTTTTTGAAAGAGAACATGGAAGTTCATATCATTCTCTTTAAAGATGAGGTACTTGGCGTTGAATTGCCGGTAACAGTCGTTTTAGAAGTAGCTGAAACGGAGCCAGGTATTAAAGGAGACACAGCAAGTGGTGGATCTAAGCCGGCTAAAATGGAAACAGGTGTCGTCGTACAAGTGCCATTCTTCGTCAACACCGGCGACAAACTAATCATCAACACAGTAGAATCTGAATACGTTTCTAGAGCATAAAGAAACACACTAAGTCAATAGAAGAATCCAAAAAGTCATGCTACCCAAATGGGTGGCATGACTTTTTTACATATATTGAACCCCTAGCACATAGGATGTTGCAATGGGGGGAACACCGGATGGAACTAAATGATTTGCTACGAGTTGCCGGTATCGGATTAGTCATCGGTTTTCTGCATATTTTTTTCGAGCAGACTGGCAGAAAGGAATTTTCTTTCTTCTTGTTTTTCATCGCTTATATTTACATCACTGCTGAAATGCTCCGCTTCCTAAGGATTTTCTTCTCGGAAATTACGGAGTTTTTCCAGTGGTTGTCCATGTCGGTCTGATGCTGACTTTAGTCCAGACCATTGTCGTCTTCCTAATTCTCCTCCTCATTTCATTTACTGTACCCAAATTACAGCCGTTGTTGTATACATCTATTTTTCTCTATTTTTTATTTCATATATTTCTCAACATTGTTTTCCCATTCGTCATCTACTTTTTAACTCTTTTTGAACCGTTACCGGAACCATTTGCAAAGTTACTGATTGGCAGCGCCATTCTCTTTTTATTATCTGAGCTCATTGCAAAACATATCGCTGAAGCAGGTTACGGTTCATTAGCGGCAATCGCTCATTTCGCCGTAAAGATTGCAATACTTACTCTTTGGATGGAACAGACATCCAAACTAATAGATTTACTATTAAAACTCATCACAAAATGAACGGACGGGGCCATCCATGATCTCTTTTATAGAAACGCTACTCGGAACCGTATTATCAAGCTTTGTCATCGTCATCATCTCTGCATTTATGGCTTTGCTAGTTGATTTCCTATTCCCTACGTTTACGAAATGGACGAGGATGATTCTCATATTCATTGTAATAACGGTAGCTTTGCAGCCAGCCTTTGAACATTTAAATCTTATTCGGGATATTGCGCATTCCATATCAATGATGTTCATTTCTATTTATCCGATTTTGACAGCAAGTATGATCGCTGCAGGCGGAGCATTCAGTATGTTGAATTTCCAACCGGCAATGCTACTATTTGCAAATGGTGCAATCGTTTTGACAGAACGTATTCTGATTCCTCTTTTGACTGCAGCATTGATATTAGATTTAGTTTCCAGAATACTCCCACCCGTTCCTTTTACAAAAATGGCGGATTTAATTCGGACGAGCCTTCTAGGAGCGGTATCAGCAGTAGTTGCAGCTTATTCAATTTTTATCACGGTGGGAGGCACGATGTCTTGGGCGCTTACGGGTTTGGCGAGTGAGCCTATTAAAGAACTCATTCGTCAAAACGTTCCACTTATCGGCTCTTTCATGACTGATAGTATGGGGACAATCGGCCGCTATTCATCGGGAGCAAGTGTTTTTGCAGGAGGATGGCTAATATCTGCAATTTGGACAGTGGCGCTTATTCCGTCATTCAAAACATTAATCACTGCATTCTTTTATAGATGGACTGCGGCTCTCATTGAACCATTTGCGAATGAAGATATCACGGGTATTTTGGATGATATCGGGCGGACGTTATTCGTGTTATGTGCAATCTCTTTTCTTATTGCTTTTGCATTTATCTACACGGCACTATTTTCAATTATCCTTGTAAAGTTGATTACTACGATGAAATGAGGCTGGAAATGGAGTCTTTTTAACTGGAATTCTGCTGATCACACTATTATCTGCAACAATCTTGTTATTATTTTCAAACGAAACAGAAGAGAAATTCCTACCGATTATTAAACTTGCAATTGGTATCTGGATGATTCAATCAATCTTCACAATAATTGGTCATAGCCTCTCGTGAAACTGCATAAAATGAATCATTGATGACAGGTCGTACAACCGGCTCAATGAACGGAAATGGTGATGATATGCAAAAACCAAAAAGGAAAATCCATACTGTCCTCCTCGGGACGATTGTTCTCCTGGTCATCATTTTCATCAATTCCAGTCTTGATGTCATCGGGGGGGGGAAGGAAAAAAAGGAGGAGAGCCGGGAATATGCAGCATTAGAAGAGGCGCTTATGAGAACTGAGGGAATAGGGGAAGTTTTACTCTACCCCCATTATGATGGTGGAGAATCTGCCAATCCGCTATCCGATTACTTTTCAATATCCAAAGCATCGACTACAAAAGGAAATCAGTTGCAAGGCATTCTAGTCGTTGCAGAAGGCGCGGAAGATTTCAAGATGAAAAACGAACTATCCAAGATCTTGTCTACCGTACTTCAGCTACCCGAATACCGAATCGTCATCGTTGAAATGGAGAAAAGGGGGAACACTAATGAAAACGAATAAAAGAACAGTATGGTTTTTGACATTGCTAAGCCTGGTTGCAGTCATCTCGATCTATTACATCAAAGAAAAAGCGCCGATGCCGTTCGACGGGATCACCATTTTTAAGGACTCGGACAAAGCCATTAATTTGAACGAGGAAGCTGATGGTACAGATAAAACGACGCCCGTATTTGCTGAAGCCTTGCTCTTTGAGGAAATGCGGATGGAAGTTCGCAATGAGCGAAGTAAAATGGAGGATCAGTTATTGACTAAAATGACATCTTCAGAGTATACAGCAGAACAAAAAAACGAAGTGTTCGATGAGATGGCCATGCTATCAAAACAAGAATCTGCCGAAGCGCTCATGGAATTACAAATTAAAGCGTTGGGGTATCCTGAAGCATTCGTACACAATCAAGATGGTGATGTAAAAATCACTGTCCTTTCTTCGGAAGGTCAATCAGCACAAATGGCAGAAGAGATTACCCATTTCGTCATGACAAGTTGGAAAGATGCCAGGGTCGTTCAAGTTTCTTTCACTGGCGACTCGGAATAACCTAACAAATTGAAGGCCCTGGATAGGGTCTTTTTTTTTTGCTAAATCAATATACAATGCCGCATAACTGTGCGTTTCCAGGCACTCTCTGTGTTCCAATTAATCTTTTTCGTTGCTGGAAGATGACCTCAGCTTTTGATCTTAAACCTCAAACTTTGAGGGAAATGACCTTTATCTATTTCAATATGACGTGAAAACGTCTAAAATAGATATGGAACGTATTAAAATGGAGTCAGGAGAATCGATCATGCTAAAAATTCAAGAAATCCGTGAAATTATTAAACTAATTGATCAATCTTCAATTGAAAAATTTTCTTATGAATTAGATGGTGCAAAACTGGAATTAAAAAAAGGAAGTACTAAGCATTCCACTTCAGTAGTTGAAGCAGCACAACCTGCTCAGCAAGTAGTTGCTGAAAAACCGGCGCAACCAGTAGTAGAGGTAAGTTTACTTCCAGAGGAGTCGCCAATTGCTTCTGAAGTTGCAACACAATCGGACGATTCATCATTGACCAAAGTTATTTCACCAATGGTTGGTACTTTCTATTCTGCATCTTCACCGGAAGTATCAGCATATGTACAGATTGGCGATAAGGTGAAAGCTGAATCAATCGTTTGTATCGTAGAAGCAATGAAGTTATTCAATGAAATTGAAGCGGAAGTTTCTGGGGAAATTGTTGAGATTCTCGTAAAAGACGGGCAACTCGTTGAATATGGCCAGCCCCTCTTCCTCGTAAAAGCTAATTGAAGGGGGAGTAACGTATGAAGAAAGTGTTGATTGCAAACCGTGGTGAAATTGCAGTTCGTATAATCCGAGCTTGTAAAGAGCTTGGCATGAAGACAGTTGCAGTTTATTCTGAAGCTGATCAGGATGCTCTGCATGTTGAATTGGCTGATGAAGCTTATTGTATCGGACCAAAGTTATCTAAAGATAGTTATCTAAACTTTTCCAATATTATCAGTATCGCAAAACTCACAGGATGTGATGGCATTCACCCGGGATATGGTTTTCTGGCGGAAAATGCAAGTTTCGCGGAACTTTGTGAAGAGGTCAATATCGAATTTATAGGTCCGACCGCAGATTCAATTTCGAGGATGGGAACGAAAGACGTAGCTCGTGAAACGATGAGGAGTGCAGGCGTTCCGATTGTTCCGGGTTCAACGGGAATCGTAGCTGATGAGCAAGAAGGCCTCCGGATCGCTGATGAAATTGGTTTTCCGGTCATCATCAAAGCAACAGCAGGCGGAGGCGGTAAAGGGATTCGTGTTGCGAGGGATGCTGAAGAGCTGGTAAGTGGAATCAAAATTACACAAAAAGAAGCTGCTGCTGCTTTCGGTAATCCCGGTGTCTATCTTGAAAAATTCATTGAAGTTTTCCGTCATGTTGAAGTTCAGATACTCGCCGACAAATACGGTAACACGATTCATCTAGGTGAGCGGGATTGTTCCATTCAGCGTAGAATGCAGAAGTTATTAGAAGAAGCACCTTCACCAGCGCTGACACCTGAACTTCGTCACTCTTTAGGGGAAGCAGCTGTCAAAGCGGCGGAAGCCGTGAATTATAGAGGTGCAGGTACGGTTGAATTTATTTTTGATCATATCAATCAAAAGTTCTATTTCATGGAAATGAATACTCGTATACAAGTAGAACATACGATAACAGAAATGATTACGGGTATCGATTTAGTTCAGCAACAACTTAAAATTGCATCAGGTGAAAAATTGGTCTATCGTCAAACTGATATTAAAATCAACGGCTGGTCTATTGAGTGTCGTATTAATGCAGAAAACCCATCGAAAAACTTTATGCCCTCACCAGGTAAGGTTACGATGTATATGCCTCCGGGCGGTTTTGGTGTTCGGGTAGACTCGGCGATGTATACAGGTTATTCCATTCCACCATATTACGATTCTATGGTTGCGAAGCTGATTGTTCATGCGGACACTAGGGAGGAAGCTGTAGCAAGGATGAAACGAGCACTCGATGAATTCATCATCGAAGGCGTAGATACAACCATCCCATTCCATTTGAACCTAATGGATAACGAAGTTTTCAAGTCTGGCGATTTCGATACAAAATTCCTTGAAAAGTACACAATTATGAACTAACGGAGAGGAGAATCTGGATGTCTGTTAATACAATTCCAACATTGGTTGGATTGGCTCCATCGGGAAGCAGTGAGCTTGGACACGTCCATCTTGCTCCTGAAGTTCTTGAAGTAATTATTGGTATTGCGACGACAGAAATAAAAGGCGTTGCATACACAAGAGGAAACTTCGCAACAGGGGTTGCAGAGAAGTTTGGAAAAGTGAATCATGGTAAGGGAGTCAAAACGGAATGGACTGAAAAAGGTTTGATGATCGATGTTCATTGTGTTGTCGAGTATGGCTATTCTTTACCCGCAATCGCATTGGAAATTCAAAAACAAATACGTCATGCAATATTCCACATGACTTCCCTTGAAACAACAGAAGTCAATGTTCATATTACAGGGATTCAGCTTGAAGCTGGAACCGAAACCGTATGATCTGAAAAGCATCATTCTATCGGATGATGCTTTTCAAATTGTCTTACTGTATCTGGACAACCAACTTATGCTATGATAATGCCCTAGAGATACGGTAGTGGAGGAGAATAATATTATGAAACGACGAGAAGCACGCGAAAAAGCCGTACAAACACTTTTTCAGCTTGATAATACAGAACTGAGTATAAATGAGGCAATCACTTACATTATTGAAGAACCGGTGAACCGGTTTTATGAACAAATTGTTCGTGGTACTGTAGAGAATAAGGAAGAGATTGATGAAGTCCTTACGGAAAAGTTGGAAAATTGGTCATTGGACCGCCTCCCTAAAATCGAACGGACCGTTTTACGAATCGCTGTCTATGAGCTGCTATACAATGAAGAAGTACCACACAGGGTTGTAATAAATGAAGCAATAGAACTTTGTAAAACATTTGGCGATGAAAAATCAGGCCGATTTGTAAATGGCGTACTATCGAAATTCGAAGAAAAATAATTGGATTGTTTGGAGGAACCATGATGACTGACAAACGGATTGATGGAACAGCAATTGGTAAGGAAATCAGGGAAGAAATAAAGCAAAGAGTGACTACACTTAGGGCAAATGGCTGTCAGCCAGGCCTAGCGGTAGTCTTAGTCGGTGAAAACCAAGCTTCCCGTACATACGTTAGAAACAAGCAGAAATCGAGTCTGGAAGCGGGCATGAAATCGGAATTAATTGAACTTCCCGCTACGGTATCCGAAGAGGAGTTACTTAATCACGTTATTAGACTAAACAATGATAATTCTATTCATGGCATCCTTGTTCAATTACCATTACCTGACCATATCGATGAGAACCTCGTTATTCGTGCCATCGATCCTACAAAGGACGTTGATGGATTCCACCCGGAAAATGTTGGGAAAATGATAATTGGTCAAAAAGCATTTCTGTCATGCACACCATACGGGATCATTAAACTTCTTGAGCGGACAGGCACTGAAATTAGCGGCAAGCATGCAGTTATTGTTGGACGTAGCAATATAGTGGGGAAACCGATGGGTCAATTACTGTTGCAACGCGATGCCACAGTCACATACTGCCATTCTAAAACAAAGGATTTAGCATCCTTTACAAAACAGGCGGATATTCTAATCGTCGCAATTGGAAAGACAAAATTCATTACAGAAGAGCATATAAAAGACGGTGCTGTCGTTATTGATGTAGGCATGAACCGTGATGAGAACGGAAAACTTTGCGGAGATGTCGATTTTGAATCAGCAATAACGAAAGCTTCTGCTATAACACCGGTACCTGGCGGGGTAGGTCCAATGACAATTACCATGCTTCTAAAAAACACTCTTCACAGTGCTGAAAAAGCATATGAAGAAGGTAGACACTCACAAAAATAATAAAAAACCGGACGGACGCTGTTTTTCATCGAAAAGACAGCGTCTCTATACGTCAATAATCGGGGAGGCGGGACTGTTGGCCGGAGATCCACACTTGTCTGTACAAGCATTAACAAAATATATTAAACGAAAGTTTGATGCAGACCCTCATTTGCGAAATGTCTTTGTCAAAGGAGAACTATCGAATGTTAAAAGCCATCCGAGCGGTCATATCTACTTTACTTTAAAAGACGAAAAAAGCCGAATTCAGTCAGCGATGTTCCGTTCTAGCGCAGCTGGACTTAAGTTCAAACCTGAAAACGGTATGAATGTTCTCATTACAGGTGACGTAACTGTTTTTGAAACGAGCGGAAATTATCAATTGTATGTACAATCCATGCAACCTGATGGCATCGGAGCATTATATCTTGCCTTTGAACAATTGAAAGAAAACCTAGGTAAAGAAGGTCTTTTCGATGCAAGATGGAAAAAACCACTTCCACTCTATCCAAATAAAATCGGTGTGGTTACAGCACAAACAGGCGCAGCGATTCAAGATATCTGCTCCACGATTGAACGGCGTTATCCACTTGCTGAAATCATATTATTTCCCGCGGTAGTACAAGGGCCGCAAGCAGCGCCTTCCATCATCAAATCAATTCAACAAGCGGATAATTATGGTTCTCTCGATGTCCTTATCGTGGGAAGAGGCGGCGGTTCAATTGAAGATTTATGGGCATTCAATGAAGAGTCAGTTGCACGGGCAATATTTTCTTGCCGTTTACCGGTTATTAGTGCTGTTGGACATGAGACGGATACAACAATTGCTGACTTCGTGTCGGACAAAAGGGCACCTACCCCAACTGCGGCTGCCGAGATGGCCGTACCGGCGCGAGAAGAGTTGTTTGAAAGGCTATTGGATCGTAAGAGGTCAATTTATAATTCCTTATCCAATCAAATTAAAAATGAGCGCAAACGTTTAACAAGTTTACAAAATTCCTATCCACTTCAATTTCCAGAGCGATTATATCGTCCGTTTACTGAGAGATTAATTGGGTTTGAAGGAAGACTGCTTAGAAGTGGTAACGATATAACAAGCTCTCGAACATCGCGATACCAAAGATTGAGTGCCCTGCTTTCCACTTATTCCCCGGATCAGCGAATTAAAGAAGGTTACCGGGACATAACGGTAGTAACTGAACGTCTCACAAGAAGTGTACAACAAAACCTACGCATGAGAAGTGAGCGTTTTCACGCATCTGTACGAATGTTGCAGGCGCTGAATCCACTAACGATTATGGAACGAGGCTATTCAATTGTTTATAAAAACAGCGAGGTCATCAATTCTGCTGAATTACTGGAAGTTGGGAAAGAAATTCGGATTCGTTTGCATGATGGTACGGCGGAAGCGACAATCCAATCAATTAAGATAAGCGATGGGGAGGAAATATAATTGGAAAAAGAGTCAATCCGCTTTGAAGAAGCGATGTTGAAATTAGAAGAGGTGGTCCAGAAACTCGAGACAGGCGATGTACCCCTTGAAGATGCCATCACACTGTATAAAAGAGGAATGGAACTTTCTGGTTTTTGCCATGGTAAACTACAGGATGCTGAAAAACAACTAATCTCTATTATTGACAAAGATGGAAACGAAACGGAATTCAATCCGGCAAAAGGAAGCGATTCAAATGAATGAGAAACTACAACAATTTATCACAGAAAAGCTCCCGGTTATTGAAGGTAAGCTAAATATTATGATTGACTCAATGACAGTATCAGAAACTTTAAAATCCTCGATGGCCTATTCAATTAATGCCGGCGGGAAACGAATCCGGCCACTCCTCGTCCTAGCCACGCTAGAAGATTTAGGTGCCAAATCAGAAGATGCTTTGACGGTTGCATGCGCAGTTGAATTGTTACATACTTATTCCCTAATCCATGATGATTTACCTTGCATGGATAATGATGATTTCAGACGTGGAAAACCGACGAATCATGTTGTTTACGGGGAGGCTGTAGCAGTTCTTGCAGGAGATGCGCTTCAGGCCCTTGCGTTTGGAAGTCTATCTCGTCTTACAGTTACTAGTGCCGAAAACGCTCTTCAAATCGTCCGTTTACTTTCGGATGCATCTGGAGCAAGAGGTATGGTCGGCGGTCAAGTGCTTGATATTGAAGGGGAGAAAAAAGCTTTATCTATATCCGAACTCGAAACCATTCATATCAACAAAACGGGTGCTTTGTTGTCATTTTGCATTGAAGCTGGGGCAATACTTGCAGGATTATCTGATGAAAAATCAGCACAATTGAAAAAGTATGCATTTAACATAGGCCTTGCTTTTCAAATACAGGACGATATTTTAGATGTTACTTCTACGACAGAAGAACTAGGGAAGACTGCGGGTAGCGACACGATAAGTGATAAGTCGACATATCCGTCATTGCTCGGTTTGGATGGTGCTATTGTACGACTTGCTGAACACCATCAGGTAGCAAAACAATCTCTTTCATTTTTGAAAGTAGATCAACCACTTCTCGGATTATTCGCAGATTATATCGTCGAAAGAAAATCTTGAAATGACCGTAATTGTTGTACTGGACGTCTTACTTGATATAATGGGTTCTTAGCAGTAACATTCGAGGCAATTAATTTGTGAAGGTGTGTGATGATGATGGAACTCACTGAAATTACTAGTCCATCTTTTATAAAAAAACTCAACAAAGAACAGTTGACAGAATTAGCGGGAGAAATCCGGAAGTTTCTAATTGAAAAGCTATCTGTTACCGGTGGTCATATCGGTCCGAATCTTGGAGTTGTCGAACTAACGATTATGTTGCATCGGTTATTTGATAGTCCAAATGATAAAATCATCTGGGATGTCGGCCATCAGGCGTATGTTCATAAAATACTAACTGGACGCGCATGCGATTTCGACACACTTCGGCAATACAAAGGCCTTTGCGGATTCCCAAAAATGATTGAGAGCGAGCATGATGTGTGGGAAACAGGTCACAGTTCTACTTCGCTTTCTGCGGCTATGGGAATGGCAGCGGCGAGGGACGTAAAAGGTGAATCGAATTATGTGATACCAGTCATCGGTGATGGTGCGCTGACAGGTGGAATGGCACTTGAAGCGCTTAATCATATTGGAGATTCAAAAACCAATATGATTGTTATTTTAAATGACAACGAAATGTCAATTGCGCCGAATGTCGGTGCACTTCATACGGTCCTTGGGAAATTGAGGACTGCGGGCAAATATAACTCAGCAAAAGATGAGTTGGAATATATACTGAAGAAAATTCCCGCTGTTGGTGGTAAACTTGCTGCAGCTGCGGAGCGAGTTAAAGATAGTCTGAAATACCTACTTGTCTCTGGTGTCTTTTTTGAAGAACTCGGCTTCACATATCTTGGTCCGATTGATGGACATGATTTCAATGACCTTGAACGCAATATTCAATATGCGAAGAAAATGGAAGGGCCAGTACTACTTCACGTTATTACGAAAAAAGGCAAGGGGTATAGTCCAGCTGAAGATGATAAAATCGGTACATGGCATGGTACTGGACCGTATAAAATTGAAACAGGTGATTTTGTAAAATCTGTCTCAATTGCACCTTCATGGAGCGGATTAGTAGCAGAAACAGTTCGGAACATTGCTCGTGAAGACAGACGTATCGTTACAATAACACCAGCGATGCCTGTTGGCTCGAAATTGGAATCGTTTGCTGCAGAATTTCCAGATCGATTCTTCGATGTCGGCATTGCTGAACAACATGCAACTACAATGGCGGCTGGTCTCGCTACACAAGGCATGAAGCCATTTCTTGCAATTTATTCGACATTCATGCAACGAGCTTATGACCAGGTACTTCATGATATTTCAAGGCAGAATCTGAACGTCTTTATCGGAATTGACCGTGCAGGTCTTGTTGGTGCGGATGGTGAAACGCATCAGGGTGTCTTCGATATTGCTTTCCTTAGACATATGCCAAACTTGGTTATTATGATGCCAAAAGATGAAAACGAAGGACAGCATATGGTGAAAACCGCTATTGATTATGACGAAGGTCCAATTGTAATGCGTTATCCAAGAGGAAATGGTCACGGCGTCTTAATGGATGAAACACTACGTCCAATCCCTATCGGTACGTGGGAAGTATTACGTGAAGGACATGATGCAGCTATATTGACATTCGGTACCTCAATTCCGATGGCGCTCGAAGCGGCCGAATTGTTATTCGCCAAAGGAATCCATGTGAAAGTTATTAACGCGAGATTCATCAAACCGCTTGATAATGTAATGCTGGATGGTCTTTTTGCTACTGGTATACCAATCATGACAGTTGAAGAAGCTGTCCTTGCGGGCGGTTTCGGAAGTGCTGTTATTGAATATGCTCATGACACACAACAAACTGGCGTACCGATTCGACGGATGGGTATTCCAGACCAATTCATTGAACACGGTAACGTTGATGAATTGCTTGCTGAAATCGGTATGACAACTGATCACCTGGTTGATAATATGTTAAACTTCGTCAAAGAGTGTGGAGTGGAAAGGGAACAAGTATGACAAATCGTACAACAAAAGAGCGGGTTGACGTACTATTAGTTGAGCGTGGTCTCTTCGAAACAAGGGAACAGGCAAAGCGCTCGATTATGGCGGGCATCGTCTTTTCTGCTGAAACTAGATTAGATAAACCAGGGGAAAAAATTGCAATTGACGCCCCACTTGTGGTCAAAGGCTCGAAATTGAAATATGTGAGCCGAGGCGGATTAAAACTTGAAAAAGCACTTGAGCAGTTCGATGTCGATGTGTTGGATAAAATTATACTTGACATCGGATCATCGACGGGTGGTTTTACAGATTGTGCACTTCAAAACGGTGCTGCACATTGCTACGCACTTGATGTTGGTTACAATCAACTTGCGTGGAAGATACGTCAAGACCCACGTGTAACGGTTATGGAGAGAACAAATTTCAGGCATGCAACACCGGATCTTTTCACCCAAGGGATACCGCAATTTGCTACTATCGATGTTTCTTTTATATCATTAACACTTATCCTACCCGCTTTGAAACGAATCATTGCTGATGGCGGTGACGTTATGGTACTTGTGAAGCCACAATTTGAAGCAGGAAAAGGGAAAGTAGGAAAAAAAGGCGTTGTCAGAGAAAAGTCTGTTCATCAAGAAGTGTTGAAAAAAATTGCTGAAGCATCCATAAACGAAGGATTTAGTCTCCGTGGAATCTCATATTCGCCCGTTACTGGCGGCGAAGGGAATATTGAGTTCCTATTTCACTTAACTTCTGAGGAAAACCCAGTGACAAATTTTGACGCAGTTGACTTTGATAAGCTTATTGAAGAGGCTTACAAAGAGCTACACTAGTGCGCATCTATTTGCGCACTTTTCCTATCTGAAGCGAAGAGACATTCCTCTATACTTGTTGCTTAAAAATTTCGGTGTTACAGTACAAATTAGAATATAATTATTGGGTATGGGAGTGATTGGCATGAATAAAGGGCATAGACAAATTCGCATTCGGGATATTATCTCGAACTTTGAAATAGAAACGCAAGACCAACTTGTAGACAGCTTAAAAGCTGCTGGAGTGGCTGTGACACAAGCGACCGTTTCGCGTGATATAAAAGAAATGCATTTAATTAAAGTTCCTTTATCCGACGGTAGTTATAAATACAGCCTTCCAGCCGTACATAAGTACAACACGGAACAGAAACTCCACCGCATGTTAACAGATGCATTTGTTAGCATTGACAGTGCAGGACATTTTATCATTTTGAAAACATTACCTGGAAATGCCCAAGCTGTCGGGTCATTAATGGACCATCTTAGTTGGGATGAAATACTGGGAACGATTTGTGGCGATGATACATGTTTAATAATTTGCCGGGATGAATCTCTGACAGAAAAAGTGAAGGAAAAACTACTGGCTATGCTTTGAAAGAGGTGATGGTAATTGTTAAGTGAAATCTCCATTAAAAACTTCGCAATCATAGAAAACCTAGAAGTTACTTTCAACGAAGGTTTAACTGTATTGACTGGGGAAACAGGTGCAGGGAAATCAATTATTATCGATGCTGTGCAACTGCTGGCGGGTGGAAGAGGATCGCAGGAGTTTATCCGCCATGGTTCGACAAAAGCTGAGTTGGAAGGGCTTTTTACAATTGAAGATAATGATCATCCAATTATCGGTAAGTTAGCTGATTTCGGCATTGACGTCCAAGACGGCATTGTCATTTTGCGGCGTGACCTCAATTCGAACGGAAAAACAGTTTGCCGTGTCAATGGAAAACTCGTAACCATTGCTATTTTGAGAGAAATAGGTTCGCAATTGATTGACATTCATGGGCAACATGAAAATCAGGAATTGATGCATGAAAGAAGACATATTCATTTACTCGATCATTTTGCGGGAGAAGAATTCGAACTTGCTTATGTAAATTATTCTGAGATATTTGAAAGCTATCGAAAACTGAAACGAAAGCTTGAAAAGGCGGACGAAAATGAACAACAAGTTGCACAGCGTATTGATCTGTATTCATTTCAATTAAAAGAAATTGATGCAGCAACCCTCATAATTGGTGAAGAGGATAAACTTGAAGCCGAGAAACAAAAACTTCAAAATTATACTCGATTATATGAGCGACTGAATACTGCATACGTTTCAATTAGCGGAGACACGCATGCACTAGATTGGGTTGGATCAGCTATGAGTGATATCGAAGATGCAGCTTCAGTAGATATAACATTGAAACCCCATGCGGAAATAATTGCATCAAGTTTCTATTCACTGCAAGATACGTCACATGAATTAAAAAACATACTTGATGATATGGAATTTGATCCTGCAAGACTCGAAATAGTTGAAGAGCGTCTAGCCCTTCATACCTCACTTAAAAGAAAATATGGTAAGACAATTGAAGATATATTATTGTATCGCGATAAAATAGCTGATGATCTAGAAGATTTAGTAAGCAGGGATGAACGACTTGCGGCAGAACAGGAAAAACTTGATCAACTATTGAAAGACCTGGAAGTTGAAGCGGAAGAACTATCAATTATTCGCCTAAATTATTCCCATCATTTAGAAAAAGCGATTATGGAACAGCTACAACAACTACATATGGGAAAAGCATCTTTCAAAGTGGATATTACAAGAAAATTGCCTGGTACTTTTGATTCAAACGGATATGACGATGTGGCATTTCTTATTTCGACGAATGTGGGTGAGCCACTGAAACCATTAGTTAAGGTTGCCTCTGGAGGTGAAATTTCACGTATCATGTTGGCTTTGAAAACGATTTTTTCACAACATCAAGGAGTAACTTCACTTATTTTTGACGAAGTAGACACAGGTGTAAGTGGACGTGTTGCTCAAGCGATTGCGGAGAAAATTGCCATGATTGCTACCCATTCTCAAGTACTTTGTATTTCACATTTACCACAAGTTGCCGCTATGGCTGATTACCATTACCTTATTAAAAAAGATGTAAAAAGTGACAGAACTAGAACTGAAGTCCAAAATGTTATTGAATCGGATAGAACGGAAGAAATGTCCAGAATGTTATCTGGCGCAGAAATAACTCCTTTAACATTGAGCCATGCAGAAGAGTTGTTAAAATTAGCTGTCGAACGTAAAAAGTCGTTTAGATAACCAAGAAACACGCATAATACATTATGCGTGTTTCTTGGTTATTTTTTAAAATTTCCCAGCACTACTTATTAGTAGGACCAAAAAGGAAGTTGATTTTCATTTTTGCTTGATTTACCCTTTCATAAGATTCCTCTGAACGACCATACCAACAGTATCTTATTTAGGGAGGTGAAATATGGGATGGAGTAGACAGTTCAAGTTAGCCGTTTCGTTGTCTGTGCTTTTTCTTTTCATGCCATTCACGACAGATGCGGCATTCGCAAAAGACGAATCGTTGATACCCATGGGGCAATCAATCGGTATTAAAATGGATTTGTCTGGAGTGTATATCACGAATGATGTCATGATTAGGAAGGATAATTGGTTGAAGGCAGGTGATCTAATCGGACAAATAGAAGGTGTAATAATTGGTTCCTTACGCGAATTCGAAAAATCCTCATCGTCAATGCGTAGTAAGAAGGAAGTCGTTTTACATGTCATCCGAGGTGGTAATGAGCTCCAAATCCTAGCAGATGGCGAGGCGATAAAACGTCTCCTTCCATTCCTAAAAGATCGGACGGAAGGAACAGGAACCCTGACTTATGTCGACCAGAACAATGGAACATACGGCGCTCTAGGTCATCAGATTATTGATAGTGCCTTGAAAACACCGCCTTCTTTTAAATCAGGATCGATTTATCTTTCGGAAATCGATCAGATTAAAAAAAGTGTACCGGGTATTCCGGGCTATAAGATCTCGACGATTGTAGATGACAAAGATATGTTAGGCTCGATTCGAATAAATGGGATATACGGAATATTCGGATCGTGGAACAGCACATATAAGGAAGTGTTGGCCAAACCTCTACAGATTATGCATTCCAGTGAAGTGGAAGTAGGACCGGCTGAAATTTACACGACCATTAAAGGAACAGCAGTCGAGTCATTTTCCATTAGCATTACTGAAGTTGAACAAGATCAGTTCCATTTCATTTTAACAGATGAAAAATTACTAAAAGCTACTGGCGGAATCTTACAGGGAATGAGTGGAAGCCCTGTTATTCAGAATGGCAAATTTGCAGGTGCTGTAACGCATATGTTTGTCGACGACCCTAAAAAAGGAGCGGCTCTTTTTTTGGAAAAGATGAGAATTGGTGAAAAGTAAAAAAAGGTCAACCAGTTTCTGGTTGACCTTTTTTTTGCAGTCGGGTAAAAGTTTTTTGACGAAAATTCAGAAAACATAAGAATGCGTCGAAATATGGGGAAAGCATATGCCAGAAGGTTCATTTACACTGAAAAATAGAGGTTTGTTTCACTATTCGTCGAAAATTCCCTTGTGCAGTTAACATTTAGTTGTTAATATTTAGGGAACGAAGCCGTCATAATAGTACAAGGGGGAAATGAGAATGGATAAACTGAAGGTAGCGATTGCTGACGATAACAAGGAACTTGTGAAAACGATGGTGGCATATTTTGAAAGGCACCCCGAAATAGAAGTAATTTGGACGGCACATAACGGTAAAGTATGCTTAACAATGTTAGAAGAAAAAACGCCGGATGTCCTATTACTTGATATCATTATGCCACATCTTGATGGTATTGCAGTGCTTGAAACGTTAAGTGGCAATGCAAAAATTGCTGATTTGCATATTATCATGCTTACCGCATTTGGCCAGGAAGATGTTATGACACAAGCGGCAAGTCTTGGCGCTTCCTATTTTATGCTTAAACCATTTGAATTTGATAGACTAGCTAACCAAATTTTCCAAGTAGCAGGAACGAGGAAACCCATTGCTCCACAAACTCAATCCGTTGGGGAAGTTACGTCTGGAGCTGTAAGTCAAAAAGTCTTGGATACAACAATTACAGCAATTATCAAAGAAATTGGTGTGCCTGCTCATATTAAAGGCTATGCATTTATTCGTGAGGCGATTCAAATGGTATACACTGACGTGGATTTACTAGGGTCTGTAACAAAAGTGCTTTATCCGGAGATTGCTAAAAAGTACAATACGACTGCTTCCCGGGTCGAGCGGGCAATTCGTCACGCAATAGAAGTAGCATGGAACCGCGGAAACTATGATGTAATATCCAAAATGTTTGGTTATACTGTGCACCACTTGAAAAGTAAACCCACTAATTCAGAGTTCATCGCAATGATTGCCGATAAGATTCGACTTGAACATATGGCGAGCTGAGTAAGTAATAAAATTGACCAATAGTTATACCTGCTCATCGGAATCAATGTTCCAGGGCGGGTATTCTTTGTCGTTTAAGACGAACTATTCCAACAAATCTAGTAATAATTCTTTATAATGATAAATAGAGAAAGGATGAAACTTCTATGTTGATTCAAAATGATTACTTTGATCTTTCGGTAGTAGAGGAAAAAGTAATATTGCGTACAAAGAAGAATGGTTTTCCACTTAAATCATTCGATGAAATAACGCGTGACCATCCACAGCTAAAACTTAATTCGTTTACAACGTTACGGAAAGCACTAGCGAATCCTGAAGGAGAATATATTATTGGCAGTTGGTTGCCTGCAATTGAAGTGGCCCTTTCAACTGATAAGATGACAGCCCAACTATACATAAATTTGTCAGTGAAAGAATACGAAGAAAATAAACTATCTATTCTTAAAGCAGCTGAAAGTGTGATTGATGAGGCTGGAATCATATACGGAAAAAAAGTATTACTAAATGAACCATTTAAACCGGGTGAGCCAATTACGGCGGCTGTTGGAAGGCAGCCACAAAAAGGTGCAGATTCGGTCATTACATACATAGAAATTCCTGAAAGAAGGCCAGTCATTCGTGAAGATGGTATTGCCGATTATTTCGAGATGAATTTTGTTACTCCTATTGTTAAAGACGATTGGCTTGGCGAAAAAATTCCAGCGCAAGAAGGTATCGATGGTTGTGATATTTTAGGGAACCCTCTGCCAGCTCAAAAAGGAGAAGAGAAGCAGCTAGCCTATGATAAGAAATCAGTGACTGAAGTGCAAGAAATGGGTAAATTCGTTCTGCGGGCAGCGCACGGCGGGGCTCTCGAAAGCATTGGCGGTGTTATTGGTGTAGGGAAACAGCTAATCGTAAATGGGGATGTTGGTCCTGAAACGGGTTCGATTACATTTGACGGTGCAGTTAAAGTTTATGGAACTGTCAATGCAGGTTATTCGATTAACGCGACGGGCAGCATTGCTATAGAAGGAAATGAAGGAATCACAAATGCGAAGGAAATTCAGTCGAGTGATGGGGATATTTACATAAAAGGCGGTGTGTTCGGCGGAGGAATGACCATTGTCGAAGCAAAAGGAAATATCTTTATAAAGCATGCAAATAACTGTAAGTTATATGGGGAAGAAATTCATGTAGGTCTATATCTGCTAGGAACGGAAGTTACTGCTGATTATGTATTTGTCGACAACAACAAAGGGAAAATAATTGGAGGTGTAATCGAAGCGCTTTATAAAATTGAATGTGCTTTTGCAGGAAACAACCATGAACGGAAAACCGTTCTTCGTTCAAAAGGAATCGATAAAGATGAAATCTATATAATAATTCAAGAAATGGCAAAAGAGTTGAAAGAACGTCAAGAAGTTGTCGCTAAACTTGAACATAACGTCTCGCTAATAGAAGGGGTTCAGAAAGATTTGAAGGGCACGCGAGCAGACGCATACTTGAAACTGACAGAGACGATTAAATCGAACAAAGAAAGCATTTTACACCTTGATAAAGAGATTCAACTCGAATTACGTAAAATTAAGCTCGCAGTTCCCGGACAAATCGAAGTAACAAAGGAAGCCTATTCAGGAACCATAATTGAAATCGGATCTAAGTCTTCCATACTTCACGGTACTACTAAAGGTGTTTTTACAATAGAAGATGGTGTGCTAAATGTCTAAGCCATCTATCTTTGCGCATCGAGGTGCTTCAGGTGCCCGCTTTGAAAACACAATGAAAGCATTTGAATTAGCTGTCGTACAAGGTGCTGATGGTATCGAATTGGATGTGCAAGTGACTGAAGACGGCGTTCTATTTGTTATCCATGACCTAGTACTATCAAGACTTGCAGGAATTCGTCGATCAATTTCATCCATGACAGGTGTGGAAGTGAAGCGAATCCGGGTGGGGAGAAAATACACTCGTTTATTTGTAGGACACAAAATCCCCACATTAATTGAAGTAGTGTCATTTTGCCAAAGCCATCATTTAGCACTTAACGTCGAGTTGAAAGAAACGGTTTCGGAACGTCCAGAATTTATCAAACAAATTCTCGATATCGTTACTCATGTTGAAGAAGTCCACATCTCGTCATTTGACTACGAGTTATTAGAAATGGTGAAAAAAATTAATTCCCAAATGGAAACGGCTTATCTTTTACGTAAAAAAGTTGTGGATTGGAGTAATCTGGAACAATATACATACGCGGATGGATTCCATTTACATAAACGATTATTGAAAGAACCCTATTTAAACAATCTAATTCTATCCGGGAAGAAAATCAGGGTATATGGCATCACCGGAATAGAACCCATCGTTTTAAATCCGCCTCCGTACATTGATGGCTGGATTACAGATTATCCAGATCGTCTGAAAAGTAAAAAAATGGATTGAGACAAATAAATCTGTCTCAATCCATTTAATTTTGTTGATTCTCCATAAACCACTGCTGTTCTTACTCTTGTTTGAATCGTCCTTGCACTCGTCCTTTTCTTCGGTCGCGGCGCAATAGGAAACCTGCAAAAAACCACAGACCTCCTCCGAATAATAAAAACCCTACAATGAATTGAAGCATTATGGACGGAAACGGATTGAATAAAACACCAAATATAGAATCTCGCATAAGCTTAATACCGCCGGCTGCAAATAGTCCGGGGATAAGCAACACGATAAATGCTGCTAGACGTGCCATATAAGACAACTCCTTAACAAATACAATTTTACCTGCTCATATTTTATTGTCAAGAACCGTGCTTTCATGTATGATGTAGTTGTAAATGCAAAAGATTGCATGGTTTAAAAAAGGAGAATGAATATCCTTGCAAAACGTCCTCATTGTCGGGGCGGGGACAGGCGGATTGATAATACTGGACCTTCTCCAAAATTTAGATTTCATGAATGTAAACGCAATCATTGATACGGATGAACAAGCACCAGGAATTATTCGTGCTAAAAAACTAGGTATCGCATATGGAAAGGATTGGAAAAGTCACTTGAACGACGACTTGCATATCATTTTCGATGTAACCGGTGAAAAATCTGTATTCACTGAGCTGTTAAATGCGAGACCCGCCCACACCGTACTAATACCTGGTTCTGTCGCGAATCTTCTTGTGAAGCTTCTTGAGGAAAACGATACATATATTAAGCGGATTCATACGGAGATGCATAAACAGCGATTGATTTTTGATTCGATTGAAGAGGGCATGATCGGCATCGATGGAGCAGGGAAAGTTGACTTTTTCAATAAAAGAGCTTCAAAGATGATTGATTTTCCAATTGAAGAAGCTATTGGCTTACCAATAAAGGAAGTCGTCCCGACGTCTGAACTTCCGAGAGTGTTTAATTCGGGAAGAGCAGAATTGAATAAGGAACTGATTCTAGGTAACGGTTTAAAAATTGTTACTTCTCGTTTCCCTCTATTTGATTCCACGGGGAACAAAGTTGGCGCTTTTGCTGTTTTTAAAGACATAACAGAAGTCGTTGCTCTTGCAGAAGAAATTACGGATTTGAATAAAATGAAAACGATGCTTGAAGCGATTATTCATTCTAGCGACGATGCGATTTCGGTTGTCGATGATAAAGGGTATGGAATTCTCGTTAATCCTGCTTATTCGCGAATCACTGGTCTTTCAAGAGATGAGGTCATTGGCAAACCCGCGAATGCGGATATTAACGAAGGTGAAAGTATTCATATGAAAGTACTTAAGTCAAGGAAACCGGTTCGTGGAGTCAATATGCGTATAGGTGAAAATAATCGTGAAGTAATTGTCAATGTTGCACCAATCATTGTTGATCACCAAGTAAAAGGGAGTGTCGGTGTAATTCACGACATAACCGAAATGCGTAATTTGATGAAAGAACTAGACCGTGCACGAACAATCATTAGAAAACTCGAATCAACTTATACCTTTGAAGATATTTATGGCACATCAATTGATATTAGCATATCGATTGAGCAAGCAAAATTGGCCGCTAAATCGGATGTTCCCGTCCTTCTCCGTGGAGAAATTGGTACAGGGAAAGAGTTGTTTGCACATGCCATTCATAGTGCTAGCGAAAGGCGTTTCAAAAAGTTCGTCCGGGTAAATTGTGCAGCCATGGACCCAGTCAGTTTAGAGATGGAGTTATTTGGACAGGAATCAGGCACTTCCGACTTCGGATATGTAGAAAGTACACATGGACTTTTTAAAGAGTCTGAACAAGGCACATTATTCCTGGATGAGGTGGCCGATCTATCACTTCCGGCTCAAGTACGATTGCTAAACTACTTGAAGAATGGGACGGTATATAAATATGGTGGGACAATCCCAATCCGATTATCCGTTCGTGTTATTGCGGCAACTTCAAAAAACTTGGAAAAAGCAATGCATGAAGGTAAATTCAATGAAGAGCTCTATTATATATTGAACCGGATTTCAATTCAGATTGCACCGCTTCGTTCCCGTAAAAATGATATACCTTATATCATTGGCCATTTGCTAGTAAAGCTAAACCAAGAATTTGGAATGAATCTCGAAAAGATTACGGTTGATGCACAGGAAAGGCTTTTGCGTTATGATTGGCCGGGGAACGTCCGAGAACTTGAAAATGTTTTAAGTCGGGCTATGATTTATATGGAGTCTGGAGAGTCCATTATTGGATTAGAAGATATAGTTAAGTCATTGTCATCTCGGGGGCATAAAGAGCAGGAAGAGACACTCTCAGAATCAAGCACGCTCGCTTCTATAATGGATGAATATGAAAAATCTATTCTTGAGACAGCGCTCCGAGAAAATGATGGGAACAAATCGTTAACAGCAAACAGACTTGGTATTTCTCTTCGATCGCTTTATTACAAACTTGAAAAGTTCAGCCTTGTTTAACAGGCGTTATGTTAAGTCAAAGGAGGCGTGACCATGATTACGCTCGACTCACTAATCGTCAATGCAAAATTGAAGAATGATTCGATCGTTGCGGTTGCATCAGCTGCAGATTTGGAAGTTCTACAAGCGGTAAGTACTGCTCTTGAAAGAGAACTTGCATCTTTTGTACTTTTCGATGACGAAAAAACACTTAAGTCTATGATTCGAACTTATTTTCCCCAGTTGTCAGATAATACGAATGTAAGTATTATTCATGCTGAGGACAGCAATCACGCGGCAACTCTTGCTGTGAAAGCGGTTTCAAGTGGAAGTGCGACTGTTTTGATGAAAGGTAATTTGGCAACATCCGCCATACTTAAAGCTGTACTGAATAGTGAATACGGGCTTAGAACAGGTAAGATATTGTCGCATGTCGCAGCTTTTGAAGTTCCCGGCTTTGACCGACTTCTATTTATTACGGATGCAGCGATGAATATTGAACCGGACTTAGAAGCAAAAGCGCAAATTATCCGGAATGCCGTCGCTACTGCACATGCATGCGGGGTCCAGGAACCTATCGTTGCTCCACTTGCCGCAATCGAAACAGTTAATCCGGCAATGATACCGACGACGGACGCAGCATCTCTGGTCATTATGAACAGACGTGGACAAATCACGGGTTGTATTGTCGATGGGCCACTTGCGCTTGATAACGCAATTTCTGAGAAGGCTGCAGCGCATAAAGGAATTACGGGCATTACAGCAGGAAAGGCGGATATTCTCGTCGTTCCAACTATCGAAGCAGGAAATATTCTTTACAAATCGCTAATGTATTTCGCGAATGCAAAAGTAGGCGCAATTATCCAGGGAGCAAAAGCACCGATAGTCCTTACATCAAGGGCAGACAGTGCTGAAAGTAAATTGTATTCACTTGCACTGGCAATCCTTTCCGCAAAATAAAATAAAAATTGAACGATACCTTTAGGAGGAATTTACAATGGAAATTTTTAAATATATGGAAAACCAAGACTATGAGCAACTCGTTATTTGTCAGGATAAAGTTTCAGGACTGAAAGCAATTATCGCTATACACGATACGACACTTGGACCGGCACTTGGTGGAACACGGATGTGGACATATGCAAGTGAAGAAGAAGCGATTGAAGATGCGCTTCGTCTTGCGCGTGGTATGACTTATAAAAATGCAGCTGCGGGCTTGAATCTAGGCGGCGGAAAAACTGTTATCATAGGGAATCCAAAAACAGACAAAAACGATGAAATGTTCCGTGCTTTCGGTCGATACATTGAAGGTTTGAACGGTCGTTATATCACTGCAGAAGATGTGGGAACTACTGAAGCGGATATGGACTTGATCAATCTAGAAACAGATTATGTTACAGGTACTTCTGCTGGATCAGGATCATCAGGTAATCCTTCACCTGTCACAGCTTTCGGTATTTACCATGGCATGAAAGCGGCAGCAAAAGAAGCATTTGGAAGCGACTCACTAGCTGGTAAAACAGTAGCAGTACAAGGTGTAGGTAACGTTGCATATGCACTTTGTGAGTACTTGCATGAAGAAGGCGCAAAACTGATTATCACGGATATCAACGAAGAAGCCGTTCAGCGTGCAGTTGATGCATTTGGTGCAACTGCAGTTGGCATCAATGAAATCTACTCTCAAGAAGCAGACATATTCGCACCGTGTGCACTGGGTGCAATCATTAATGATGAGACGATTCCACAATTGAAAGTAAAAGTTATTGCAGGATCTGCAAACAATCAATTAAAAGAACCGCGTCATGGCGACTTAATTCACGAATTGGGTATTGTTTATGCACCTGACTACGTTATCAATTCAGGCGGTGTTATCAACGTTGCAGATGAGCTTGATGGTTATAACCGTGAACGTGCATTAAAACGTGTCGAGGGAATCTACGACGTAATCGGGAAAATTTTCGCTATCTCAAAACGCGATAATATTCCAACGTATGTTGCTGCTGACCGCATGGCGGAAGAGCGTATCGCGCGTGTTGCCAATACAAGAAGTACTTTCTTGCAAAATGAAAAAAACGTCCTATCAAAACGGTAATCCTAACTGGATTCTTCGTTTTTGAATAGTTTCAGAAATATAATTAAGAGAGCCGATATGGAAGGAGGACAACTTGTGATTGAGAACTTACACCGAATACTGGTTATTAATCCAGGATCTACATCAACTAAAATAGGCGTCTTTGAAGGCGGAAAACAGCTGATGGAGAGTTCGATAAGTCATTCTCCTGAAGAAATTGCACAGTATCCTTCCATCATTGCTCAATATGATTTTCGAAAAGCAGCCATACTTGAATCTTTACGAAAAGAAGGAATTAGCATTTCAAAACTATCTGCTATTTGCGGTCGTGGCGGTCTTTTACGCCCGATCGAAGGTGGCACTTATTCGGTTAATAAAGCAATGCTAGTTGATTTGAAAAAAGGGTTTTCCGGGCAGCATGCATCGAATCTTGGTGGCATCATCGCTAGTGAAATCGCATCCGGGCTAAACATTCCTGCATTTATAGTTGACCCCGTTGTTGTTGATGAACTTGAACCGATTGCGCGAATTTCTGGATTTTCGAAAATAAATCGAAAATCCATATTCCATGCGTTAAACCAAAAGGCGGTTGCAAGGCGCTATGCAAAACAGGTCGGTAAAGAGTACGGTTCTCTCCGCTTAATCGTGGCACATATGGGCGGTGGCATTACAGTCGGTGTGCACGAGTTCGGCAAAGTGGTTGATGTGAACAATGGATTGCATGGAGATGGACCATTCAGCCCAGAACGAGCGGGAACAGTTCCTGCGGGTGATCTCGTCGAATTATGTTATTCGGGGGAGTATTTCCGCCATGAAATGATGAAGAAAATTGTAGGGCAAGGTGGTCTCGTTGGCTATCTCGGGACGAATGATGCTGTTCGTGTGGAAAAACAAATCGAAGACGGCGATGAAAAAGCAAAACTAGTTTACGGAGCGATGGCATATCAAGTCGCTAAGGAAATTGGAAGTGCTGCTACTGTCCTTCATGGCAAAGTCGATGCAATCATCCTTACGGGGGGACTTGCTTATGGCAAAGGATTTGTTAAGGATATTACTAAGAGAATCGACTGGATTTCAGATATAGTTATTTACGCCGGGGAAGATGAACTACAAGCACTTGCTGAGGGCGCATTACGTGTATTAACCGGTGAAGAGACAGCTAAAATTTACCCGTCTTGACGGGGCGTTGAGAGGGAGGCCATCTACAATGGCTAGAGAATATGATGTAGTTATATTGGGAGGCGGAACAGGTGGCTACGTCGCCGCTATTCGCGCCGCTCAACTAGGGCTCAAAACAGCACTTGTTGAAAAAGGAAAACTCGGCGGTACATGTCTGCACAAAGGTTGCATTCCAAGTAAAGCATTATTAAAAAGTGCAGAAGTTTTCAATACAGCTAAAAACCACACGGCTGATTTCGGCGTTAATGTAACAGACGTATCACTCGATTTCGGTCGCGTACAAGCACGGAAAGATGATATCGTCAAGCAGTTACATGGTGGTGTGACGGCATTGATGAAGAAAGGGAAAATTGATGTATTTGACGGACTTGGTAGAATGCTTGGTCCATCAATCTTCTCACCAATGCCCGGTACGATTTCGGTCGAAATGAACAATGGTGACGAAAATGAAATGCTAATTCTAAAAAACTTAATCATTGCAACGGGTTCAAGACCACGTACCTTACAAGGTTTAGAAATCGATGAAACTCAGGTTATGTCTTCGGACGGTGCACTTGCTATGGAGGCACTTCCGAAATCAATCATCATTGTCGGTGGCGGAGTTATCGGTATCGAATGGGCTTCTATGCTAAATGATTTCGGTGTTCAAGTCACTGTCCTCGAGTATGCAGACAGAATTATTCCGACTGAAGACGATGATATTTCGAAAGAAATGAAAAAGTTATTGACGAAAAAAGGAATTACATTTGCAACAAGTGCCAAAGTGCTTCCTGAAACACTCGTTAAAGCAAAAGAGTCCGTTACGATTTCAGCAGAGATGAAGGGAGAAACAACTTCATTCACAGCTGAAAAAATGCTTGTTTCTGTGGGACGCCAAGCGAATGTTGAAGGAATAGGTCTTGATAATACGGAAATTGAAATTGTAAATGGTTTTATTAAGACTAGACCGACTTTCCAGACGAAAGAACATCATATATATGCCATCGGGGACGTTATCGGTGGACTTCAGTTAGCACATGTCGCTTCTCATGAAGGGATAGCGGCTGTCGAACATATCGCAGGTTTGAAAAACGAAGCGATTGATTATACAAAAATATCGCGCTGTATTTACTCCAGTCCTGAAGCATCAAGCGTCGGCATAACGGAAAAACAGGCGAAAGAACAAGGCTTCGATGTTAAAGTTGGGAAGTTCCCATTCATGGCGATCGGAAAAGCACTTGTTAATGGTAATTCTGATGGCTTCGTTAAAATTATTGCAGATAAAAAGACGGACGATATCCTAGGTGTCCATATGATTGGAGCACACGTTACCGATTTAATATCTGAAGCTGGACTTGCAATGGTCCTTGATGCGACCCCATGGGAAGTGGCAAGTACGATTCATCCGCACCCATCACTTTCTGAAGTAATGGGCGAAGCAGCTTTAGCTGTTGACGGAAAAGCAATCCATATGTAAAAGGGGGATTTTAGAAATGGTGAAATCGCGTCATGAAGAACTTGGTTTATCGAATGATGAAGTAATGCAAATTTTTGAAACGATGCTAATGGCCCGTCGGATTGATGAACGTATGTGGCTTCTCAATCGTGCAGGGAAAATTCCATTCGTTATTTCGTGTCAAGGACAGGAAGCAGCACAAGTAGGGGCAGCTTTCGCACTTAATAATGAAATAGATTGGATTGCACCATACTACCGTGATATGGGAGTTGTCTTACATTTTGGAATGACTCCGAAAGATTTAATGCTGTCTGCATTCGCAAAAGCGGAAGACCCGAATTCTGGTGGCCGTCAAATGCCTGGTCACTTCGGTCAGCGCAAAAATCGTATATTGACAGGGTCATCTCCTGTTACGACACAATTGCCACATGCAGTCGGCGTAGCACTAGCTGCGAAGATGAAAAAAGAAGATTTCATCACGTTTGTTACACTTGGAGAAGGTTCATCCAATCAAGGAGATTTCCATGAAGGCATGAACTTTGCAGGTGTTCATAAACTTCCAACAGTGATCATGGTTGAAAACAATAAATATGCAATTTCCGTTCCAGTTGAAAAACAGCTTGCTTGTGAAAATGTTTCTGACCGTGCAATCGGTTACGGAATGCCTGGTATTACGG
The DNA here is from genome assembly GCF_057669885.1 of Sporosarcina sp. Y1011. Classification (NCBI taxonomy): domain Bacteria; kingdom Bacillati; phylum Bacillota; class Bacilli; order Caryophanales; family Caryophanaceae; genus Sporosarcina; species Sporosarcina sp. Y1011. The sequence goes on along the minus strand of NZ_JBYHFP010000004.1, from coordinate 117,249 downwards.
TTGACGGAACCGATCCGCTTGAAGTGTACAAAGTTGTTAAAGAAGCAGCAGATCGTGCACGTCGGGGAGAAGGTCCAAGTCTTGTGGAGACAATCTGTTATCGTTTAACTGCTCACTCTTCAGATGATGATCAACGCCAATACCGTGATGCTGAAGAGCTCGCAAATGAAAAGAAACTTGATCCGATTCCAATGTTTGCAGTTTATTTGAAAGAAGCTGGCATACTCACTGATGTACTTGAAAAGGAAATGGAAGAACGCATTATGAAAGAAGTGAACGAAGCAACCGATTATGCGGAAAACGCTGCGTACGCTGAACCTGAATCTGCGCTACTCCATGTGTATGCTGAAGTTGGGGGGAACGAATAATGGCTGTTATGTCTTATATCGATGCAATTACACTTGCAATGAAAGAAGAAATGGAACGTGATGATCGCGTTTTCGTTCTCGGTGAAGATGTTGGGCGTAAAGGCGGCGTTTTTAAAGCGACGGCTGGTCTGTACGATCAATTCGGAGAGTACCGTGCACTTGATACACCGCTTGCGGAATCTGCGATTGCAGGTGTCGGAATCGGTGCAGCAATGTACGGCTTACGCCCAATAGCAGAAATGCAATTTGCTGATTTCATCATGCCTGCAGTTAACCAGATTGTTTCGGAAGCGGCAAAAATTCGTTACCGTTCAAACAACGACTGGTCGTGTCCGATTGTGATTCGTGCACCATTTGGAGGAGGAATCCATGGAGCACTTTATCACTCGCAATCTGTTGAGTCGATGTTCGCAAGTACACCTGGATTGAAAATTGTTATTCCTTCAACACCATATGATGCAAAAGGACTTTTGAAAGCAGCAATCCGTGATGAAGATCCGGTATTGTTCTTTGAACATAAACGTGCTTATCGTTTGATTAAAGGCGAAGTACCAACAGATGATTATGTATTGCCAATCGGAAAAGCAGATGTAAAACGTGAAGGTGATGATATCACTATCATCACCTACGGATTATGTGTTCACTTTGCTTTACAAGCAGCGGAACGTCTGGCGGAAGATGGGATTTCGACACATATTCTTGATCTTCGTACAGTTTATCCGCTCGACCAAGAAGGAATTATTGAAGCAGCTTCAAAAACAGGTAAAGTCCTTTTAGTTACAGAAGACAACAAAGAGGGAAGCATTATGGGAGAAGTTGCAGCAATCATTGCTGAAAACTGCCTATTTGAGCTTGATGCGCCGATTAAACGACTTGCTGGACCTGATATTCCGGCAATGCCTTATGCACCGACAATGGAGAAATTCTTCATGGTCAATCCAGACAAAGTAGAAAAGGCAGCGCGTGAGCTTGCTGAATTTTAATTGGGAAGGAGGTAACTCAATTGGCTATTGAAAATATACTAATGCCACAACTCGGTGAAAGTGTGACAGAAGGCACAATCGAGAAATGGTTGGTAAAACCGGGTGATACAGTAAACAAATACGATTCACTCGCAGAAGTAAATACAGACAAAGTAACAGCAGAAGTACCTTCTTCATTCACTGGTGTCATTAAAGAATTAATCGCACAAGAAGGTGAAACACTTGCGGTTGGAGCCCTCGTTTGTACAATTGAAACGGAAGGCGGAAATACTGCCGAAGTTGCAATAGAGGCTGTTCCAGCTAAAGCGGAACCTGCGAACGAAATGCCAGCAGTGGGTTCCCAAAAACCAACTTCATCTTTGAATCGGGATAAAGGGGCAGCAGCAGGACGTTATTCTCCAGCAGTACTCCGTCTTTCTCAAGATAATGGTATCGACTTGTCACTTGTGGAAGGTTCAGGAAAAGACGGCCGCATCACGCGTAAAGACTTGCTCGCAATTATCGAAAGTGGCACTATCCCGACAGCACCAGCAGTTTCTGCAGCACCTGTTGTGGAAGAAATTGCTTCTTCACCCTCTACACAGACGACAACTGCACCAATAGAAGCTGAGCCAGTCAATGTTCCTGTTGCAGTAGGAGACATCGAAATCCCTGTTACAGGCGTACGCCGTGCGATCGCAAACAATATGTTGCGTTCGAAACATGAAGCACCACACGCTTGGATGATGATTGAGGTCGATGTGACGAGCCTCGTCCAATACCGAGATTCATTGAAAAATGATTTCAAGAAAAAAGAAGGCTTCAACTTGACATATTTCGCATTCTTCGTCAAAGCAGTATCACAAGCATTGAAAGAATTCCCGATGATGAATTCAATGTGGGCAGGCGACAAAATCATTCAAAAAAAAGATATTAATATTTCCATCGCAGTGGCGACGGAAGATTCTCTTTATGTGCCCGTCATCAACAACGCGGATGAGAAATCAATCAAAGGCATTGGGCGTGATATTCAAGAACTTGCGGGAAAAGTACGTTCAGGTAAATTGAAATCATCTGAGATGCAAGGTGGAACATTCACAGTTAACAATACCGGTTCATTCGGTTCTGTTCAGTCAATGGGAATCATCAACCACCCGCAAGCAGCTATCCTACAAGTCGAATCAATCGTTAAACGTCCAGTAGTCATGGATGGCGGCATGATTGGTGTACGTGATATGGTTAACTTATGTCTATCACTCGATCACCGTGTTCTGGATGGTCTTGTTTGCGGCCGATTCCTTGCTCGTGTAAAAGAGATTCTTGAAAATGTAACTGCTGAAAATACATCTGTTTATTGATCAAATCTATAAACCCCGGACCGTATAAATCACGGAGCCGGGGTTTATTTTAACTTTCAACAATGGGCATTATCGGTTAAACTAGGGAATAGTAGCAATTTAAAGGGGGGAAGCGCAAGCGTCCAATATGACAATACATACCATGAAAAAAACAACATTTAAAGAAACTGGGTTTGAACAATGGAAAAATGTCTCTATTCAATCAATGAAAGGCAAGCCTTTTGAATCACTTATTACAAAAACAATTGAAGGTATCGACCTGCAGCCACTTTATACACTAGAAAACCTTTCGGAACATACACGCTCAAATCGTGCTCCAAAAATAGATACAGGCTGGGTAGTTGCGCAGCAGCAATATGCAAAGGATGGCAAACAGTTCGTTGCTGATCTGAAAGAGTCTATTAAACGAGGTAATGAAGCGATTGTTTATGATGGTACAAGTCCACTACAATGGGATGACTCTTCTCTTATTGAAATTGCAAAACTCATGGTGGAATATCCAGTTTTCATCACAAATACCAATCAGAATGACATGTTTTTGAATGTCTTTTCACTTGTACCGAAAACGGATCGGACATCAGTTAAAGGAGCGATTGTGGTAAAGAACTGGAGCACTCCAGTAGATTTTACAAATGTTTTGACCAGTGGAGCAGATATGTGGGCGGTACATCACAAAGGTGCTGATACAATAACTGAACTTGCATTAGTACTATCATCTATTGCGGAACAGGCTTCAAAAGTGGATAACTTTAGTTCTTTTGCTGAGGACTTCTTTGTTCGCTTTGCAGTTGACACTCATTTCTTCATGGAAATTGCAAAGTTTCGTGCATTCCGTATTCTTTGGAAAGCAATTTGTTCCGCTTATAACGTCCAGGAAGCACCGTATGTCCCGGTTATCGCGACAACATCCTTACGTTCCTATTCAAAACTAGATCCGTATGTGAACGTATTGCGTGCTGGGAATGAAGCGTTTGCTGCTGTACTTGGCGGTGCTGACGTCATCACGGTTCATCCACATAATATAATTACTGGACCGACGAGCAGTTCTGTTCGCTTGGCACGTAATATACAACTGGTTATAAAAGAAGAAACGCATGTCGATAAAGTGATTGATCCATCAGGTGGATCCTATTTTATTGAAACGTTGACTTCAGAACTTGTTGATAAATCTTGGGCGCTCTTTTTGGAAATGGAGTCTGTAGGCGGTTATGATGCATTTATCACTAGTGGACGACTTGAAATGTTACTTGAAGAGCGTAGAGCTGAAGTGGCAAACGGGAAAAAGTCGTTGATCGGGACGAATGTTTACGCGGAATTAACAGATACAAACTTCACTGATTGGGAGGGAATCCAACTTGAAGGACGTCTTGCAGAGCCTTTCGAGAAGCTAGCTGCCGAGCAAAATGAGGATGAAACAAACATTGCATTGTTGACGTTTGGTAACTTGAAAGATTTCAAACCGCGTGCGGATTTTGTCAGCGGGTTTTTAGCAACAGGTGGAATGCGCACTAAGTGGAGTCCTGCATTTGATAATGCACAACAAGCAATTGAATGGCTTAAGCATGAAAAACCAGCCTATGCAGTCGTCTGTGCAACATCTATTCTCACTGAAACTGTAATGGACCAATTACTGGCAGGAAGTCCACAACATCTTGTGTTAGATGCAGCAGGAAAGTATGATGCTGCTCTTGCCGAGAAGTGGATGAATGCAGGTTTAAATGGTTTTGTTTTCGCAGGTCAAGATAAAGTGGAAAAACTAATAGCCATCAACGACAAATTGAAAGGAGGCGCGATTAATGAACAAGCCTGATTTCAACAAAGTAGATTTGCAGCATACTTCGAGTAATTCGATTGAAATAACAGCTCGGGCAGGAAAGGTTTTCAGAACAAACGAAGGAATCGATGTCAAAACGCTCTATACAGATAAAGATACCGAAAACCTTAACCATTTAACTGATTTACCTGGTATCGCGCCAAATACCAGAGGTCCCTACCCGACGATGTTCGTTTCAAGACCATGGACAGTTCGCCAATACGCCGGATTTTCGACTGCTGAGGAAAGCAATGCATTTTATCGTCGAAATCTGGCAATGGGTCAGAAAGGGTTATCTGTAGCGTTCGACCTTGCGACTCACCGCGGCTACGACTCCGATCACTCGCGCGTTACGGGAGATGTCGGAAAAGCAGGAGTTGCTATTGATTCGGTAGAGGATATGAAAATCTTATTTGACGGCATTCCGTTGGATCAGATGTCCGTATCGATGACGATGAATGGCGCAGTGCTGCCAATTATGGCATTTTACATCGTAGCAGCTGAAGAACAAGGTGTGTCGGCTGACAAACTTGCTGGTACAATCCAAAATGACATTTTGAAAGAATATATGGTAAGGAATACATATATTTTCCCTCCTGATATGTCAATGAAAATCATTGCAGATATTTTTGAATATACATCTAACAATATGCCGAAATTCAACTCAATATCAATTTCGGGCTATCATATGCAGGAAGCTGGTGCAACGGCCGATATCGAGCTTGCCTATACGCTTGCGGATGGGCTTGAATATGTTCGTACAGGTTTGAAAGCGGGCATTGATATTGATTCATTCGCACCGAGGTTGTCGTTTTTTTGGGCAGTCGGCATGAATTATTACATGGAAGTTGCAAAAATGCGTGCTGCACGTAAAATGTGGGCACAAATGATGCAGACGTTTGAACCGGAAAACCCGAAATCGCTTGCTCTACGCACGCACTCTCAGACGTCTGGTTGGAGCTTGACTGAACAGGATCCGTTCAATAATATAACTCGCACATTGATTGAGGCGAATGCTGCTGCGATGGGACATACCCAATCACTTCATACAAATGCGCTAGACGAAGCAATTGCTTTGCCGACGGATTTCTCTGCTCGTATTGCGCGAAATACGCAATTGTTCCTGCAAGAAGAGACGATGATGACAAAAGTAATCGATCCATGGGGCGGCTCGTATTATGTTGAAAAACTGACAGACGAGTTGATGGACAAAGCATGGGAACTAATTGAAGAAATTGAGGAGCTAGGCGGAATGGCGAAAGCGATTGAAACTGGTCTTCCGAAGATGAAAATCGAAGAAGCAGCAGCAAAACGTCAGGCGCAAATCGATTCACGTGCAGAGTCAATTATCGGGGTGAATAAGTACCGTCTAGAGACAGAAGATCCTATCGATATTTTGGACATTGATAATACGCTCGTTCGCCAAAAGCAAATTGATCGTATTAACTTGATGAAAGAAGCTCGCGACAATGAAGAAGTTACTAATTATCTCAATGAGTTGACAGAAATCGCACGTAGCGGTAACGGCAATCTTCTTGATTGTGCGGTTAAAGCGGCACGTGCACGTGCGACTATCGGTGAAATTTCAGACGCGATTGAAATAGTATCGGGCAGACATAAGGCGGTGATTCGTTCCGTGAGTGGTGTATACAGTTCGAACTTCTCGAATACTGAGGAAATCGAAGAAGTGAAAATGATGGCTGAGGATTTTCTGGAAAACGAAGGTCGTCGTCCGCGTATCCTTATCGCGAAAATGGGACAAGACGGTCATGATCGAGGTGCGAAAGTAATCGCTTCTTCCTTCGCGGACCTTGGTTTTGATGTTGACATTGGACCTCTTTTCCAAACACCAGAAGAGACTGCATTGCAAGCCGCTGAAAATGATGTGCATGTTATTGGGGTGAGCTCGCTTGCTGCCGGGCATAAAACACTTGTACCCACACTTCGTGAGGAACTCGCTAAAATTGGACGGGAGGATATTCTGATTGTTGTCGGTGGCGTTATTCCCGCACAAGATTATGCATTCTTACGTGAAAATGGAGCAGCCGCAATTTTCGGTCCGGGCACAGTCATTCCAGTTGCTGCGCAGAAAGTAATTGAAGAAATCTATCGCAGGCTTGGCTACGAGGAAGTGGCGGATTGAAAGACAAAAACCGGTTACTTGATGACAGCGCTCTAAATGTGATGGACGGAATTACATCCTCACATGACGGCATGGCAGCAACGGCGCGAAAGCGATTTGTAAAGAAAGAGCGCGTTATTCCGATCGATGAGTTATCGGAAAGGATATCAAATGGTTCTCGGCTTCATTTAGCAAAAGGAATTACACTTCTTGAAAGTATAACTTGGGATGATAAAGTGGCGGGGCAGCAACTTCTGTTAGACCTGCTACCGAAAACGGGTAACAGCATAAGAATTGGAATCACAGGTGTTCCGGGTGCAGGGAAAAGTACATTTATCGAAGCATTCGGACTGATGCTTGCGAATCAGGGGTATAAAGTTGCGGTACTTGCGATCGATCCAAGTTCCACTGTAACAGGCGGCAGTATTTTGGGTGATAAAACACGTATGGAAGAACTCGCTAGGCATCCAAATGCTTTCATTCGGCCTTCTCCAACAGCTGGGACACTGGGCGGCGTACACAAAAAATCGCGTGAAACGATGCTCCTTTGTGAAGCGGCCGGCTATGAGGTTATCTTGATTGAAACAGTTGGTGTTGGCCAGAGTGAAACGGTCGTTCGCGGAATGGTCGATTATTTCATGTTGCTCGTACTTACGGGGGCGGGAGATGAATTGCAAGGGATGAAAAAAGGGATTATGGAGTTGGCAGATGGTGTTGTCGTACATAAAGCGGACGGAGACAATCTGAGGCTGGCGAAAAAGACCGTACGAGAATACCGTCAAATCCTACATTTTCTTCAACCGGCTTCACCAGGCTGGACATCTACGGCATTGCCTGTTTCCTCAACTGTAAATACAGGACTTGAAGAAGTATGGAAGACGATAAATTTATTTAAAGATACAATGGATGAAGCTGGATTTTGGGATGGGCGTAGGCAGGGACAAACGAAAGACTGGTTCCGTTCCATGATTAAAGACCGTCTTATCGATACTTTTTTTGCTCAGCCCGGTAAAAAAGAGGAAGTCGCTGAACTTGAGAAAGCATTGCTTGGCGGAAGTCTTACAGTATCGGTCGCTGTTGAAAAGTTGTTCGAAAGCTAGACTTTTTGCAGGAACCGTTTTCACCTGCTATGATATAGAAGAAAATAGAAAGGGGTTTGATTATACATGAATATGAATTTTGATCTTTATATGAATGATATCCTTAAAACAGCACGTTCTGAGATGGAAGCGAGCGGATATGAGCAATTGACAACACCTGAGCTTGTTGAAGATGCTTTTAAACGTCCCGGTACGACACTTGTTATGGTGAACTCAGTTTGTGGTTGTGCAGGCGGTATCGCACGTCCAGCGGCTGCACATTCAGTGCATTATGACAAACGTCCGGATCACTTAGTAACTGTGTTTGCAGGACAAGACAAAGAAGCGACTGCTCAAGCACGCATGCTTTTCGGAGATGATCACTTGCCCTCTTCACCGTCATTCGTTTTAATGAAAGATGGAAAAATGGTGGCTGAGGTTGGTCGTTATGAAATTGAAGGACATGATCCAATGTCTGTCGTGGCAAACCTGCAAAGCCAGTTCGAAGAATACTGCGAAGAACTGTAAAAATAGAGAGTAGCACGTCTTAACGTGAAACCGCTATAGTAAAAGTCATTAACAGTATATGTTTTTAAATTTGCAAACAAAAAAACAGTCCGTACGTGCTAGCTGCACATGCGGACTGTTTTGTTATTACATAATCATGCTTAAACCAAATGCGAGAGTGGAAGCGACCATTGCTCCAACCATCACTAAGACAACGACTTTCTGTACTTTACGATTAGACATCAGACAAAACTCCTTAAGCTTTATACTTCTATTTTAACAGAAATACTGAATTCCACAACATCTGTTCATTTAATGAGGTAAAATGTACAATAGGAGAAGGGGGAATCATTATGCAAAAAGTAGATCATGTTGGAATCGCTGTGAAGAGTATTGAGGCATCTATTGACTATTATATACATACGCTCGGACTTTCACTATTGGCTATCGAAGAAGTCACAAGTCAGAAAGTTCGTGTCGCATTTATAGATGCTGGAAATATCAAACTTGAATTACTCGAACCACTCGGGGAAGACGGGCCAATTGCTAAATTCATCGAAAAACGCGGTGAAGGGGTCCATCATATTGCATTTGGGGTTACAGATATACGAACTAGAATGGCCGAGCTGCGAGAAAAAGGTGTCCAATTACTGCAAGAAGCACCCAAACCTGGTGCCGGTGGAGCAGAAGTGGCATTCCTTCATCCTAAATCATCGTTCGGAGTTTTGTATGAACTATGCGATAAAAGCGGTAAAGGGGACTGAAAAGATGGATATTTATGATAAAATAAATGAGTTATATGATAAAAAAAGGGTAATTGAACTAGGTGGCGGAGACGAACGAATTGCTAAACAACATGAAAAAGGGAAATTGACTGCCAGGGAACGAATTGATTTGCTTCTGGATCCAGGTTCATTTGTTGAATTGAATCCTTTTGTTGTACACCGTACACGGGATTTTGGAATGGACAAGCAAGTGGGACCTGGGGACGGCGTTGTCACGGGCTACGGTAAAATTAACGGTAGACCCATTTATTTATTTTCACAGGATTTCACTGTTTTTGGTGGGGCACTAGGTGAAATGCATGCGATGAAAATTGCTAATGTGATGGACCTCGCTGCAAAGAATGGTGCACCATTCATTGGCTTGAATGATTCAGGCGGAGCGCGTATTCAAGAAGGTGTCGTCTCACTTGACGGTTACGGAGAAATATTCTACCGTAACGCTATATATTCAGGTGTTATACCGCAAATTTCTGTGATTCTTGGACCTTGTGCAGGGGGTGCTGTTTATTCGCCTGCCATTACGGACTTTGTTTTCATGACGGACGAAACAAGTCAGATGTTCATTACGGGACCGAAAGTAATTGAAACGGTTACGGGTGAAAAAATTTCATCTGAAGATTTGGGTGGTTCTAAGGTACATAATACGATTAGCGGTAATGCGCATTTCCGTGGTAAAGATGAGAAGACGGTACTTGAGAGCGTTAGAAAATTACTTGCCTATTTACCACAAAATAATAATGAAAAACCACCAGTTGCGGAGTATGATGAAGTAGATGATTACCGTGCAGATTTAGCAGATGTTGTGCCGTATGAAACAATCAGGCCATATGACGTACGAAGGGTCGTTGAACAAGTCGTTGATGCAGATTCCTTTATGGAAGTTCAAGCAGAATTCGCAAGAAATGCTGTCGTCGGTTTGGCTCGCATGAAAGGAGAACCTGTTGGCCTTGTTTGTAATCAGCCTAAAGTGATGGCTGGCGGGCTGGATATTGATTCATCCGATAAGATTGCCCGTTTCATACGCTTCTGTGACTCATTCAATATTCCACTCATTACGTTTGAAGACGTTACGGGTTTCTTCCCGGGCATCAAACAAGAGCATGGTGGTATAATTCGACACGGTGCCAAAATACTGTACGCCTATTCAGAAGCAACAGTTCCAAAAATCACAGTTATTCTGCGTAAAGCATTTGGCGGAGCTTATGTTGCATTGAATTCAAAGTCAATTGGAGCAGATCTAGTCTATGCATGGCCAAACGCTGAAATTGCAGTTATGGGCGCACAAGGGGCGGCAAATATCATCTTCGCAAGAGAAATCGCTAACAGCGACGATCCCGAAGCGATGCGTGCAGAGAAGATTGAAGAGTATCGTGAGAAGTTCTCAAATCCGTACGTTGCAGCATCCCACGGTATGGTCGATGACGTTATTGATCCGCGTGAAACCCGCATTAAACTATTACAAGCACTCGACATGATGCGCAACAAACAAGAAACTAGACCGTACAAGAAACATGGTAATATACCGCTATAGGGAGATGTTTTGGATGAATAAACAAAGACTATTAGACGAATTTTTGGAATTAGTTCAAATAGATTCGGAAACAAAAGACGAACGTCAAATTGCAGATGTATTAACAAATAAAATGCTGGAACTTGGATTCGACGTTGAAGAGGATGATTCTGACGATCGTACTGGACATGGAGCAGGTAATCTAATTGCGACAATGAATCGGACAGCTGAAGGAATTGAACCGATTTATTTCACTTGTCATATGGACACCGTTGTACCAGGTCAGGGAATTAAACCTGAATTACGCGAGGACGGATATATTTATTCGGATGGTACAACAATTCTTGGCGCGGATGATAAAGCGGGGATTGCTGCACTTTTTGAAATGGCGCGTACATTAAAAGAAAGTGGTCAGCCACATGGCGATATTCAGTTTGTTATTACAGCTGGTGAAGAAAGCGGCCTTGTTGGTGCGAAAGAGTTGGACATGTCAGTAATTAAAGCTAAGTTTGGCTACGCTGTTGACAGCGATCAAAAAGTGGGCGGCATTGTAACTGCTGCACCATACCAGGCAAAATTACGGACAACAATCCATGGAAAAACGGCACATGCTGGCGTTGCTCCTGAAAAAGGCGTCTCGGCTATTAACATTGCGGCCAAATCGATCGCTGCAATGTCACTTGGTCGAATTGATTCGGAAACGACAGCTAATATTGGACGCTTCGAAGGCGGGCAAGCAACGAATATCGTCTGTGATGAAGTTCATATTTTAGCAGAAGCAAGGTCCATCAATCCAGACAAGCTGAATGAACAAACGGAGCATATGGTGCGGACGTTTGAACAAACTGCTGAGCTGATGGGCGGAAAAGCTGAAACGGAAGTTGTACTCATGTATCCTGGCTTCAGTTTTGAAGAAGACGCACAAGTCGTGCAAACAGCGATAACAGCCATTCAGAATATTGGATTGACACCGGAACTAATGACAAGCGGTGGTGGAAGTGACGGTAATGTATTCAACGGTGCAGGTATTCCCACAGTCACATTATCCGTCGGTTATGAAGAAATTCATACAAAAAATGAACGCATGCCAGTTGATGAATTGAACAAACTGACAGAACTTTTGCTTGAAATCGTACGTGTAACAGCGACTGCATAATAGAGGGGGCTTACCACATGAGTGACTTGAAAGCGGTCATCGTTCAATGCGGTAATGAAGAATATGCGATTTCCATTGAGGCGGTCGTGTCTATCGAGCGACTTGAGCATGTGAATCCGATTCCTCACCTACCCAACTTTATGCTGGGCCTTATGCGGATTCGAGGGGAACTTGTTCCGATTCTGGACTTCGAACAAATTTTATATGGAAAAAGTGCACAAGGACGAGAGGACGCCCGCGTCGTCGTCGTTCAGACCGGCAGTTTATTCATGGGGTTACTCGTTCTGGATGCAAAAGAAATTCTTGATATCCCTGGAAGTGCTTTGACATCTTCGGCTCTCATGGCTTATTCACGAACACCTTACTTCACGTCAGTTGCAAATTTGGAGAACCGGATGATTACTGTTGTCAATCCGGAGATTCTATCCAAAACTCTGGCTGGTATGGATGAAATCAGTGACTATGTAGAAGCGCAATTGGCACTAGAAGAGTAGTATGCAAACCGGACAGTGTCTTCTGTCCGGTTTTTGCATTATAATTACACTAAAAGTAAAGGAGGGGAAGTGTCGTGACAACGGTTGGTGCATCACGGGCAAAAGTTATTCTTCATCTTGATATGAATAGTTTTTTCGCATCCGTCGAACAAGCGCACGACCCTTCGTTGATAGGAATACCACTCGCTGTCGCTGGTAATCCGAAAGCAAGGAGAGGCATTCTCGTGACGTGCTCTTACGAAGCGAGAGCGTTCGGTGTTTACACGACAATGACTGTCGGTGAGGCGAAAAGGCTTTGCCCGGATCTCGTAATAATTCCACCTGACTTTGAAAAATATCGAACCGCTTCTTCTGCGGTTTTTGAATTGCTCAGAACGTATACGGACCTTGTCGAACCGGTGTCAATAGATGAGGCGTATATTGACATTACAGCAATCGGTGGTTTGACTGATGCCGTAAATATTGCTATGTCCATGCAACAGCGTATTTTACAAGAGCTCGATCTACCCTGTTCAATTGGTATTGCACCGAATAAGTTCTTAGCAAAGACAGCATCGGATATGAAAAAGCCGATGGGTGTTACGATTTTAAGGAAACGACAAATTGAATCGATTCTATGGCCTCTACCCGTTATTGACATGCATGGAATTGGGGAGAGTACAGAGAAGAAATTGAATACTCTAGGTATTTATACGATTGGCGATCTCGCGAAAATCGATGAACTCACTGTCAAGTCTTCCCTTGGTAAGCAAGGAATCCGTCTTCACAATCGTGCAAATGGTATTGATGAGCGGCCTGTAGACCCAGAAGCAGCTGAAGAACGAAAAAGTGTAGGCAGTTCAACTACATTGCCTGTGGATGAAACAGACTTGGACGAATGCTTAAAAGTTTTCAAATGGCTGGCGGAAAAAGTTGCAGTCCGCCTCGACAATCGGCAACTTGCTGGGACGGTAGTTATGATTCAAATTCGTACAGCCGACTGGCATAATCAAACACGGAGCCGGACTGTCCTCAATCCTCTTTATAAAGAACAGGACATTTTCAAAGAGGCGACTGATTTGTTTATAAAACATTGGGACGGGGAGCCGGTTCGTCTTCTTGGAATTACTGTTACAAACGTAATTCTAATGAATGAACTGCATGAGCAACTATCGATTTATAACTATGAAAAACATGCGAAAGAAGAGACAATGGATACATTATTATCACAATTGGAACAAAAGTTTGGTCCTGGAACTGTAAAACGGGGCTTTAAATGAAAGGAGGACATATATTATGGAACTGCAATTTCTAGGAACAGGCGCGGGTATGCCTTCAAAAATGCGTAATACATCAGCAGTCATATTGAATTTATCCGCTGAAGGAGAAGGTTATTGGCTCTTTGACTGTGGGGAAGCGACACAGCATCAGATTTTACATACTTCTCTGAAACCAAGAAAAATCAGCAAAATATTCATTACGCATTTACACGGTGATCATATATTTGGGTTGCCCGGTTTAATTGGCTCCCGTTCGTTTCTTGGAGGTAAGGAAAAACTTGATATATATGGGCCACCTGGACTTAACGAATGGCTCAAGACAACGTTGCGCGTTACAAATACCCATTTAAATTACGAGTTGCACATCCATGAAGTTAGTGAGGGTCTGGTATTTGAAGATGCTAACTATCGTATTACTACAAAGAACTTACAACATATTATTCCGTGCTTTGGTTACAGAATTGAGCAAAAACCACTTCCAGGAAAATTACTAATTGAAAAAGCGAAAGAAGCGGGAGTTCCAAATGGTCCGCAGTTGAAGCAGCTAAAAGATGGAGAAGATGTGACATTGGATGATGGACGAATCGTTTCTAGTTCAGAAGTCACTGGCGACCCCCAAAAAGGATTTACGGTTGCCATTCTCGGAGATACCAGCTATTGCGCCGCTGCCGTTGAACTAGCGCAGGATACGGATATTTTAATTCACGAAGCTACTTTCGATAATGGGACTGGAAACTTGGCAACAGAATATGGTCATTCGACGATTGGTGATGCCGCTATTACAGCAAAAGAAGCGAGAGCAAAAACACTTATCGCCAATCATATTAGTGCGCGATTTATGGCAAGCGATGTGGCACAGCTGCTTAAACAAGGTACGGCAATATTCCCAAACCTATATATCGCTGAGGACTTTTCTCGATTCGAGTGGAGAGATGGGGAAGTTTTTAGAGAGTGAAATTAGAATCCTGATGAAACTAATTCGTAATGGATAGAAAAATGAAATATATGCAGGGTTCAGTCGGGCTATTTCGTCCCTTTAGATTTCTGTTAAATGTTTTAGCAGAGCAATTTCAATAGACTTAAGAAATCATATTAATTATAATATGAATGATGTTATACTCGTGAGAGAGTCAGTATTGTTTATATTTCGACGCAATTCACCTAGTCGAGAGTTAGAGGAGTTTACTATATGAAAAACAAAAAAGGCGTATTAGCTATTCTATTAATGAACTTATTTATTGCCTTTTTAGGTATTGGACTCGTTATTCCAGTATTACCGACGATAATGAATGAGCTGGAAATCAGCGGTTCAGTTGTGGGCTACATGGTTGCGGCATTTGCGATTACGCAGCTTATCTTCTCGCCAATCTCAGGTCGATGGGTTGATAAATACGGTCGAAAAATTATGATTGTGGTGGGCTTATTCATATTTGGCTTTTCGGAGTTTTTATTCGGAATGGGAAAATCAATCGAAGTCCTCTTCATTTCACGCATGCTTGGTGGAATCAGTGCGGCGTTCATCATGCCTGCGGTGACAGCCTTCATTGCAGATATTACAACAAGTACAAACAGATCAAAAGCACTCGGTTATATGTCAGCTGCCATAAGTACAGGCTTTATCATTGGACCCGGGATAGGCGGTTTTTTAGCCGAAATCGGCACGCGGGTTCCTTTCTATTCGGCAGGTGTATTAGGGGTATTTGCAGCTATTCTTTCAATCGCTCTATTGAAAGAGCCTGAACGTGCAGATGAAGAAGTACCGACGCCAGAGCAAAAGACTGGGTTAAGCCGCATTTTCATACCGATGTATCTTATAGCATTTATAATAATCTTTGTCTTGTCCTTTGGCCTCGCAGCCTTCGAATCGTTATTCAGCCTATTCGTCGACCACAAATTTGGCTTCACGCCAAAAGACATCGCTATCGTCATTACAGGAAGTGGGATTGTCGGGGCTGTTGCGCAGGTCTTATTGTTTGATCGGTTAGTAAAAAACATGGGTGAAATCAATGTAATTCGCTATAGTTTAGCAATTTCAACAATACTTGTGTTATTAATGACGTATGTCAGTTCATATTTCTCCATTCTACTAACAACATTCGTTCTATTTGTCGGCTTTGATTTAATACGCCCAGCGGTTACTTCTTATTTATCAAAAATAGCGGGTAACGAACAAGGCTTTGTCGGTGGTATGAATTCTACTTTCACAAGTCTAGGTAATATTTTCGGTCCGATAATCGGGGGTGTGCTATTTGACATAAACTTGAACTATCCTTACTACTTTGCAGCGATTGTCCTATTGATCGGCACTATTATCGCTCTTTTTTGGAAGAAACCGAAACATATCATGTTTTGATTTCTCCACAATGAAGTATGAAACATTTCACATGTATTACTACACTCACTAAAACACAGTTTTTCGTAAGTGGAATTTCAGGAAAAAAAGATGGAATGGCCATAATTGGCTCTTCCATCTTTTTGTTGTGTCTAAAGATCCTTCACGGGTTTTCGGTTATTCACTAGTTAAAATTTCCAACCGCGCTCATATTGCTTTGGTGCTTTAATTTCCTCGCCCAATTCTTTTGCCGCGGTATAAGCCCAGTACGGATCCCGTAATAATTCACGGGCAAGTAAGATCAAATCAGCTCGTCCATTTTTCAATATTTCTTCTGCTTGGATTCCTGTCGTGATTAGACCAACCGCGCCTGTTGATATTTCGGCACCTTCTTTGATTGTTTCAGAGAACTTCACTTGGTAACCAGGGAATACATCAATCGCTGCTGGTACGAGCGCCCCAGAGCTGACATCAATCAGATCCACTCCTTGCAATTTCATCCACTTCGCCATTTTCACGTATATTTCGGGTGTCATGCCACCATCACTATAATCATGTGCAGAAATACGAACAATAAGTGGGCCATCCCAAACGGCACGTACTTCATCAATAATTTCTTTCAAGAAGCGATAACGGTTTTCTAGCGATCCACCATATTCATCTGTACGCTTATTGGAAAGGGGTGACAGGAACTCATTAATGAGATAGCCATGTGCACCATGAAGTTCGATAACATCAAATCCAGCTTTTTTCGCGCGTAAAGCGCCATCTTTGAATGCTTGTATGGTCGTTTTAATATCGTCCACGGTCATTTCGACAGGTGTTTTATATTTTTCATTGTAGGCAATTGCAGATGGAGCATAAATATCGCCGTCAACTGTCGCTTTACGTCCAGCATGTGCAAGCTGGATTCCTACTTTCGTACCGTATTGCTGCATGAGACGGACTGTTTCTCCCAAACCTTTAATATGATTGTCACTCCAAATACCTAGATCTTGCGCAGAAATACGTCCCTCAGGTTGAACTGCTGTTGCTTCAACAATGATAAGACCAACTTGACCGACAGCGCGTGTGGTGTAATGCGTCTTATGCCAATCCTCAATCATTCCATCTTCGTTATGGCTCGAATACATGCACATCGGCGACATAACGATACGGTTTTTAAATTCAACGTCACGTAATTTAAATGGTTCAAATAACTTTGCCATGTTTACATACCTCCTAAATGATTAACACGACTAGTATAACAAAGACGAGATGTTAAGACAGTTCAGCCGTCTTAAACAGATTTAAATCTCTTTTGTTCAATTAGCGAATCAATTGATAAGGTGATTATGAAGTTAAAGAGAAAAATCACATTAGTCTTTCTACTCTATGGTGAAGTTTAATAGACTAACGTTTAAACCTCTATGTGTATGTATGTAAAGTTAGAAATTGAAAGGATTTAAGTTTTGAGAAAAATAGGGATTTGGCGCTTTTCTAGTATAAAATCAGCTTTGGTAGTAATTTGAACTTTCTTTCATACTGCTCGTCTAACTAATAATAGTAAAGTAGTAACCCGTAAACGTTCTTTTATCGTATAGAAACTACAGGCAACGCAGCGATTTTATATTCAATAGAAAATGAAGTTTTTGGTGTGACGAAAAATGGAGATGATTTTCATTATAAACATAGTAAATAAGAATCGCCGTACTAGCTGCCGCTATTGTATGAAGTATAGTTACATTCATTTTATATATGGGGGAGAGCCTGATGGGGGAAATACCTGTTGTTGTACAAACCGTTCTAAACGATTATATAGCATTATTTAACGAACTTTTACCAAATACACTCGAAGGATTTTATATCCAAGGATCAATTGCTCTGAATGCCTACGTAAATGATTCAAGTGATATTGATTTTATTGCAATTACAAATCGCCGTTTGTCAGGGGAGGAAGTGGAAGTATTAGCTGAAGTCCATAGTATAATAACCAGCAACTATCAAAAACCGGAAATGGATGGAATCTATATTATGTGGGGGGGTATTGGTAACCTACAAGCTGCCGATACCATTATTCCTTACTATAACGATGGTAAATTGAGTTATGGTGCGTATTTCAACTCCATTACTTGGTGGATATTGAAAAAGCATGGAATTAACATGATAGGTCCAGAACCGAGAGAGCTTAGAATTGAAGTTGACTCACAGGATCTGATAACCTATGTAAGTGACAATATGAATACGAATCGGGCCAAACGGATTCAAAGTATTGAGGGTTCAATTGAGCAGTTACTTCAACTACCTTCTGAAGTGATTGATTTTGAAATTGAGTGGTCCGTTCTCGGCTTGTTGCGTCAATATTACACCTTAAAGGAACATAGCATTATATCCAAACTTGGTGCTGGTGAGTATGGATTGCTGCATTTACCAGGGGAATGGCATCAGATAATTAAAGAGGCAATAAATGTTCGAAAAGGTGTGGGGAGCGAATTTTTCACTTCTGATGAGCAGAGGATTGATATGGCTTTAAGATTTTCGAAGTATATCATTCGTTACTGCAACAGTAGCTTAATCCGAAAAGCATAGTGCGATTTAATATGAGTATTTTTTATCTATTAATTTGCTACTACTATAGGGGATTATTATGGCTTACAAAATTGTGTTTTTCGATATTGATAGAACTATAACTTACCATGAAGATGGTAGTATTTTAACGAATACATGTTTTGTTTACTTGAACGATAACTCGAAAAATAGTCACTTTAAATAGTAACCTATTATTCGAGTTTGACGTTCTACTGTTTATTACAAATTGAGTAACTTCAAGACATTGCTCCAAGCTCACGCGAACGCCTCTCTGCCTGACTAATGCAGTCCGCAACCGTTTCTTTAAATAGACCTTTTTCCAAAGCTTCTAATCCTGCTTGCGTTGTGCCGCCTGGACTTGTCACGTTTTCGCGCAGTTCCGCGGGTTCCGCACTTGTTTCTTTCAACATCGCCGCAGCTCCTTCAATAGTCTGGATAATAAGCGCACGTGCTACTTCTTTTGTAAGACCCTTGCTGATTGCCGCTTCTTCAAGTGCTTCCGCTAAATAATAGACATACGCCGGGCCGCTTCCGGAAAGAGCAGTGACTGCATGTAGGTCATCTTCTTCGACTTCTCTCACCATCCCAATTGAATTGAGAAGACCGAGTATATGTATTTTTAACGCATCGCTAACCGCACTATTCCACGCGATACCACTGGCTGATTTTCCGATTGTAGCAGATGTATTGGGCATAGAGCGCGCGATTGGTCTAAAACCGAGACCTGTCTCGATTGTTTGTATTGAAACACCTGCAATGACCGATAAAACCGCTGTCTTTTCAGCCAAATGGGGAAGTGTGTCTGCCATCACTTGGTAGATGTCTTTTGGTTTTGTCGCAAGTACAATGAGATCTGCATTTTTCAGCGCTTCTTTGTCCTTGCTAACAATCGAGATTCCATATTTATTGTGCAGCGAAATTAGTCTTTCATCGTCCGATCTGTTCATGACGTAAACATTTTGAGGTATTACAGCACCTTGCTCCACAATACCGGAAATAACGGCTTCCGCCATCGATCCGGCTCCTATAAATACAATCGTTTTCATCTGAATTACCTCTTTCATTCCGTTAATAACAGCATAAGTTCCTTTGACAGACGCAAAAAAAATGCGCTCTCGCCCCTACTAAATAAGGACGAAAACACATGTTTCCGCGGTACCACCTAAATTTACCGATTATAAACCGGTACATCTCGTTCTTTCTTAACGCGAAAGGCACGCCTGTGTTTCCACAGCAGCTCGGAAGGAGGTTCAAAGCGGGAGAGGGAGGGTGGCTTTCAGTCAGTGACCACATTTTCTGTTCTCCATTACCGCAATTACTTATCTTCTTCAACGCCTATATGTACTTGAATTAGTCCGATTATTGCATGCCGACAGAAGAAAGTCAACTATCATTTTATGCAATAAAATATTTAGCTTATCGTGTAGAGCAAGTAGATTATGAATATAATTGCTAAGATCACTATGACGGAAATCGATACTTTTACGGCGCTTATCGGCGATTGCCCACTAACTTTACCGGTTTGTCCGTTAACGAGGAAGCGGTAGATTTTATTGTTGAACTGGAACGAAGAAATCCAAATAGGTAATAGAATATGTTTGTAAGTAATGTTGTCATAGTTAGTGGAAACACTTACAATATTGACAACATCACCATATACTTGTCCATGTATTCCATTCTTAATACCGGCGTCAATACTATTTTTTGCATCATTCCAGCCATCCTTCAATGGAATCGAGTACCTTTCTGCTAAAAAACCGGATAAATATTCTGTTTTATAGTCGAGGAGTCCATTTAACTGAAAGGGTTCAATCTTATCAATAAGGCCACTTGCTACATTACGTGATGCTTTCACCAAAACATCGTCAAAGAATTCGCTGTAGTGCCCGTGTTCCGTACGCCATTGGGTTTTCCTTACCTGTTCCGATACTTGTTTGGACTTGCCATCTTCAAATACGGTCCGTATTTCCGTTACGTAATAATACGTGCCAATCTGGACGATGAAAGAAGAATCCGTCTGGGCATCAAAAGTCCAGTACGGGATGTATGCTCCCGCAATGGTATCCATTTTATACGATTGCACTAGCTTAGATGGAGCAAAATATCTCTTTTTCATCCATATCTTGAATTTTTCAACTGCATCATCTCTCGCGATTTTAAAGGGGAGTACCAATGCTGGTTTCATGCCCGCATGGTGTTCACTTATTGCAATATGAGAAGACCCGCAAAATGAGCAGAAATCGGCCACTTTATCTTTATCTAAAAGTGTTTCGGCACCACAGTTTTCACATTTAAAAACACGTTTTTCATCGTCCCAGCTGTGATTTTCTTTTTCTAATGCCTCTAAGAAGTCGTGTTCAATACTATTTTCCCAAGACTGGTCGATTTCCTTTTCGCTTCCGCAAAACGGACATTTCAGATTTCCACTTTTCGGTTCAAATAACGTGTTACCTCCACAGGAAGAACATTTATTTACCGTCGTCAGTTCAGTTTTGATCGATTCCAAATCTTGATTATTTGTTAAGTCCGTCATAGGAACACCTCTTTTGCATCAGAGTTAAAGGTCTTCGCCACAGTCACCACAAAACTTGGCATTTGGACCATTTACCTTGCCACATTTTACACATGTTTTTTCAGTCAGCTGTTTTGTACCGCATTCATCGCAAAACTTTGCATCTTCATTTATGAGTGCATTGCAACTCGTACATGGTACTTGATGCATAAACACGGATTTACCGCATTCGCCGCAAAACTTCGCATTCTTATTAATAAGTGTCTGACAATGCGGACAAATCTTCTTTTCTGTTTGCGTAGTATTAGGGGAACTTGTTTGCTGTTGATTGGCCGGGAAGGCATTCGCCATAACACTTCCAAGTGCAGCACCTGCGCCAATTCCTGCACCCGCACTAGCTAAACCGCCTTCATTCCGCGCGGCTTCCCTTATGGCTTCTGCGGCTTGGTATTGTTGATACTGATTCATGTCTCCTATGACACCCATGGACGTTTTTCGATCCAACACTTTTTCAACTTCTTCAGGAAGTGATAGGTTTTCAATATATAATGAAGTAATTTCAAATCCGAATGAACTGAATCGTTGTTCCATTTTCTCTTTGCCTTTGTCACTAAGCTCGTCGTAGTTCATCGCCAGGTCAAGGGCAGCGATATTTGATTCTGCGAAGAGGTCTGTAAGCCCTGATAGCACCATCTTTTTTAACTGTCCTTCAATGCTGCTCGTATCATAGGATGCGTTCGTACCAAAAAGTTCTTTTAAGAAAACAACGGGGTCGGATACCTTATACGAGTAAATACCATATCCCCGCAATCGAATGACTCCAAATTCGGAATCACGCATCATGATTGGATTCGACGTGCCCCATTTTTGATTGATAAATTGTTTTGTATTAACAAAATATACTTCCGCTTTAAAAGGGGAGTTAAATCCATGTTTCCATGACTTCAATTTCGTCATTATGGGCATGTTTTGTGTGTATAATAGATGACGTCCTGGTCCAAATACATCTGCAATTTCGCCTTCATTGACGAAAATTGCGACTTGTGATTCCCGAACGGTTAATTCTGCACCCATTTTTATTTCGTTATTGTGAACAGGGAAACGGTAAACCATTGTATTTGCGTTTTGATCCGTCCATTCAATGACTTCTATAAATTGACTCTTGAAAAATCCGAATAAACCCATACATACGTCCTCCTAATCATTCATACTTTAGTAAATTAACACGAGAATACATAAAGTGATTATAGCATTTTTACCATCTTGGTAGAGGATAGATTCAAAAGATGACGTCAACTCATAAAAAAGGTACACTGTACTGAATACTCATTCATCTTATAAAGGGGATTTTTATATGATACACAAGATTGTTATTCCAACACCGTTCGCAGTAGGCGATGTAAATGCTTTTCTTATAAAAGGAGATACGCTGTCACTCGTCGATGCGGGGCCGAAAACCCCTGAAGCATATGAAGCATTGAAACAGGGCATCAAGGAAGCCGGTTACTCATTCAATGATATTGAACAGGTCATTTTGACACATCATCATCCAGATCACGCTGGTTGGATTGACGCATTTGATAACGCAAAAGTCTTAGGCCATACCTACAATGATTTATGGCTCAAACGGGATGAAGCTTTCTCCCGCTATCATGATGCATTTTATCTAGAGCGACTTATCGAAGAAGGCGTACCTGAACAGTACCTTGGCTGGGTTAAGAAGATGAAAAGGTCTGTCGCGCTTATGGGAGAACGTCCACTCGACATGACGCTTGCTGAAGGAGATGCGCTGCCTGGGCATGCCGGCTGGATGGTTATGGAAACACCAGGTCATGCGCAAAGCCATATCGTATTGTGGGATGAAGAGAATAGAACAATGATTGGCGGAGATTTGGTGCTTGAAAAAGTTTCTTCAAATCCGCTTATCGAGCCGCCGCTTAATCCTGAGCATGGCCGTCCACGCTCTTTGTTGCAGTATAACGAGTCGTTGAAACGCATTCTTACTTTACCCGTTGATATCATATATACCGGTCATGGTGATGAAGTGCGCAATGCTCACGAGCTTATTGAAGGCCGTTTCGTAAGACAGCACGAACGGGCGATGAAGGTGCTTGCAATGATGGATAAAGGCCAACGTACAATTTTCGAATTGACGCGCGAATTATTCCCATCCGTCTATGAAAAAGAGCTTGGTCTTACGCTATCAGAAACAATAGGCCAAACCGATTACCTTTTTGAAAAGGGACTTGTTCATGAAAAACGAGATGAAAACGGAATTCTCCAATATGAGCAAGCGTAAAATGGTTTTGATTACAGGTGCTACGAGCGGTGTCGGTTATGCATTATCGAAGCGGCTTTTGGCAGAGGGATATGAAGTATGGGCAACGGGAAGATCACTTGCCATTTTAGAGAAGTTGCGACTTGAAGGCGCACAAGTGATACCGGCAGATTTAACAAAAAAAGACGACATCGAACATTTAATGACGCAGATTGGATCTCCGGATGCTGTCATTTTTTCAGCGGGCATGGGTACGTTCAGTTTTGCACACGAGACTTCCGATGAAGCGATTCAAAACATGATGACCGTCAATGTCATCGCACCGATGCAACTGACAAAGCTTTTATTGCCCGGCATGAGGGAGCGCCGGAGCGGCCATCTTATTTATCTTGGTTCACAGGCGGGGAAAGTTGCTACCCCGAAAGCATCCGTTTACGCTGCAACAAAACACGCAATTATTGGCTATACGAATGCACTTCGTATGGAGGTAGCTTCATTCGGTATTCAGGTCACCACTATTAATCCGGGTCCGATTGACACACCTTTTCTTGAACTTGCGGATGAAACAGGTGCTTACCGAACATCGCTCGGCAGACATTTGTTGACGGTGGAAGCTGTTGCCGATGCGGTGATTAAAACATTGGGGAAATCTGTCCGCGATGTGAATTTACCTTGGTATATGGGCATCACTAGTAAAATTTATGCTGTTGCACCGTCAGTTGTCGAAAGACTGGGCCGAAAGTACTTTATGAAAAAATGAGAAAATGCACCGTTCTGGAATCTGGACGTGAAATATCATTTAGTAGTTTATCCACAGGTCGGAAATTTTATGAATACCTAAGTGAAAAGCGATGTATGTTATTAAAAGCTGGCTACCTGCCGGCTTTTTTGCTGTGGGAAAAATGAAAGGAACAAAGTGCGTGCATAAATATTCCATTGTATATGAGTTACAGTTAGGGCTATAATATAAATAAGAACATATGTTCTGTGCGGGGGGGAGTTTGATATGTATGAACATTTACCAAATCGGAAAATTGTCTGCCTCGACATGCGTAGCTTTTACGCCAGTTGTGCTGCCGCAATGGAAGGGCTTGATGTTATGGAAGTGCCGATTGCCATCATCGGCAATAAAGAGCGGAAAGGTGGTATCGTGCTTGCAGCATCTCCACCATTAAAAAAACAATTTGGCGTGCGGACTGGTATGCGGCTATTTGAAATACCCGATGACCCCGCAATCCATCTAATCGAACCGAAAATGGGTTTTTTTATCGATGTATCAATGGAAATCACCCGGCTGCTGAACAATTATGTTCCTAAAGAGGCAATCCATGTGTACAGCATCGATGAAAGTTTCATTGACCTCAGCGGAACCGAACGGCTATGGGGCCCGCTCGAAGAAACTGTGAGGCGGATACAGGATGATCTCATTGATCAATTCCAGATACACTCTGCGTGCGGCATCGGTCCAAATATGATAATGTCAAAGCTCGCTCTCGACATCGAAGCGAAAAAGACGGGTGTTGCGCATTGGACGTATGAAGATGTACCTGCCAAGTTATGGCCCGTCGCACCGCTAAGCCGCATGTGGGGGATTGGCAGTAGAATTGAAAAGACATTAAATGGAATGGGGCTATTCACGGTCGGTGACCTTGCTCATGCCCCGCTCGAAAGACTTGAAAAAAAATTCGGCGTCATGGGCAATCAATTGTATTACCATGCACACGGCATCGATTTATCTGATTTGGGGGCTCCGCCACTTGTTGAAGGGCAAGAGAGTTACGGCAAAGGGCAGATTCTCTATCGTGATTACATCTTACGGGAAGATGTAATCACAATCATTCTTGAAATGTGTGAGGATGTAGCGATGCGGGCGAGGGAATCGGGTAGAGCAGGACGCACGATTCATTTGTCTGTAGGCTATTCAAAACAAGTACTAGGCGGCGGTTTTAGCCGTTCACGCTCGATACATGAAGCAACGAATGACACAATGGAAATTTATCGGGTGTGTACGGCATTGCATGATGAATTTCATGATGGCCGACCCATTCGGCAATTATCACTAAGTCTAACAAAGTTAGAGGAAGAGTATTCCATGCAGCTCAGTCTGTTCGATGAAAACAAATGGCGCACCCGACAACTCGGTGGAGTGAGTGATTCGCTCCGAAATAAATATGGAACGAATGCTGTTCTGCGTGCGGTCTCTTACACAGATGCAGGAACAACGGTTGAACGGGAGAAACTGATTGGTGGGCATTTTAAATAAAAGGGTTGCCTCATTTTTAACGTGTAATTCATTTATACATTGTTGAACTTATTTATCCGAAAAAAGGAGTGATTTTTTTGATTCGTGATCGTGGACGCATCAAATGGACAGCGATGATGTTGACAGAACACTTGACAGAGTTACGTGACTGGATGAGAGAAGACAACTATGAACGAAAGCCCAATATTGACGAATGGTCGCTCCAGGAATTTCAACAGCAGTTAGATATTGCTTATCAAGCGCGTTGCGAAGTCCGTATCAGAACGTGGGAGAATGGATTATTTACTGACACGACGGGTATCTTGAAAAGGTTGGATACTCGGCTACAAGTTATTTATATAGAGGATAACTCCAAGCTGCAAAAAATATCTCTGAATACGATTGTCGGAATCGAGACAATCGACCTTAATTAGCCATACTTAGTGTTCATGTTCGTCCACATGCTCTTTCGCTACACTTAAAATTGTAAAACTTTCGTCAGACGAATCGCATCCAGTAAGCGTGTAGACAAATAATTGCTGACCGTCCTTTTCAATTAGATTTGTACATGTCATGTTTGTTTTAGTAGGATTGTTTCCTCTATTTTTATTTTTTGAACGGTTAATCTCTAAGGCAATCGAGGAGCCGTTGTAGGACAGATTGTATAAAGTCGGGTCTCCTTCAAGTGAGTAATTTGCAATACGGACTACATCGGATTTCTTAGACTCTATACTTTCCAAAAAAGCTTCAAATACGGGGTAGTTATAGACAGGTCCATGCATATTGACAACATCACCATTACGCACCGCTTTTTCGCTATTGTACGAACAGGCTGAACAAACTGCTGTGCCTAGTAGCATAATTAGCAATGCTAGTAATTTGTTATTTACTGTCCCCATATTTAAGTTCCTCCTCAAAGTCAAATGACGATACTTCGTAATTATATGAGCAAATGGCATGGCTTATCCGTATCTTACCAACAAAACTATTTCCGAATTCGAATTATTTATACCTCGGACCTTTTTTATTGTCCAGACATTTGCTAAACTAATCAAAGGTTCAATTTTATAGTAAAATAGGGGGAGTAGTGTGAAGGTTTTAGTTCAGCTCGGCTGGTTTTTCAAACAGCGGAAGAAGCAATATCTTTTAGGGGTTTCGGCGCTTATTTTCGTCTCAATATTGCAACTGTTGCCACCGAAGATTATTGGGATTATCGTCGATGACATTACAGAGAGTTCGTTAACAACCGCCGGGCTCACAAGATGGCTTGTTATCCTAGCAATTTCCGGCATTCTCATGTACATAGCGCGCTATTATTGGCGTGTCATGATTTTTGGTTCTGCTGTATTGTTGTCGCGGACGATGCGTGAAAAATTGTTCAATCATTTTACAAGAATGTCACCATCCTTCTACCAAAAAAGACGTGTAGGAGACCTAATGGCTCATGCAACAAATGATGTAAATGCCGTGCAGCAAACGGCGGGTATGGGGATTTTGACACTGGTCGATTCCATTGCGACGGGCGGATTCGTCATTTTAACAATGGCAATCACCATCCATTGGAAACTGACACTAATTGCACTCATTCCGTTGCCATTCATGATCTTCCTGACTAGCTATTATGGTAGATTGCTACGCAAGCGATTCAGATTTTCCCAAGAAGCATTTTCAAATTTGAATGACAAGACACAGGAAAGTATATCGGGTATCAAAGTCATTAAGACATTCGGACAAAAAAACGAAGATATTGAGGATTTCACCAAATTGTCTACTGATGTTGTCAGTAAAAATATGCGTGTCGCTAAAGTGGATGCATTATTCGATCCGACAATTACGGGCATATTCGCGGTTTCATACATTCTGTCTTTCTATTTTGGAACGAAATTTATCATTGCAGGGGACATGTCAATCGGTGACATGGTAGCGTTCAGTGCCTACCTCGGCCTTCTGGTCTGGCCAATGCTTGCATTTGGCTTCCTCTTTAATATCGTAGAGAGAGGTAATGCATCTTACAGCCGAATTACAGAACTATTATCTGTATCGCCTGAAATTAAAGATTTGCCTGGTGCAATTGATAGAAGACCCGAAGGCGATTTGCATTTCGATATAGATGAGTTTAAATTCCCAGGTGATGAGCGGGCGGCTCTGCGTAATGTTCACTTCACATTAAAACGGGGTGAAACAATGGGAATTGTCGGTAAAACGGGATCAGGTAAAACGGCAATCCTGAAATTACTGTTAAGAGAGTTTGAAGGGTATAAAGGAAGCATCATTTATGGAGACAAACCTATTAATCAATATAAACAGCAACGTTTAAGAGAGTCAATCGGTTATGTACCGCAAGACCACTTCCTTTTCTCAACGACACTTGCTGAAAATATTGCTTTCATAAATCCAAGAATAGCACCCGATAGAATTCATCATGCTGCGCAACTCGCGCATATCCATGAAGATATTTTAGGGTTTACAGAAGGGTATGAAACGATAGTAGGAGAACGTGGGGTCTCTCTGTCTGGAGGTCAAAAACAACGGGTTTCCATTGCACGTGCATTAATTATGGAACCGGAATTGCTACTTTTGGATGATTCTTTATCAGCTGTCGATGCCCAAACGGAAGAAGCAATTTTATACTCGCTCAAACAAACACGTACGAACGAAACTACAATTATTACTTCACATCGACTAAGTGCCATCCAACATGCACATAAAATTATCGTCATGGATGAAGGAGCAATTGTCGAAGCTGGAACACACGAAGAATTAATCGATCTGGCTGGAAGATATAAAGAAATGTATGACTTGCAACAACTTGAAGTACTTGTCGAACAGGGGGGGGAGGAATAATGTCAGAAGAAAAACAACCGAAACTAACGGCAAAAGATCAATGGTTTGTCTTAAAGAGATTGTTGAGATATATCATTCCTCATAAAAAGAGCATTATATTTGCGCTAATCCTACTCGTTTTGACAGTCACTGGCAGTATAGTCGGACCTTTGATAATCCAAAGATTTATCGATAATCATTTAGCGACGATGAACTTCCCAAGAACAGAAATAATGAACATTGCGCTAGTTTATATAGGTATCCAAGTGTTTATGGTCGTCGTGTCCTATTTCCAACTGATTCGATTCCAAGATATTGCGTTAAAAATTATTCAGCAGATGCGAATCGATGTGTTTTCAAAAGTGCAAAGCCTTGGAATGCGTTATTTTGATAAAACGCCTGCTGGAAGTATTGTTTCGCGT
The DNA here is from genome assembly GCF_057669885.1 of Sporosarcina sp. Y1011. NCBI lineage: Bacteria > Bacillati > Bacillota > Bacilli > Caryophanales > Caryophanaceae > Sporosarcina > Sporosarcina sp. Y1011. Next base: position 88,659 of record NZ_JBYHFP010000004.1, on the reverse strand, counting down.
GTAACAAATGACACGGAAGCCATCAAAGAAATGTTCGTCAGTGTCATTGTTACGTTTTTACAAGCCATTTTTGTGCTTCTCGGCGTTTACATTGCCCTATTTTCACTTGATGCAAAGCTTGCACTAATATCCCTGTTATTGTTGCCACTCTTCTTAACGGTCATCGTCATTTATAGGAGATATAGTGCGGATTTCTATCAAGACATCCGTGAACGGTTGAGTCAGCTGAATGCTAAAATAGCCGAATCATTATCCGGCATGGGGATGATTCAAGCATTTAGGCAGGAAGAACGTCTAGAAGTTGAGTTTGACGACATCAACGAAAAACATTACCGTGCAGGAATGCGTAACATTAAATTTGACGGCATCCTGCTCGGTCCGGCAATCGATCTGCTGTATGCAGGAGCAATCGTCTTTGTACTCGGTTATTTCGGATTTATATCACTGGCAAGCCCTGTTGAAGTAGGTGTTTTATATGCATTTACGACATTGATTCGTCGTTTATTCCAGCCCGTCCAACAAGTGATGCAAAGATTATCCATTTTTCAGCAAGCAATGGTTGCGGCGTCCCGTGTATTTAAATTAATGGATGATCCGGATATAGAACCGGAACAGAACGATGGTAAACAAGCCGTAATTCAAGATGGTAAAATCGAATTCCGTGATGTATCTTTTTCATATGATGGACAAACTGATGTATTAAAAAATATCTCATTCACTGCGAATGCGGGAGAGACCGTTGCACTCGTTGGCCATACTGGAAGCGGAAAAAGCTCCATTATCAACTTACTGATGCGTTTTTATGAATATGAACGTGGTGATATTTATATCGATGATGTTTCATTGAAAGAATTTCCAAAAGAAGAACTACGGAAGAAGACAGGTCTTGTCTTGCAAGATCCGTTCCTTTTCTATGGAGATATCAAAAGTAATATCCGTTTGCATAATAAAAATATGACATCAGAAGAGGTAAGAGCGGCTGCAGAATTTGTTCAGGCCAATGAGTTCATAGAAAAACTACCGGAAAAGTACTCGCAAAAAGTGACGGAACGCGGTTCTACGTATTCAAGTGGGCAGCGCCAGCTCGTCGCATTTGCGCGGACAATAGCAACGAATCCCAAAATCCTTGTTCTCGATGAGGCGACTGCCAACATTGATACAGAAACAGAAGTGGCAATACAGACAAGTCTTGAAAAGATGAGGAAAGGACGTACAACAATTGCTATTGCCCACAGACTCAGTACTATTCAAGATGCTGAACTGATTCTCGTCCTTCATAAGGGGGAAATCATAGAGCGCGGAACACACCAAGAATTACTCGGACAAAAAGGTCTATACCATAAAATGTATCTTCTTCAAAATAATATTTTGGAAGATGTTATCTGAAAAAATCAAGCTTGCATACGCTTTTTACTGGCGTTGCAAGCTTTTTTTTGCATAGAATATAGAATGTAGACAAACGACCCTTTAAAAGTCATAAACTGTTCACAGACAGAATAGGCGAAGTTTAATGTTATTTTTGATAAGATTAAGAAAGAAAAATGAAGGGGAGAGAATAATGTGGGAACAGACATAAATTTATTTCTCGCTTTCGGCGCTGGTTTTTTAAGTTTCATATCACCGTGTACATTACCGTTATATCCAGCATTCATATCATATATTACGGGCATGTCACTAGATGATTTAAAATCGGATTCGAAACGTATGAACAGAAACGGCATGCTACATACACTATTCTTTTTAATCGGATTTTCGATAATTTTTGTTGTACTTGGTTTTGCTACATCGCTTGTTGGGACATTTTTCCAAGAAAACCAACAAATACTAAGACAAGTTGGAGCAATCTTTATGGTCTTGTTTGGATTGATGATTGCTGGTATATTTACACCCAAATTCCTTATGGGAGAAAAGAGATTGCAATTTAAAAACCGTCCTTCGGGTTACTTAGGAAGCACAGTGATAGGGCTTGCATTTGCTGCTGGCTGGACACCATGTTCGGGACCAATAATTGGAGTAATCATGGGACTTGCTGCGACAAATCCGGGGTCGGGCGTCATTTATATGTTAATGTACGTGTTAGGTTTTGCAATACCTTTCTTTGTCTTATCGTTCTTTGTCACACGTCTTGGATGGATTCGAAAACGCAGTGGCCTAATAATGAAAATTGGAGGCATCATCATGATTGCTTTCGGAATTTTGTTGTTCTTCGATGGATTGACATATTTAACAAGCATATTAAGCCCAATATTTGGCGACTTCCAAGGTTTTTAAGTTGAAAAAGCAAATCAGTTCATTCAATGAATGAATGGATGGAATAACTGAAGCGTCGGTTGGAGGAAATACAATGAACGAATTAATTGAAACCGTTTTTACAAAGGTACCCTCGGTTTATCTCATAACCGGTTCAACCATACTTGCACTATTCATGGGGACAATGGCGCTGATTGTCAGAACGAAAGCGGCGAAAAGGCCTGTAACGCCGATGAAAATCATCTTGCCACCCCTTTTTATGTCAACGGGTGCACTGATGTTCATATTCGAGGAATTCAGAGTGTCGTTGCCTCAAATATTCGAGGCCATCTTTGTTGGGCTACTATTCTCGATTATCCTCATAAAGACAACGCATTTTGAACGTAGAGATGACGATATTTATATGAAGCGATCCAAAACCTTCCTATTTATACTGCTAGGGTTGCTCATTATCCGACTTGTTGGGAAACTGCTTCTTAGCAGTACCATTGACGTAGGTGAACTGGGCGGAATGTTCTGGATCCTAGCATTTGGAATGATTGTTCCATGGCGGATAGGTATGCTGACTAAATATAAACACATAAAAGGTGTCCGCAGTTAAATGCGGACACCTTTTGCCGTCTAGGCTTCAGCGCCTAACGTTTTTATTCGACTAAAAAAGATGTTCGTACGGGGCTAAATCGAACTTCATTTCAGCCAATTTCTTGCGCAGGAATTTATGGTCGCGTTTCGGTGTCGCTTGTATATATCCACGGATAATTAGATCGGTATCAATTGCTTTTGCATTTTCCTCAAGTGCAATTTCACCGATTTTTCCTGCGATTTTTTGTTTCGCTACCGGCCGGAATAATTCCGGTACTGGGACGACCAGCTCATTCAGTAAGAGTTTAGCTTTATCATTCCATAGGTGAAGAGAGCTCTCCACGTAATGTTCTTCCCAGTCGAGTGTAGACTTGCCATCCGCTTTCGGAAACACTTTTAAAAACTTTCGGAACATGAAGAAACCGCCGATACCGAAAAGTCCAATGAGAACAACGCACCAGAAAATGATGAACCACATAAATAAGTCTTGTTGCAACAATCTTCACCTCTTCCGTTCTATTTACCATTATAAGAGCATCCGTGAAAAAACACACGGACAATGTATTCCTTTCTTCTATTTCGGATGAAAGGAGGTGATTGACTTGGTAAAAAACGAATATAAAATGCAACAGGACTAGTCTATTTCGATGAATGAATTACTAAAGATGACAAGCATTATCCCTTGCTCCGATTCGAATCGAAACTTCTGGTCGTCAACGATGAAGTTAACTTCACAAAACCGTCATAGGTTCGACGAGGGTTCAAACATCACATGCTTGTTTGAACCCTATACTTCCGATATGATAAACGTATCAATAAATAATGGAGGATATAAAATGAGTAAAAAGTTATTGTTGATTTATATGTTACTAGTCACGGTCATTTTGAGTGCGTGTACCGGTGGTGGTTTCAAAGAAGATCACAATTATAAAGTTGCACCTTTTGAATTTACGAATCAACAAAATGAACAGGTTTCATTGGATGATTTGAAAGGGAATGTTTGGATAGCACAATTCGTTTTCACCGAATGTACGAGTGCCTGCCCACCGATGATGATGAACATGGCGGAGCTTGATAACCAACTTGGGGATGAAGGCGTTGATGACTACAAGATTGTATCATTCAGTATTGATCCTGCAGTTGATACTCCAGAAGCTATGCAAGAATACGTTGATGCGTATGATGTCCGAGATCAGAGTAGATGGGAAATGCTGACGGGCTATAAACAAGAGGAAATCACTGACTTCGCAGCAAAATCATTCAAAACGCTTGTTGCAGATATTCCCGATTCGGACCAGGTAATGCACGCAGTTACTTTTTCCCTCGTCAATCAACAAGGGGAAGTTGTGAAATCATATAACGGAATGACAGAAGTGCCATTCGATCAAATCGTCAAAGACATTAAAGCACTAAATAAAGCAGGTGCATAATTCGATAATGCAAGGCTGTAACTAAAGGTGTGAAGAGATGAAGAAGCGAAAAAACAAAAGAATATCCTTGAAGGCGAAAGCAATGTTCATTATCTTACTTGTCCCTATTGCTGTTACAGTCTTCACGCTAACAGCTATCATTTGGACAGGTCTGAAAAATCCGGATATCATAAAGAAGTCCGCTAGCGCATTGCTGGATATGCAAGACCGTCGCACGGCTAACGAAATACCGGGAGAGTACATACCAGTCTACAAAGAAGCAGCAGAAGTTTACGGTATTCCCTGGACGTTACTTGCAGCGCACCATAGGATTGAAACGAAGTTTTCTACGATGGATCCATTACTGTCACCCGTCGGTGCTGAAGGACATATGCAGTTTATGCCTTGTACGTTCGTCGGTTGGACTTACCCGGGATGTGGAGACCTTGGAAAGGGAGAAATTCCTGAAAAAGATAAAATTAATCCAGTTGTGATAAAAAAATATGGTGGATATGGCGTTGACGCAAATAATGATGGCATTGCCGATCCATATGATTTGGAAGATGCAATTTATAGTGCCGCTAACTACTTATCAAAGAGTGGAGCAGCGGATGGGGAATTTGAAAAAGCAATTTTCAACTATAACCGTAGTGACAAATACGTCGAGGATGTTCTTTGGTTCTTTGATGAATTTGAAGCCCAGCGAATTGAAATGGAAAAAAGTGAATAAAAAGATGGACCGCCACGAATGGGGTCCATCTTTTTAGTGTCTATTTCTTAGATTTAAGAAGCTTTACGCATTGATTTCATGATTAGGCTCACAATGAATACAAGGATAAGTGCTCCGATGATGGCTGGAACAATATAGAAGTCAGAAACCCTTGGACCCCATTCCCCTAGAAGCATTCCACCAATCCATGCGCCGACGATTCCGGCAATAATATTACCAATGATTCCGCCTGGGATATCTTTCCCTAAAATCATACCTGCTAACCAACCGATGATACCACCAATAATTAAAAACCAAATGAAACTCATAACTGTCCATCTCCTTTTTAGTGATTTATGATTACCTCTACAGTATTTGTAATAACCTTTATTACAATACCCTAAACATCAAGAAGAAATAAATTACCAATTTTTTTGAGAATTTTTGAGGATTAATGTAGAACAATAGCATAAAGCGTGTTTTTAAAATGACGTAGTGTTACCTGGGGGACCTATATTAGCACACCGGCAGCCAGCTATTTTTTTTGCAAAGAGAGTTCCAAAAGGATTGAAATAGGGTATGTATGTTAGGAAGAGTTAGCATCGACACGAACAGTCAATTTCATTCATACAATGGGCATCTGCACTTTGGTGAAATGAAGGATTTAACAAACCATACAATATTTTTATGGGGAGGAATCTAGAATCTATTTTCATGTATGAAGCGTTTTTGCAAGAACAAAAGGGTCATAACATTAACTTATGATAGACTATAAAGTTAATGTATTTTACTTATGTGTGTAGGTATTATATGATGAAGTAGAGAAAAGACGCTTATTTACAGCCTTTTCAGCAGTTTTTTAAGATAAAAGGAGGAATTCAACAATGGCAAAAAGCAATTTGCATAACAGCCGAACATCATTCGACCTGAATGGAAAGACGTATAACTATTATCGTCTTGCTGCACTCGAAGAAGCCGGCATCGCTAAAGTTTCCAATCTACCTTACTCGATTAAAGTATTACTTGAATCCGTCCTGCGTCAACACGACGGATATGTCATCAAAGACAATCATGTTGAAAACTTGGCGAAATGGGGGAAAGATGCAGACGCTGATGCAGAAGTACCTTTCAAACCGTCACGTGTTATTCTTCAAGACTTTACAGGTGTACCTGTTGTCGTAGACCTTGCATCACTTCGTTCGGCAATGGCAGCTATGGGCGGTGACCCTAACAAAATCAACCCTGAAATTCCAGTTGACCTTGTTATTGACCACTCCGTGCAAGTTGACCGTTACGGAACGGCAGAAGCACTTAACTTAAACATGGAACTTGAATTTGAACGCAACGCAGAACGTTACCAATTTTTAAGCTGGGCACAAAAAGCATACGATAACTACCGTGCAGTCCCACCAGCAACAGGTATTGTCCACCAAGTTAACCTTGAGTACTTGGCAAACGTTGTTCATGCAGTTGAAAACGAAGATGGTACATTCGAAACCTACCCTGACACACTTGTTGGAACAGACTCTCACACGACGATGATCAACGGTATAGGTGTTCTAGGATGGGGTGTCGGTGGTATTGAAGCTGAAGCAGGCATGCTTGGACAGCCTTCATACTTCCCGATTCCAGAAGTTATTGGTGTAAAACTTGTTGGTCAACTTCCAAACGGAACAACAGCAACTGACCTTGCACTTAAAGTGACACAAACACTTCGTGAACACGGTGTAGTTGGTAAATTCGTTGAGTTCTTCGGACCTGGCGTTGCACACTTACCACTTGCAGACCGTGCAACAATTGCAAACATGGCACCTGAATACGGTGCAACGTGTGGATTCTTCCCAGTAGATGAAGAAGCACTAGATTATATGCGCTTAACAGGCCGTGAAGAAAGCGACATTGCAGTAGTTAAGCAATACCTAGTAGAAAATGATATGTTCTTCACTGTAGAGAATGAAGAACCAACATACACTGATGTTGTAGAAATCGATCTTTCTGGTATTGCTGCTAACCTTGCTGGACCGAAACGTCCACAAGATTTGATTCCTCTTACAGAAATGCAAAGCTCATTCAACGAAGCAGTTGTTGCACCTGAAGGGAACCAAGGTTTTGGTCTATCACCAAAAGAGTTGAAGAAAACAGCTACTATTGAATTCGCAGACGGACGTTCTGTCGAAATCAAAACCGGTGACCTTGCAATCGCAGCAATCACTTCATGTACAAACACTTCTAACCCATATGTTATGTTAGGTGCTGGACTTGTGGCGAAAAAAGCAGTTGAAAAAGGGCTTACACCTCCTGCTTATGTGAAAACATCACTTGCACCAGGTTCAAAAGTCGTTACAGGCTACCTGGAAGATTCAGGTCTTAATGTATTCTTGGATCAAATTGGATTTAATACTGTTGGGTACGGTTGTACAACATGTATCGGTAACTCTGGGCCACTACTACCTGAAATTGAAAAAGCGGTCATGGGCAACGATATGCTAATGTCTTCAGTTCTTTCTGGTAACCGTAACTTTGAAGGACGTATTCACCCACTTGTGAAAGCAAACTACTTGGCTTCACCGCCACTTGTTGTTGCTTATGCACTTGCTGGAACAGTCGATATCGACTTCGAAAAAGAGCCAATTGGTAAAGACAAAGACGGCTTTGATGTCTTCTTCAAAGATATTTGGCCAACTACGGAAGAAATTCAAGCAGTTGTTAAAGCAACAGTTACGCCTGAATTATTCCGTAAAGAATATGCGCGTGTATTCACTGAGAACGAAGCGTGGAATGCAATTGAAACAACTGATGATTCACTATATGATTTTGATGAAAACTCAACTTACATCCAAAATCCACCGTTCTTTGAAGGTCTGGCAACAGAGCCAGCTGACATTCAAGCACTTTCAGGGCTTCGTGTCATTGGTAAATTTGGCGATTCAATTACGACGGATCACATTTCTCCTGCGGGCGCAATCGGTAAAGATACGCCAGCTGGTAAATACTTGATTGAAAATGGCGTAAGCCCTCGTTTCTTCAACTCTTACGGTTCACGCCGTGGTAACCATGAAGTGATGATGCGTGGTACATTCGCTAACATCCGTATTCGTAACCAGATTGCAAAAGGAACAGAAGGCGGATTTACGACTTACTGGCCTACAAAAGAAATTATGCCAATTTATGATGCTGCTATGAAGTATCAAGAAGAAGGCACAGGACTTGCTATCATCACAGGTAAAGACTACGGAATGGGTTCTTCACGTGACTGGGCTGCAAAAGGTACTTCACTTCTAGGTATCCGCACAGTTATCGCTGAAAGCTACGAACGTATTCACCGTTCAAACCTTGTTATGATGGGTGTTCTACCACTTCAATTCATGAAAGGCGAAAGTGCTGAAACACTTGGTCTTACTGGCGAAGAGGAAATCAGTGTTAACATCGCTGAAGGCGTTAAACCACGCGATATTCTGAAAGTGACAGCAACAGCGAAAAATGGTTCTGTCAAAGAATTCGACGTACTAGCGCGTTTCGACTCAGATGTCGAAGTTGATTACTATCGTCATGGCGGAATCCTACAAATGGTTCTTCGTGATAAAATGAAGGCGAACTAATTTCAATAAATAGGAAGGTGTCCGATTTATTCGGGCACCTTTTTTTGTTGTAAAATTGTTGCAATCTCGGGACAGCTTTTTCAGACTTGCTTTTGTATAATAGGTAGTGAGGTGATGGTAATGTTTATCAGTGAAAAAGAAATTGAAATCAGATATGCCGAGACGGATCAGATGGGAATCGTCTATCATGCGAACTATTTAGTATGGATGGAAATTGGACGCACGAAACTGATCGAGGACTTGGGCTATACATACGCACAACTCGAGGCGGATGGCTTCTTATCGCCAGTGACGGACTTATCCATTCAATATAAGGCTGCGATGAAATACGGTCAAAAAGCGACTGTACGGACGTGGGTAGAGTCACACGGAAGGTTGCGTACTACCTACGGCTATGAAATCCTTCATGAAGACGGGACAATTTCAGCAACAGCAAAATCCGAACATGTCGTCGTGAAAAAAGAATCATTCCGTCCAGTTTCCTTAAAGAAAATCGCTCCAGAGTGGGATGCTTTATATACAGAAATTAAGCGGTGCAAAGACTAATGGCATTTGGAATTAGACGAGCTGAACTACAGGCATGGAAAAAAGCAGTCAGCGAAGGGGAAATGGCGTTTTTAACCCATTACTGGCTCGATGAACGCTTTCCGGGATGCAAAACAGTAACAAAGGCAGGCTGTGCAGATATGGACAAACTTGTTGAATGGGGAAAACAATATGGTTTGAAGCCGGAATGGATTGATATGCGCAAAGACTACCCTCATTTTGACCTGTTCGGTAAGCATGAACGGGACATTTTACTAAACGAAGGACTGTTTGAACAGTTAGAACGGTTTGATCTAAACAAAAAAGCGTGAGGCATTGAGCCTTCGCGCTTTTTTCTATTGAATTATGATTCTTTCCGACAAGAACTATCACCCAATTCAGAACATTAGTATGCTAAACTTATAGAAAAGAAATAATTGGAAGGTGATAAACAGATGACCTATACTCCCGTGCTTCAATCAAAATTAATTCCTCCAATTCCAACCTCAACATACATGCGAAGATCTTCCTTCATAAAAAAAATGAAAACGTCCGAACGAGTAAAATTGACATTATTACATAGTGGGGCAGGATTTGGAAAAAGTTCAGGCTTATCTTCTTACTTCAAAGATACCCGGTCCATTCATTCATGGTATAGCGTTACCGAAGAGGATGATGATATCCTACCTTTTATCACTTATCTGATTCACAGTATTCAGCGCACAATTCCGAATTTCGGTCATTCGTTCGACGATTGGGAAAGCCCTTCGATGTACCCGAAAGAGGAGGACATTAATAGATGGCTTACTTTATTTATAAATGAAATTTGCGAAATTGGTGAACCATTTTCGATTGTCATCGACGACTTTCATCATGTAGATCATGTCTTCCACATCACTTATATGATGGAAAAAATCATTGAATTCCTTCCACCTCATATTCACTTAATCATCGCAACTCGGACCCGTCCCAAATGGTCAAGTCTTATCAAGTTAAAAATGACCGCGCAACTATGTGAAATCACGGAGAATGATTTCGTTTTTTCTGATGAAGAAATTGCGGTATTCTACGAGGATTATTATAACAAAGTGTTAACGGAAGAAGAAACGGAAAACATCGTCCAATTAACTGAGGGATGGGCGATAGCGGTCAATCTCGTGGCGGTGCATATGATAGAGTCTGAAATCCCTTCCATAACAGCGATGAAGCTCGCATTGCATGATTTATTTTCTTATTTATCGGAAGAAGTATTTAAAAATATGGCGTTAGAACATAGAGAATGGCTTTTGGCTTTTTCCATTTTCCCTGTTTTTTCCGAGCTCCTAGTGAAAGAATTTTACGGAGCAGAGGCGGCTTCAGTACTTCAAGAACTTGCAGGGCGACATGTCTTTATACAATCTTTAGGAGAAGATGGCACATACCGTTATCATGCTTTATTTCAACAATTTCTTGAAGCAAAATGGGAGCCGTTGGATTCTAATCGTTTTATATTCTTACAAAAAAAAGCAGCGGACTATTACAGTTCAGAAAATAATCCTGTCCAGGCTATTCACCATGCCATTAAAAGCAAAGATGATTTATTTATTGCTCAAAAATTAGCAGACACAGGTATCGCATTAGTGAAACTAGGTCAGTTCGACTGGCTTCTTGATACGATTAAAGAACTTCCGAAAACATTGCGAGATTCTTATTATACTCTTCATTATTATGAAGGAGAAGCCCATCGATATCGCGCGTTCTATGAAAAGGCAAGACAGGCTTACGAGGCTTGTCTACAACTAGCTAAAGTAAATGATGACGCTCATTACCAAAGTCGGGCAAATGCCGGAATTGCTCATATTTATTTGGACACAATCCAGCCCGGACTGGCAGAGCCTTATTTACGCGAGGCTATTTCTTTCGGCCAAAGAAGTGTAAAGACAAATTTCAACGATATGGAAAGATTAAAACGGCAATTCGCGGAGAATCTTGTAAATCTAGGGAAAGCTGTAGATGCTGCAATTTGGGTGGAAAATGAAGAAATAGATGAAAAAGTTCTTCGTGAAGGAAATCTGGACGCAAGGATTTTACTGCGAACCGGGAAGTTAAGGGAAGCCGAAGCGATTCTTACAGACCGAATTACAGACGATTCGTTCTTGCCAGATTCACATAGAGAAACAGACGTACTTTTATCCCTTATTTATTCTTTGATGGGTCAAGCTAAGTTGGCCATGGATAGTGCGTCAAAAGGCATTGAGGTTGGAGAAAGGGGGAAATCTGGTTTTGTTGAAGCGGTTGGTCGAATCCGGATGGGGCATGCAACCACAATCCATGATTCCTCTGAATTACACATACCTGAGCACCATTATATACAAGCAATACATGGAATGGATGAGCTCCGAGTATCAAGAGGGAAAGCGGAACCTTATTTAGGACTATCTTTAATAAAAGCTCGGCAAGGCTTATTTGCGGAAGCGATTCGTTTTGGAGATGCAGGCTTGCGCGAGACTGAAAAAGTTTACGACAGTTGGCTTTCAAGCCTTATTCGAATTGGACTTTCGATTGTTCATTATTACGCCGGCAATTATAAGGAGTCGCTGGAGCATTCAATCATCGCGAATCGCCTTTTTAAGGAATGTGGAGACACTTACGGCGAAATGGTTACATCGTTTTGGCTCATGTGTATATATGATAAAACGGAAGATGTTGACCGATTTTCAGAGCATGCAAAATCATTTTCCGAGCTTTGCATAAACTCTAACTATCTCTTTTTCTTGATGAGCGAAACACTCTTTTCACCTTTTGATAGGCAATCGATCTATCCTCTCTTTATTAAGGCTGGAAGTGACAACAGTAATCATGATGAAATTCAACAAATTCTTCGCCACTTGAATTTAACAGACGTTTCAAATCACCCGGGATACAAAATCGAAGTTTGGTTATTGGGTCCGTTTAATCTTCATCTAGGAATCGAAGAAGTAAACGACCGTAATTGGCAAAGAGATAAGGCCAAAGAACTTTTTGTTTACTTACTATTGAATCGGGAAAGATTTGTCACGAAAGAAGAAATCATGCGTGAACTTTGGGATACATCTGATGAAAAAAGTGCAGATAGAGACTTCAAAGTGGCGTTGAATGCATTGTTGAAAGTGTTAGAGCCGCATCGTAGCGCAAGAGGAAATCCCTATTTTATCGTTCGTAAACAGACGATGTATCGATTGAATCCAGATGCAGAAATCAGAACGGACTTGGATAAATTTAGAAAATATGCAGAAATCGGCGTATCGGAACGTCTTCCTTTAATTGCTATTGAACAACTATTAAAAGCGGCCGCGCTCTATAAAGGTCCGTTATTCGAAGAGAAGCTAACGATTGGTTGGATTTCTGATGAACGTGAACAGGCGGAACAGCGCTATATCAATGTGATTGAGCGAATCGCACAAACATATACACGGCTCCGTGATTTCGGTAAAACTGTATACTGGGCAGAAAAACTGCTGCGTATTGATGAAACTTGGGAAGAAGCATACAGACTCCTCATGTTTGCCCATTACCAGCTCCAAAATAGATCACAATCCATTAAGTGGTATAAAAAATGTAGGGTGGTTTTGAAGGATGAGCTGGATATCGAGCCGATGGAGACGACAGAACAGATGTACAGGATGATTATGAATGAATTGTAGGGGGACGTCCTTAAAGTGGACGATCCCTTTTTTTGTCTTATACTTGTTGACTTTAAAAAGTGCTTGCGCTTTTGTTCCTGTAACTGGTTTGTAACTGCCATTTTGTAGAGTAATAGTTAGTTAGAAAGCGTTTACAAACGATAAGAGAAAGGGGTTTATTCATGAAAAGGAGAGCTTGGTTGGTTTCATTACTTGCCCTTATGTTGGTTTTTAGTTCGGCTTGTAGCAAGGACGGCGGTAGTTCAACAGGTACAACGGACACACCGGGTGACGGAGGCGATAAAAAAGTAGAGGAAGTTGGAACCATCAAAGTCGGAGTGCTTGCCTCCTTAACGGGTGCACTAGAGTCGTATGGAAAACAGACACAACGTGGCTTTGAACTTGGATTAGAGTACGCGACGGATGGCACGATGGAAGTAGCGGGTAAGAAAATTGAAGTTGTTTTTGAAGATACGGAAACGAAACCAGAAGTTGCTGTTCAAAAGGCAACGAAATTGCTAGAGGATGACGAAGTGGACTTCATTGTTGGCTCTTCGAGTTCAGGAGATACACTGGCTGTTTTACCTCTTGCGGAAGAATACGAAAAAATCATGATTGTCGAACCTGCAGTTGCAGATAGTATTACAGGTTCTGAGTTCAATCCGTTCATTTTTAGAACGGCTCGTAACTCATCTCAAGATGCCGTAGCTGGTGCTGCCGCCATTGCAAAACCAGGCGTCAAAATTGCAACATTCGCTCCAGATTATTCATTCGGCTGGGACGGAGTAGCCGCTTTCAAAAAGGCTGCTGAAGACCTAGGAGCTGAAGTGATTATTGAAGAATTTGCAGATCCCGCAGCAACAGATTTCACATCCAATTTGCAAAAAATTGTTGAAGCAAAACCGGATTACATGTTTGTCGTCTGGGCAGGCGCAAACTCCCCGTGGAATCAGATTTCCGATTTGAAGATGCAGGAAAAAGGCATCAAAATTTCAACAGGCGCACCTGACATTGCCGCACTTTCGATTATGGAACCGCTTGTAGGCATGGAGGGTTTCACAGTTTACTATCACACGCTTCCGAATAATGAAGTGAACGACTGGCTAGTCAAAGAGCATAAAGAACGGTTCAACGGTGAAGTTCCTGACTTATTTACGCCTGGAGGGATGTCAGCGGCCATTGCAATCGTTGAAGCATTGAAAAAATCCAGTGGAGACGCTGATGGTGAAACGTTGATTGGACTGATGGAAGGTATGTCATTCGAAACGCCAAAAGGAACGATGACATTTAGAGAAGAAGATCATCAAGCATTGCAAACACTCTATTCCATAAAACTTGAAAAGCAAGAGGGAGTCGATTATCCAGTACCTGTTCTAATCCGAGAACTTACGCCGGATGAAACCGAGCCACCAATTATGAATGATAAATAAAGTAAACGGGACAGTCCAGTTAAACGGATCTGTCCCTCTCCATCTGATGAACGAGTTTCATCAGATGGAGAGGGACAGATGAAAGGGGGCTAAATGTATGGAGCCGATTCTAAGAACGGAAAATTTGACGATTCGTTTCGGTGGTCATATAGCTATAGACCATGTGAATTTTGAAATGCCTGCAAATCATTTCAAGTCAATTATTGGTCCAAATGGTGCAGGGAAAACGACGTTTTTCAATTTGATTAGTGGGGAATTGAAAGCGACCGAAGGAGAGGTTTATTACAAAGGCGAACCCCTGTCTAAATCATCCGCGGTTTCAAGAACACGGAAAGGGCTCGGCCGTTCTTTCCAAATTACAAACGTTTTTCCAAACTTGACGGTTTTGGAAAATGTTCGCCTCGCGGTTCAATCGAAGGAGAAAATAAGGTATCAGTTGTTGCGCCACTTCACCAGTTATCCGAAATTAACTGAAAAAGCATACGAGCTGTTACATCTTGTCCTCTTAACTGGAAAAGAATATGCGATTGCGAGCCAACTGTCCCACGGCGAAAAGCGGAAATTGGAGATAGCCATGCTACTCGCACTAGACACTGAAGTGCTTCTTCTTGATGAACCGACCGCCGGCATGTCTTTGGAAGAAGTGCCTGCAATTTTGGATGTTATCCGTCAAATAAAAGGCACAGGTCAGAAAACGATTTTACTAATCGAACATAAAATGGATATGATTCTCGATCTTTCCGATTCCATTATGGTGCTATTTAACGGCAAGCTGTTGGCAGATGGAAGTCCGCAGGAAATTATGGATAACGAACAAGTCCAAAATGCTTACTTGGGAGGGCTTTACGATGAACCCCTTACTGAAGGTTGAAGAGATTCACACGTACATCGGACAATACCACATCCTTCAAGGTATTTCGTTTGAAGCTCCGGTGGGAGAAGTTAGTGTTTTGCTTGGCCGAAACGGTGCTGGTAAAACGACTACGTTAAAAACAATAATGGGACTAACGCAAGCTTCAAAGGGCTCAGTCACATTTAATGAAAAAAACATAACAAAAAAAGCGACGTTTGAAATTGCAAATCTAGGCATTGGTTACGTTCCAGAGGACCAAGGCATTTTCGGAGATTTGACAGTAGAGGAAAACATCAAAGTTGCGATGAAAAAGGAAGATGATGCAGCTTTAGAAAGACAGGAATATGTTCTGAAGCTTTTCCCTGATTTAAAAACCTTTTGGAAAAAGGATGGAGGGCATTTATCAGGTGGTCAAAAACAAATGCTCGCGATGGCAAGAGCTTTCGTTAATGACAGCAAGTTGCTACTAATAGATGAACCTTCCAAAGGGTTGGCACCGATTGTTATTGAAAAAGTGATGGAAGCCATTACAGAAATGAAAAAAAGTACGACGATTATCCTTGTCGAGCAAAATTTCATGATGGCGAGTCGCATCGGAGATACATACACACTCATAGACGACGGAAAAACAGTCCATTCCGGTCTGATGAAAGAACTCGTCCATAACGAAGAAGTAAAAAGAAAATATTTAGGAATAGGATAAGGGGGCTGTGCGATGGAATTGCTAATTAACTTGACGGTCAATGGCTTGGCAACGGGCATGCTTATCTTTCTTCTAGCCTCCGGACTAACATTGATTTTCGGATTAATGAGCGTCCTCAATTTTGCACATGGTGGCTTGTTTGCGTGGGGAGCGTTTTCCAGTGTCTGGTTTTATGGAATTTCCGGAAGTTTTTTTATTGGTATTTTAGGTGCAATTGCTACGGGAATCGTTCTTGGTTTCATTACTGAAAAGATTATCATTACACCCGTTTATGGCAACCATGTCCAGCAAATACTCATTACCCTGGGCTTCATGCTTGTTCTTACTGAAATGTTGAAAGTTGTCTTTGGACCGAACCAGATTGCCGCAAAGGTACCTCCTTATTTGGCAGGTAGTTGGGAATTCGGAGATATCCTTCTAATTAAATACCGTATATTCATAATCCTTGTTGGTTTTCTTATCTTTGGTGCATTTCAGTTCATATTGAAGAAAACAAAAATCGGACTTATCGTACGTGCAGGCGTTCTCAATAAAGACATGGTGCAAGCACTCGGCATTAACATTAAACGTGTATTCCTCCTCGTCTTTATGACTGGTGCGGCACTTGCTGCATTGGGCGGAGCGCTGATGGCTCCTTATTCAGGTGTTATCTATGCAGAAATGGGGATGGAATTTGCAATTTTAGCGTTCATCGTTGTTGTTATAGGTGGCATGGGAAGTTTTCCAGGTTCACTCCTTGCCGCTATTCTTGTCGGACTCGCGGGAAGTTATATGGCGTATTACGTACCGGCTTTATCACTTGCGGTTAATATGATCCTAATGGCGATTGTATTGATATTCCGTCCGCAAGGTCTTTTCACAGCAAAGGGGTGACGGCATGAAGAGAAAATATCAGTGGAACAACCTATTTCTCGTAATCATTGTCTTAGCTCTTGTAGCCTTCCCATTCGTGTCTGAATCGAGAACGTGGACGATTTTGCTGACTCAAATCTTCATCTTCTCAATTCT
This sequence comes from Sporosarcina sp. Y1011, assembly GCF_057669885.1. Taxonomy (NCBI): domain Bacteria; kingdom Bacillati; phylum Bacillota; class Bacilli; order Caryophanales; family Caryophanaceae; genus Sporosarcina; species Sporosarcina sp. Y1011. The sequence continues at coordinate 71,950 of NZ_JBYHFP010000004.1, read as the reverse complement.
AGCTATGAGTTATGACATCTTACTCGGGTATACAGGTATCGTTTCGTTTGGTCATGCAATGTTCTTCGGAATGGGTGCATACACGACAGCTGTTATGCTGAAAAATATCGAGCCAACAATGGGCGTATTTATCCTGTCGGTTGCTGCAGGTATGATTCTAGCGGGTATCGTTAGTTTTTTTATTGGATTATTGACATTACGCTTGAAAAGTCATTTCTTTGCGATGCTTACATTGGCCGTTTCTGGATTATTTCTAGTCCTAGCGGAAAAGTGGCGAACCGTGACCCATGGCAATGATGGTTTCACGTTTAAAGCGCCCGATTTTTTCAAAGATCGAATGATGTTTTACTTTGTTGTGTTACTTTTTCTAGTTCTCGTTTATATTTTCTTGCGGAGATTTGTCAATTCTCCACTTGGCAGGGTCCTCGTCGCCGTTAGAGAAAACGAACAGCGAACGAAGTCACTCGGATTCAATACGTTACATTATAAAGTAATCGCTTCTGTAGTTGCAGGTGTCGTTGCAAGTCTTGCAGGCTCGTTCTATGCAATATCACTTCGTTTCGTAAATACAAGTGTTCTCACAATGGATATAACGCTTGATGCCCTTCTTATGACGATTATCGGTGGCGTTGGAACACTTATAGGGCCAATTCTTGGAGCAGGAATTATCGAATTGACACAACACTATTTATCGGGACTTGCAAAAGACTATCCGATTTTCGAAAGATGGATTATTTTCTTCGGAATCGTCTATATAATTGCGGTCATCTTTTTCCCGAGAGGTGTTGTCGGTACGATACGCGAAAAACTATGGAAGCGTAATACACGCAAGTCACAAACTACAATAAACGCAGGCAAAAAGGAGGTCTTGTGATGGTCGTTGGAATCGTTAGTATAGGTGTGTATATTCCTGAAACTAAAATGACTGCCGAAGAAATCTCAGACCAATCTGGATTGCCCGTCGATATAGTCAAAAAGAAAATGGGAATCACGCAAAAGTCGATCCCAGGAGCGAATGATCATACAGTTGCGATGGGAATTTGGGCTGCACAAGAAGCATTAAGGAAAGGTAATATTGATCCAAAACACATCGATTTGATCATTTATATCGGGGAAGAGCATAAAGAATATCCACTATGGACCGCAGCAATTAAAATTCAAGAGGAGATTGGCGCTTATCATGCATGGGGTTTCGATGTAGCACAACGGTGCGGAACAACCATTACAGCTATGAAAATCGCGAAAAGTATGATGGAAGCCGATCCCTCCATCGAGATGGTCCTTTTAGCTGGTGGATATCGAAATAGTGATTTTATCGATTATTCGAATAGACGCACACGTTTCATGTTTAACCTTGGTGCGGGGGGTGCTGCAATGATATTAAAACGGAACCATCTTGAAAACGTCATTTTGGAATCAGACATTATGACAGATGGTTCCTTTTCGGAAGATGTTGTTGTACCGATTGGAGGAACAAAAACGCCTTTGACGCCCGAAGACTTACAAAACGGTCTCTATCGTCTTGATGTACTCGATCCGGTTGGAATGAAAGCACGTCTCGAAAAAAAGTCGATGCAAAACTTCCTGAAAGTGATTCGTACTTCACTTGAAAAGAGTGGCTATTCGGAAGACCAAATCGGCTACTTAGCTATATTGCATATGAAAAAATCCGCTCATGACTTCATTATACAAGAACTGGGTATTCATGAAGATGACTCAATCTATTTACACGAATATGGCCATATCGGGCAAATAGACCAAATCCTATCACTCGAACTAGCTGAACAAGAAGGCAAATTGACAGATGGGGATATTGCTGTTCTTGTTAGTGCTGGAATCGGCTACGCTTGGGGAGCAGTCACTGTAAAATGGGGGAAACAGTAAAGGGGTGAAGTGGATGGAACTTCAAAAGGTTACACTTCTAAATAATGAACAAATTGCTTTTCGGGAAAGACCTGGCGGTGAAAAGATAGTCATTCTTGTGCATGGAAATATGACTTCGTCAAAGCATTGGGATATTCTCATGGATGTGTTAGACGAGAAGTACAAAGTCTATGCACTGGACCTTCGTGGATTCGGTGAATCTTCTTATACCAACCGAGTTACAAGTATTAAAGATTTTTCAGATGACTTGAAAGGCTTTGTCGATGCGCTTGAATTGAAAGACTTCTCATTAGTTGGCTGGTCGACGGGTGGAGCAGTCTGTATGCAGTTTGAAGCGGACTTTCCCGGATATTGCGATAAACTCGTCCTGCTTGCTTCAGCTTCTACCCGGGGTTACCCATTTTTCGGGACAAAGAGAGACGGCAGTCCAGACTTAAGGCGGCGTTTAATGACCATTGAAGAAGTCGCACAAGACGTAGGTAAAACAGTAGCAATTCAACACTTATATGACACCAACAACCGCGAAGGTTTGAAAGCGGTTTGGAACGCTTTAATTTATACACATAACAAACCAGACGAAGAAAAATATGAACAGTATGTCGATGATATGCTAACACAACAAAACCTGGCAGATGTCTATCATGCATTGAACACATTTAATATTAGCGGTCATCATAACGGTTTACATGAGGGAACAAATCAAGCAAAAGACCTAACAATTCCAGTACTCATTTTAAGAGGAAATCGAGATCTTGTTGTGACGGAACAGATGACTCGTGAAATTGAAGAGGACCTTGGGGACAACGCGACGTATATCCAGTTGGACAACGTAGGCCATTCGCCGCTAATTGATGATTTGGAGAACCTGAAGGAAACGATTGAAAAATATTTGGAGTGGGAGATGACTACATGAGATTAGATGGAAAAACAGCTATCATTACAGGTGGTGCAAACGGGATTGGCCTAGCAGCATGTGAACGTTTTGCGCAAGAAGGAGCACACGTTATAATGGCGGATTTTGATGAGACAATTGGAGTAGAACGAGAAGCGGAATTTACAGAAAAAGGTCTGGACGTGACCTTTCTGCCAGTCGATGTCGTAAATCGCACGAGTGTGACACAATTGGTAGAAAATACGCTAGAACGTTTTGGTCAGATTGATATATTGGTCAATAACGCCGGCATTACACGAGACGCGACACTTGTCAAAATGGAGCTGGAAGATTTCCAACGTGTACTTGACGTTAACTTGACAGGTGTTTTTAATTGCACACAAGCTGTTATCCCACATATGATCACAAATCAATCAGGAAAAATCATTAATACATCTTCGGTGAGTGGTATCTATGGTAACTTCGGGCAAACAAATTATGCCGCTACAAAGGCGGCAATTGTTGGAATGACAAAAACTTGGGCCAAGGAGTTCGGGCGAAAAGGCATTAATGTCAACGCCGTAGCCCCCGGATTCACTGCGACTGCAATGGTCAGTAAGATGCCGGAAAAGGTTCTTGATGAAATGAAGGCCGCCACATCATTGCGTCGATTAGGTAAACCTCGTGATATTGCGAACGCCTATCTATTTCTTGCAAGTGAAGAATCCGATTATATACACGGTCACATCTTGCATGTCGACGGCGGTATTATGATGTGAAAAACGAAGGGGGCGGAGACGTATGTTCACAAACCGTGGATGGATCATGAAAAGAGCCGCTCTTTCTCCTAATCGGACTGCACTTGTAGACGTCCATACTGGAGATAGCTGGACGTACGCAATGCTTCAACAGCGAATTGTTCATTGGGCATCTTATTTCAAACGACAAGGATATAAAAAAGGGGAACGTATCGCAATTATTGCGCCGAATAGCTCAGAGTTGTTCGCCATTCTATTTGCATGTGAAATGACAGGTTTACTGTATGTCCCACTAAATTGGCGGCTTAGTCGTTTTGAACTCGTCACCCTGCTTACTGATTGCTCCCCCTCCATACTTCTGTACCATGAGCAGTTTAAAACGGTAATTGATGAAATGCGTTTTCCTAATTCTGTTCCACTAATCTCCATTGACGCTATAGACTATCAAGATTTCAAGGTAGAACAGCTGATAGGTGAAGACCCATGGATGATGATCTATACAGGAGGGACAACAGGGGTTTCAAAAGGAGTCGTCCTTTCAGCTGACGCTGTCAATTGGAATGCGCTGAACACTATTGTCAGCTGGGGATTAACAGAAGAGGATATAACGATAAATTATATGCCACTTTTTCACACCGGAGGCATGAATGCACTTAGCATACCTATTCTCATGGCTGGCGGCACGGTAATTGTCGGTAACTCATTCGATGCAGAGGAAGCCTTGAGCGCAACTGATACATACGCTGCAACAATTTCACTTTTCGTGCCGACGATGTATCAGTCTATGATCCTCACACCCTATTTCCGACAGTCTTCTTTTCCTACTATGAAAGTGTTTTTATCTGGCGGTGCTCCTTGCCCACAGACGATTTATCATGCATTTCATGAGAAAGGTTTAAAATTCAAAGAAGGGTACGGACTTACGGAAGCAGGCCCAAATAATTTTTACATCCGAAGCGAAGAAGCTTGTCTGAAAATAGGATCTGTTGGTAGGAGCATGCTATTCAATTCCACAAAAGTATTGAATGAAGAGATGAAGCCTTGTGGTATAGATGAAGTCGGGGAATTATTTATAAAAGGGCCACATGTTTTCAGTTATTATTGGCGGAATCCGACAGCAACGGCTGAAACGTTAGTTGAGGGATGGCTGCGTACGGGTGACCTTGCCAAATGCGATAGTGATGGCTACACCTATATTGTCGGAAGAAAAAAAGATACTATTATTACAGGTGGAGAAAACGTTTATCCACAGGAAGTCGAACAATGCCTCGTCCTGTTTGATGGGGTCAAAGAGGTAGCTGTCGTCGGGGTAAAGGATGACTTATGGGGTGAAATCATCGTTGCATTTATCATCATGGCAGACGGATACCCTTTCGATTGTGACGACATTACCATGCACTGTAAAAAGTTTCTTGGATTATATAAAATCCCCAAAAAAGTAATTGAGCTAAAAGAATTGCCTAAAACACACGTCGGAAAAATTAATAAAAAAATACTACAAGAGATGGTTGGAAAATAATAAAAGCGTGAGGCATTATGCCTTCACGCTTTTTCGTACAAATAAATAAGTTCATGCAGTTTAGGATCTACTTTGACATGCAAGTCATGTTCAGTGAAATACCATTTGTCACGGCTTTCAATATAGTAGCGTACACTGCCGTGCTCCGTTTCAACTGCCACTTCGTCAGGTTGTTCTTTTGTCACGCCGAGGGAAAATCCCGGTTGTAGTGAACTGGATCCTCCATATCTTGCAAAAAAACGGATGGCATCACCAGGTTCAACTTCCATCTCTTCTTTAAACCATAATAGCGCTTCGTTCGACAAAATAATCTTCATTGGAAACACCAACCTTTTCCGTTTCTGCTTTCATTGTATTATAACCACTTCACTTTTGGCTCGGTTCCAGCCTTGATCCGGCCAATATTCGCTCGATGTCTATAGAAGATGAAGGCACCGAATAGACCAATCATTACCATTAGATAAATATCACCTGTTCGGAAGTAGTAAAAAATGCTGTATAAAAAGCCTACCACAGATATAATCATTGACGATAAGGACACCATTTTCGTTACTTTCAAAGCGATGAAAAACGTTACGAGCACAAGGATAAAAACGGGCCATTCGTAAGCAAGCAGCACACCGCCGGATGTCGCGACAGCTTTGCCACCTTTGAAATGAGCGAAAACGGGATACATATGCCCCACAACCGCAAGTATTCCCGGAATAAGAGGATGGACTGTAATGCTGTCGAAAACAGGGAGTAGTGGTAACAGTGCAGCTACCGTCCCTTTTAAAATATCGAGAATTGTTACGGTAAGTCCCGCTGTTTTACCGAGTACACGGAAGGTATTCGTGCCACCTAAATTCCCGCTGCCTAGTTGCCGGATGTCCGTTTTGTAAAAAAGTTTCCCGACCCAGAGTGCTGAAGGGATTGAGCCGATTAAATAAGCAATTACTAAAAGTATGATAAGTTCCATTGTGTACTCCTTTTTTAATTTGTCTATGTATAGACCTAGTTTAGCAGAAGCGTGAAGTTGCGACAATGGGCTTCATGTGGAGAGTAGAGAATTGGCAAGCCAAGTTAAGAGGTGCAGTCAGATTTCGAATTTCCGGGTCTCAAACAGCCGATTTCCGTAACTAACAATTTCCTGTCTTCATTGCAATAAAATGCTTTCTTCTATACAATTAATTGAGCAAGCTTCTGAAAACGTTGATTTGACAACCTTTAAAGGAAGCGGTACGATCATATAAAAGAGAACATTCGTTTGATGGAGGTTGTATTTTGACGAAAAAACAAGAAAACTATACGTATGATGATGATTCAATCCATATACTTGAAGGCCTAGATGCTGTAAGAAAACGTCCCGGTATGTACATCGGATCTACCGATTCTCGCGGGCTTCATCACCTTGTCTATGAAATTGTGGATAACGCGGTAGATGAAGCGCTAGCTGGGTTTGGTAATGAGATTGACGTGACACTTCATACAGATGGCAGTGTCAGTGTACGCGACTACGGGCGTGGTATGCCAACGGGGATACACTCTTCTGGAAAACCAACGACGGAAGTTATTTTGACAGTTCTTCATGCAGGAGGAAAGTTTGGTCAAGGCGGTTACAAAACGAGTGGCGGACTTCATGGAGTTGGTGCATCTGTTGTAAACGCTCTATCTGAGAAATTGGAAGTGACCATTTTTCGTGACGGAAAGAAATTTCTTCAACGCTTTGAAAAAGGCGGAAAACCGTCTACAACGCTTGAACAAATCGGAACAACACGTGAAAAAGGGACGCTTATCCATTTTAAACCAGACGCGACCATATTCTCAACTTTAAAATATCATTATGAAACCATTAGTGAGCGCTTACGGGAGTCCGCGTTTCTGTTAAAGGGCTTGAAAATTGAGATAAAGGAAGAAGGTACGGACAAACACGATATCTTCCAATATGAAACCGGAATTGAGGCTTTTATCACTTATTTAAACGAAGAGAAAGATGTTCTACATGAGGTCGCTTATTTGGAAGGTGAGTCAGATGGAATAGAAGTCGAGTTTGCATTCCAATTCAGTGACGGTTATTCGGAAACAATCCTATCATTTGTCAACAACGTCCGTACCAAAGACGGTGGAACACATGAAACAGGGGCAAAGACAGGAATGACTCGAGTATTTAATGAATATGCGAGAAAAACCGGATTGTTGAAAGAGAAAGATAAAAACCTTGAAGGCTCGGATATTCGTGAAGGAATAGCCGCAATTGTGTCGGTACGTATCCCGGAAGAGATTTTACAATTCGAAGGGCAGACGAAAGGCAAGCTTGGTACGAGTGAAGCACGTGGTATCACGGATTCAATTGTATCTCAGAAGCTCCTTTATTTTCTTGAAGAAAATGCTGATTTAAGTGCATCCCTTGTTCGTAAAGCAATCCGTGCGCACCAGGCACGTGAGGCGGCAAGAAAAGCACGGGAAGATGCGCGTTCAGGTAAGAAAAGAAAAAGATCGGAAACACTTCTATCAGGTAAACTGACACCTGCACAATCCAGAAACGCTGCGAAGAATGAATTATATCTTGTCGAAGGGGACTCGGCCGGCGGTTCAGCAAAACAAGGACGAGACCGAGTTTTTCAGGCTATTCTTCCACTGCGTGGTAAAGTGCTCAACACTGAAAAAGCGAAACTGGAAGATATTATGAAAAACGAAGAGATCAATCTGATCATTCATGCAATTGGAGGCGGCGTAGGTTCTGACTTCGAAGTCGCAGACATCGCTTACGATAAAGTTATCATCATGACAGATGCAGATACAGATGGGGCTCATATTCAGGTACTGTTACTGACATTCTTCTACCGTTACATGAAACCGCTGATTGAAGCTGGAAAAGTATACATCGCTTTGCCACCACTTTACAAAGTATTTAAAGGGACAGGGAAGAGCGAAAAATTTGCATACGCATGGACGGAAGGCACCGAACTTGAAAAAGCGATAGAAAAAGTAGGCAAAGGGTATATGCTGCAACGATACAAAGGACTTGGGGAAATGAATGCCGATCAGTTATGGGAAACGACTATGGACCCAGGAACACGTACATTGATTCGGGTAACTATTGAAGACAGTGCTATAGTTGAGCGACGTGTGACGACACTTATGGGTGATAAGGTAGAGCCTAGGCGACGCTGGATTGAAGACAATGTCGATTTTGGTATGGAAGAAGACCATAATATTTTGGATAATGAATTTTTACATGTCGAGGGGGATTTTGAATGACACTAACGGAACGTTTCCAAGACCTACCGTTGGAAGAAGTAATCGGTGACCGATTCGGGAGATATAGTAAGTACATCATCCAGGACCGGGCACTGCCGGACGCGCGCGATGGTTTAAAACCTGTTCAGCGGCGTATTTTATATGCAATGTTTCATGAGGGAAATACGTATGAAAAAGCATTCCGTAAATCAGCAAAGACGGTCGGAAATGTCATCGGGAACTATCATCCCCATGGCGACACATCCGTCTATGAAGCGATGGTGCGGATGAGCCAAGATTGGAAATTGCGTCATATGTTAGTTGAAATGCAAGGGAATAACGGTTCAGTAGATGGTGATTCTGCGGCTGCCATGCGGTATACAGAAGCACGTCTTTCTGCTATTTCGGGTGAAATGATGCGAGACCTTGGAAAAGATACAGTCGATTTCATACCAAACTTCGATGAAACTGAACCTGAACCAACTGTCTTACCGGCAAGATACCCAAACTTGCTCGTCAATGGTTCAACAGGCATTTCCGCAGGCTATGCAACGGATATCCCGCCACACGCACTTCACGAATCGCTTGACGCAGTCCTAATGCGTATAGACAATCCGAACGTTACGGTTGATGAATTAATGACGGTTATAAAAGGACCTGATTTCCCGACTGGCGGTACGATTCAAGGGACGAGCGGTATTAAAACAGCCTATGAAACCGGAAAAGGACGTTTCATCATTCGATCGAAATCGTTCATCGAACCGTTAAAAGGTGGTAAATCGCAAATCGTTGTGACGGAAATTCCATATGACGTCAACAAAGCGAATATGGTCAAGAAAATGGACGAGCTACGTCTGGATCGTAAGCTAGACGGAATCGCGGATGTCAGGGACGAATCGGACCGGACAGGTCTTCGGATTGTTATCGAGTTGAAAAAAGATATCGATGGCAACGCTATTTTACAATACTTACTAAAAAATACAGACTTGCAAGTGACGTACAACTTTAATATGATTGCTATCTCTGGGCGCAGACCAACGTTAATGTCGTTACCAATGCTATTGGACGCCTATATAGGACATCAGAAAGAAGTTATTACACGTAGATCTCGATTTGATATAGGACGCGCACAAGACCGGCTACATATCGTAGAAGGGCTTATGAAAGCTCTATCAATTTTGGATGAAGTGATAATAGCGATACGTGCATCAAAAGATAAACGCGATGCAAAAAACAATATTATTTCGAAATTCGAATTCTCTGAAGTACAAGCTGAAGCAATTGTTTCGCTACAGCTTTACAAACTAACGAATACTGACATTACTGAGTTGCAGCAAGAAGATACCGAACTTCGGAAACTGATTGATAAGCTCGATGCAATTTTAAAAAGTGATAAAAAGCTATCTGCTGTCATTAAAAAAGAACTTCTTGAAATCCGAAAAAAGTTTGCTGAACCGCGACGTTCTGTAATTGAGGAAAAAATCGAAGAAATTAAAGTCGATTTAGACATTCTTGTACCAAGCGAAGAAGTGATTGTGTCGGTTTCGAAAGACGGCTATATAAAGCGCACGAGCGTTCGTTCTCATAGCGCTTCAAACGGCTCGGGACACGAGATGAAAGAATCTGATTACACGCTATTAGAAGCGCCAATGAACACGCAACATCATCTTTTGCTGTTCACATCAGCTGGGAACTATCTATATCAGCCCGTTTATGAGCTGCCAGATATTAAATGGAAAGATCTTGGGCAACATATCTCAAGTATCATTCCACTTGGGCAGAATGAAACGATTGTTGCTGCAATTGGCCTTGAGAGTTTCGATCAAGAAGCGTTAATTGTAACAGCATCTCAAAATGGGTTAATCAAACAATCAAAACTTGTCGATTTCAAAGTCCAACGCTATTCCAGAACATTTAAAGCGATGGGGATTAAAAAAGATGATGTAATGATTGATGCGAGACTTGTCAAAGGAGACGAGGATGTCATTCTATTCACAGAACAGGCATACGCTCTTCGTTTTCCTCTTACTGAGTTATCTGTAACAGGCATAAGGACTGCCGGAGTGCGTGGCATTAACCTTAAAGAGGCTGATAAGCTTGTTGCAATGGAAATCAATCAAGATGACGGATCTTCTGTTTTAATTGCAACACAGCGCGGTAGTGTGAAAAGAATGGGCTTGAAAGAGCTTGAAAGTGCTTCAAGGGCACAACGTGGTGTTGTTGTTCTTAAAGAGCTAAAGTCAAATCCATACCGGGTTATCGGGGCCTTATTGGTGAAAAATGATGAAATTATTGTTTTGACAACGGAAAAGGGTAGTAAAATTCCTATCGTAGCGGGATCATTGCGACCTGTCGACCGTTATTCAAATGGTAGTAGCATAGTAGATGAGAAAAAAGATGGAAACATAACAATTATTTATAAAGACCCTAAAGCTGAAATCGAATAAAATACTTTAAAAGTCATGGGAGTTTTTCCCCATGACTTTTAATTTGCCCTAACGTAAAATATTCGATAAGCGAAATAAATGTCTGATTGACTATCAATAGGAGAACGGGGATAGTGTATGTGGAAAAATCGAAATATTTGGATTATATTAACAGGAGAAATGATTGCTGGTTTAGGATTATGGACGGGGATTATCGGTAATCTTGAGTTTATGCAAGAAAAAATTCCTTCTGATTTTGTTAAAGCCTTAATAATGTCGGTTGGTCTACTCGCAGGAATTATTGCAGGGCCACTTGCTGGTAAAGTTATTGACCAGTCGAGGAAAAAAACTGTACTTCTCATATCAGGAGCAGGCCGTTTACTCAGTGTAATCTTTATGCTCATCGCGATTTCAACTGGATCTGTTTGGTGGATGGTTGCATTTATGATTAGTATTCAACTATCTGCTACTTTCTACTTTCCTGCACTGCAGGCGACCATTCCGCTTGTTGTTAAAGATGATGATTTACTGTCTATGAATGGCTGGCACATGAACGTTGCAACGATTTCTCGAGTTCTTGGAACCGCTTTAGCTGGGTTAATGCTCGTTTATTGGTCGCTCGCGTCGCTTTACTGGATATCGATGATAGCCTATGGAGGACTTCTATTATTCACTATGATGCTTCGGATTGATGAAGGGAAGGGAACAGAGACCGAGGTTAAATCGGTTGGGAACAAAGGTGGATTCATGGAAGTATTTCCTGTGTTGAAAGCATATCCCGCGGTTGGGATGACGCTCATAATGACACTGATTCCATTGCTATTTCTTGGATCGTTTAATTTAATCGTTATTAACATTAGTGAAATACAGGAATCTTCATCTATTAAAGGACTTATTTATACATTTGAAGGGATAGCATTCATGGTCGGAACGGTTGCTGTTAAATACATATCTCATAAATGGCGAACGACGACAATCCTATTTTCCTTCGCATCCTTGGTAGCGGTAGCAGAATTCATGCTTTATTTTACAGAGAGTTTGGTTATTGTATTAAGTGCTTTTGCAGTGCTAGGATTCGCTCTAGGTTGTTTTTTCCCAACAGCAATGGTCATTTTCCAAAAACAAATGCCAAAAGAGTACCATGGTCGATTTTTCTCATTCCGTAATATGTTGGAACGGGTTATGTTCCAGGTAGTTTTACTGACAGCGGGCGCGTTCCTAGATATTATTGGATTGCAGTCGATGGTGATTGTTTTCGGAGTTATTAGCTTAAGTTTGACGGGAATATTCTTTATCCAGATGAAAAAAAGAAATATCATATTAGAACAGCCGCAAAAAGTATGTAACTAACTTTTTGCGGTTTTTTTCTGTTTTATATAGAGGTTAGTAATTCGATGAATTTACTACTCAAATGAAGCTGATTAAGTTGAAATAACTTCATATATGTCTAAATTAGGATTAGAAACAACCGAAAGTTCAGATGGTCGTAATGCAGGAAATAAGATCATTATAAATTTTAGTTGAAGAATGGCTTTATTGCTAATAGCTAAAACCGGACACGTGGTTATTAATTTATTGTATTTGAATTAGTGAACAACAGAGCTAATCATTTTATAGGACCAAACACGATTGTAAGTATTACTGGAATTATAAATACACAAATCAATATATCTATATTTTTAGAGGTTTTTCATCAATTGCAAGAAATGCTAATATTAATAAATAATACACTATTTTTCGTTTTATCTCACTGTTTCAAGTATACTTATATAATGATACGCAACTTCCGATAATTTATATTATGTAAACTAAAATATTTTTAAATGAAAAGGGGTCCATTCTTGAACATTCCCCCCTTTTGTAGGAAGACAAACAGCTAATAAGTAGTTCTCAGATTTTCTTGGCGAGAACGATCTTTTTTTATTCAACCTTTTCGGTTTACCTTATTATTTCCCCTTGTTCAAGCTACCGTCAATTCATATTCCGTTCTTTCGCTAACGTTGTCTCGTTCTAATTCAGCTTTGCTAGCTAACATTCTGAACAAGAATCGTTCCATATTCCAACTGCACTCGTTGCCTTCAAAACATGAAGCCTATTACGGATGGTTGCTGCTTAAGTTGTGGTATTTGTCCTTTAGCGTTATTTATTTTGATAAAAGCCAATTAACGTTCGTTTACAGAATACTTGGTTCCCCTTCTAAATCCAAAATCTTCTACGCAAAATCACGATTATTAATCCAAAAAAGTACATCACTTGGGAAAGTGATGTACTGAGAAATATACTGATAAACCAATTTATTTAGGAGGTTTTTATATACATGAATCTTTTAAGTAGGAACTATTTTTTGAAGGTATAATAAATTGCTTATTTTCCTTCACAGTGGACAGTCCACTCTGCGGGCGTTTACCCTAAACAATAAATCTACGCAAAAGCGTCAAGATGAAACTAATTCAAATTATTTCGAGCTTAACGAAATTCGACTATAAATAAACAGCTTAAGCTCTTTTCCATCTACGGTAAGCAAAGAATGTTTTTAAACAATATACGAAAGATATTTGTTGCCTTTCATATTCTTATAAACTTCTTTTGCTTCTTTTTCCGTATCGAATTCAAACATTCTAATTCTAACTTCTGCGTATAGGGTAATAATCCACATATATACTGCCTCCCAATTATTTAAGCAAGACCATAAGCAAGCTCAATATTTTTTCTTAGAATAAAATTTCCTATCTCACCGACATCCCCGACTCTTATAAAAGAGTGGATTTACAACATCAATAATTAATACTAAGCTCGGAATCACTAGACCTTTTGTTTTAATTAGATCGATTGGTTTTCCAGTATGGAAAAGGGCAACTATTTTCTCTTCGCTTTACAATGCAAGCAATCGAAAATAATCTTTTTCTAGTACTTTATTCGCCAATTTTAACGCTGCATGTTCATCCCGGCGTGTCCATAAATGATTCATAATCGGACAGGCTTCAAGGATTCAATCAGATGTGTAAACCTCTGTCATCGCTTCAGATCTTATTTAACCACCCCCTTTCAAATGTGATTGTTACACTTACCCATTCTTGTAAGTTGTAGTATAACACTATGTTTTCAGAAGATACAGTGTAATCAGTCCGATAAATTTTTCTATTGAAAAATGTTGATGTCTAATAATATTACATATGCCTTCCCTTTCCAGCTTCTCCCGCAGAATTATTTCTAAATATTCACTCATTTATAGGTCTTTTTCCTTAGTAATCTCCTGCAGTTTGTGTAACAGCCGGTTTGGCAAATCAAATGTTGTCCACCTAAAGCTACTAACGATTGTCCACTGCCCTTCTTCAATCAAACATATCGCCTAATACAAGAAATTCCTTGATAATCCCCTCTCTAAGCGTCTCGCGAATCGGTATCGGCAATACTACCTTCCCGCTCTTTATCGAAAAATCGATCTTCACTTTTTTGAATTCTTGTTCTTTGAGGTTAATTTCATCTTTATCTAGCTTGTACAAAAATATATTATTTACATTTGATAGTTCAGTCATTTACTAGCACTACCCGGATTGTTTATTTCCGGACACATATCACTATTAATTATTCATAGAAACAAAACCATATGTTCTTCATCAAAATAAGTATCATCAACTCTTAATGCCCTTTTCTCTGTGCCGAAAACTTCAAAACAAAATGAAGCATATAGATTTCTTGCGGGCTCATTTGTTGTCACCACAGTTAAGTAAATCTGTTCTATTCCTTCCAAAACTTTAGCCACTTTAATTGCTTCTACCATTAGAGACTTTCCAACTCCTAACCCACGCACTTCAGGAGTAACATACATGGCTACAATATTTGCTCGATGCTGCAGATTAACCAGTTTTTCTTTAATCAACGTAACAACGCCAACAAGTTGAGCATCTACAAAAGAACCTAAAGTAAGCGAATCGTTTGATTGAAACCTGAGTATATACTTTTCAACAGGCTGGTCTTTCTCTTCTTCATAGCTTGAGCCAAAAGCTTCAGGATTATTTTTTAAACCTTCTAATCTTATACCGAGATAAGCCTCCGCATCCATTCGGGTTAAACGTCTAATCATCATAATTCCACTCCTAATGACTAACAATTATTTGTAACACGAATCTTCATAGGTATTACCTTAATTGAAATTCTTGCCTTTTCCAAACTACCCCGTGTATATTAAAAGATCTTTTTAACTTATAATAGATTCAGTGCCTTTAGTATAATCTGTGTATTCAATTATACATCAACAATTGGAAATTAGGAGGAATGATTATATGTGGACACAACAAATCATTGAAACAGTGAGAGGTTCATTTGAAGTTTTTGTGAAAGGAACTGGTGAACCTATTTGTGTAACGCACTTATATAGTGCCTACAATAATAATGGAAATACGTTTGCCAATCCATTTGCTTCTAACGTAGTGAATACTGATATTTATCAATGCAAGCAATATTATAATTAGTGTTCAAACACATGATTTGAGTAGATAATATTATAGTTAGTCCCCTACAAGGGATAGGCACCGGGAAAAATAAAATCCATGCTTGAGTTAATAGCTCAAGCATGGATTTTTAATGTTTTAATGACAAAGACGCTGCACGTAAATGAATGCGAAATTCAAACCATTTTAATAATATAGTGTAGATATTTACGAACTTGAGTGATCCGTTCAGTCAATGAAGCCGCTACAATCATGAGGAATTGCTCACTCTCCTCCGTTTTATATAATTTGCGAACAGTTCTTCTTTCATCGGGCCAGAATCCAACCACCAAATTTGTTTCTTCCATTTCGCGTGCAATATCGTATAAATAGCCATTAGATGGAGACCAGCCAAACAAACTATTCAATTGCTCCTGAACCTCAGCCATATAAAAAGATTTTCGATCTAAGCTAAATCGTAGTGTCATAAATCGAACAACATCTTTGACGGATAGCAGCTTTGATATAAAAGGTCTAAAGTCTTCGTGTAATGGCTCAACTTCTATTTGCGGTGGCTGGCCATTTTTGGTTAGAAAATAATAGAATCGATCTATAACAATAGATACTTCCCTAAACCTATGCGCATAAATTGTTTTGTATTCTTGAAGACGTTCTTTTCCTTTGTCAGTAATTTGAAAGAACTTTTTACGACCTTCTGTTTGAGATCGAAGAAAGCCGTTTCTCTCTAACGTGTTAGCAGTACGTGCAACGTACTCATATGAAACGGAACGTCCTGGGAAATCCAAGTTAAATTGTTCATAGAGAGCTCTTGAATAATTTTTCCGATTAAAGAGACTCCTTAATAAAAACAAAGATAGAGTATCTCCAACACTAAAACCGACTGTTTGTTGAAACGAAGGTATCTTCATACTGAACACTCCTAATATTTTTAATAATCATACACCTCGCTAGTTCATATATCAAGGTATATATGCGTTGCAATATGTACTATCTTCCCCCTATTCCTTCCATTATGTAAACTGTGTCTTGACACTCACTTGAATACTTGTTCGGGAATACATAATAATATTAGAGTAAACTAGTTGCGAGCTATATGTTTATATATGCACTAGCGAGGTTCATTGTAAACGGAATATATACATGGTTAGCAATTTTATTAAAACTCACGGAAATTCCACTAATCAAAATAATAGACTATATAACTGATTGGGGATTTGCAATTAAAAGTTATAGGAAAAGTGCTGTTTTACAGTTATAGACTTTGGTTATGGTAAATAAAGATGGGACACGTTCGGGATTCTGTCTGATAAATTAATAGCCGACTTACTAAAAAACTTGATAAATCAAAACCCCACACCCTGCTTTATTTAAGCTGGGTGTGGGGTTTATTTAAATATATGAACGTTAAAATACTTGATAATTGACCCGATTTGTCTTTTTTAACTCGCTGAGTGAAGCGACTCCTATGCCGAACATCGCCATTCGAAGTTCCAATTCTCTTGTTTCCATCGCGACCAGTACTTCCTCTGTAGACGAAGTTGCTACTTTTAGAATTGATCTGCCAAAACCAACGATATCCGCTCCAATCGCAATGGCTTTTGCCCCATCCACACCAGTGTGTATTCCACCACTAGCGATTATCGGTTGCTTTCCAATAATGCCCCTTACTGAAGTGATACATTCAACTGTCGGGATTCCCCAGTCACTGAACGCCTCAGCGGCTAATTTTTTCACAGGAGATGTTGAACGGAACTTTTCAACTTGACTCCAAGACGTACCTCCAGCTCCCGCCACATCTATAAATGAAACACCTACATCACATAATATTTTAGCTGTGACCTGATCGATGCCCCACCCGACTTCCTTCACGCCAATCGGAACATCCAACTCACCGCATAATCTTTCTATTTTCTCTAATAGATGTTTGAAATTCGTATTCCCTTCTGGTTGAATCACTTCCTGAATACTATTTAAATGAAGGACAAGTGCATTTGCCCCTGTTATATCAATGATACGGAGACATTCATCTACGCCAAAACCATAGTTCAGCTGAACAGCTCCTAAATTAGCAATTATCGGAATGCTAGGAGCAAATTTACGTACCTGAAAAGAAGCCCGATGTTCCGCACTTTCAATCAGTGCGCGTGTCGAACCTAAAGCCAAGCCCCAACCTCTTTCTTCCGCTGCTTCCGCGAGGTTTTGATTGATTGTTTCGGCAAATGCGGCCCCGCCAGTCATTGAACTGATTAAGAATGGTGTTTTGCAGTCATGTCCTAAAAACTTCGTATCAATGGATATTTCGCTGAAATTGATTTCGGGTAATGAATTATGTATGAATTTCACCTTTTCGAAGCCGGTTGTGACTGTGTCACCCGTTACATTCTCATTCAAGGTGATTTGAATATGCTCTGATTTTCTTTGGTTGATTGGTTCAGTCAATTTGGAAACACACGCCTCTCCTGTTGGTATTAATGATAACGCATTAGTCCTTTTAATAGAAGTCACCGGCCTGCCGTGGTGTATCTCCCTTGTTGTATGTGCATAGCTTAAAGTGAGTTAAACAACAAATTAGTTGTCAGAGTTGAAGTTCAAACGTATAATGAGGATATAGATTGATTACAATAAAAAAGATTGATCGATGTTGTCGCATCGATCAATCAATGCAATAGAAGGTTCCCACCAAGGGGATCAGCACCTACAGAGTGGAATTAACCCATCCCTACGAGCCTCTAACTCAAGGATGGGTTATTTTTTATGGTTAAATGCAAGTATCAATACGACCAATGTTGCAAAAGCAATTGCAAACATTAACGATTCGAATACTGACATTGGCACCACCCCCTTTCGTGCGGGAGTGAGCCGACCACCCTTGAGTCACCTATACTATTACTCTTGTATTATACCATACATATGTTCTTGGAATAACGCGTATTTCATAATGAAATAACTCATCCACAATTATTGGTGTAAGTTGATTTGTTTTCAATTATTCATATTTATCAGAGCGACTTTTTAAATACATAACTCACCTTGTCATAATCCATCTTCTCTTCATAAAAACGATGTGCATCCATACGCTGCAAGCCTGATGATAACGCGACACTTTCATAGCCATTTCCCTTTGCCCATTCATGGACATAGGTAAGCAGTTTTTCTCCGTGGCCGCTTGAACGCTTAGTTGTGTCCGTTACCAAGTCACAAACCCATACAAATCTACCATAATAGAGTGTAATCATTGGTTTGAAACCAATTACTGCTACGATGTCTCCTTCAATATGTAATGCAACCAGTTGGTAGTGGTCTTTTTCTTGTGCTTCAAGAACCAATTCCAAGTAGGTAACTTCATCCAAATGTGTTCGTAATTGTTTCATAATCGGATATGCTTCCAAAATTTCATCACGTAATTGAAGTTTCTTAATCGTTAAATCATTCATCACCGCAACTCCTTTTTCTTAAATATACCATACGTTTCAACAAGGCATGATAAAATTGTATGCTATGCTTATTTAGATTAAATACTTGATTTCATTAAAAAAGACTTCCCTTATTGTAAAGGAAGTCTCACATTGTATTGAAAGATCGCTGAACAATTTGTTGAATTATCTATCTCTGCAGTTTTTACAAACCTTAATGAGTTCTTTTGCTTCTGTTTTATGATTGTACAATAACTTAATGCGATTTCGGTCACACAACGGACAGTCTCCTCTTCCTTTTGAAGGGAGCTTTTTTAATGCTTTTCCTCGGTTTCTTTTCGCCATGACCATCCACCCCCAGAGTGAAAAATCTTCTTTCTCTTTATCTAATGTTGGTCTCGGAAAATGGCATGGGTATTTCACTAAATTCTTTATCAGAATCTATTCTTAGCAATTCGCTATCAGAACGAGGAAGTCCGTCATTGATGGGCATTATTTTCTACTAGAAGATTTATTTCCATTAAATCATTGACGATGAAGTCTGCATCTACATCTTCCCACTCTGAATCCTTCTTCCAAACCCCTAGCATTCCTAAATCTTTTGATGCTTTCACATCATTTTCCGGATGATCCCCGACAAAAATACATTCGTTTGGAGATACAGAAAGTTGCTCTAGCGCTTTCTTGAATATTCGAAGATCTGGTTTTTTTATGCCTACTTTTTCGGATATTAAAATTGTTTTAAAATACTTTTCAATACCCAGGGCGATTATATTATCCATTTGAAATTGCTCTTTTCCATTACTAATAATCCCTAAGAAAATCGATTGACTTGTAAGTGAGGCTAACATTTCATGAAGGTTTGGAAATGGTACGCAATACTCTTTAAAATGATTTACATAATCTTGTAGGAGTTGTTCCCAGGTTAGCCTCGTTATATTAAACTCCGCAACCATTTGTTGATAAACTTGATCTTTCCAAACGTATCCCCGGCGATCTAACTCAATAAACCTTAAAACATACTTCTCTTTTTGAATATGTCCGACCCACTCATATAAACGTTCGTATTGTCCATTTATGAATTTTTCTACAGATGCATCACGATTTAATAATGTACCATCCAAGTCAAAGAGTACTGCTTTTATCATTTTAACTTTCAATTCCCTTCTACTTTCCAATATGAATACGGATTATATTTATCATTTTAATTATACAAGACTTGAAAGTTTTCTAGTCTTCCTACAAAAAATAGTACACCACCTGTAAGAAGTGATGTACCATTTGTTTTAATTAACTACCTCAATCCATATCCACAATTTATAATGAAATGGCTCCTGTTAAAACGGCCGTAATGGTCATGATTATGGTTGTTCCAAAAGCCCATTTAAACAGGAACTTTTGATGTTCTCCAAATCCGACCCCTACCAAACCAATAAGTATGAACGTAGCAGGAACTAAAGGAGATAATGGGAATCCTGCTGTTGAATGGCCTAATAAGGCAGCTCGTCCGATTTCAACAGGATCTATGCCAAATCCAGCCGCGGTTTCACTAAGGATGGGAAGAATTCCAAAGTAATAGGCGTCAGGTGAAAAGACAAACCCCATAGGGATACTGGTAAGTGCAACTAAGATAGGCATATGTGATCCGAGCCAGTCAGGAATAACGGAAACCAGCGTCGCCGCCATCGCATCCATCATGTGTGTTCCTGTAAATACACCTGTAAAAATACCAGCTGCAAAAACCATCGTGCTAATCAAGACAAAGTTATTTGCATGGCTTAAAATCTGTTCTTGTTGCTTTTGGGCACTAGGGAAGTTAACAAATAATGCGATTGCAAATGCCACAGCGAATAAAATTGCGATTGGCAATACATCCATTACGAGTAGAACCATAAGAACAATCGTCAACAGTAAGTTAAACCAATATATTTTAGTGACTCCTTTATTTACTATAGATGTAGCCGCTAGCTCTGGAATAGCGTTAAAAGAATCATCTAATTTAATAACTCCTAATCTCTCCCTCTCTTTTCTACCAAGTAAATAGGCAGAAAACAGTGTCCACAAAATCCCTGAAATCATAACGGGAATCAGTGGTATAAACAAATCAGAAACCTCGACTTGAAGACTGGCCGCGGCTCTAACTAAAGGGCCTCCCCATGGAATGATGTTCATAACACCTGCTCCTAAACCGACCACACATGCTAATATTAGACGATTCATGCCTAACCTCTTGTATAGCGGTAACATCGCCGAAACTGTAACCATAAATGTTGAAGAACCATCTCCATCCAAACCGACTAATATTGTAATAATAGCAGTGGCTAAAACGACTTTTAATGGGTCACCTTTTACTAAACGTAGAATCCGGTTAATCATAGGGTCAAACAAACCGACATCGATCATCAATCCAAAATATAGAATAGCAAAAACAATCATGACCGCGGTAGGTGTAACTTTAATAATACCCGCCATCATCATTTCACCCATGTCAGCGTAAAATCCACCGATTACAGCAAAAACTACAGCTACAAAAATGAAAGCTACAACTACTGACAGACGCTTAGTAATAACTAAGATAAGAAAGGTAGCAATCATACAAAACCCCAAAAACGACAACATCTCAAAAATCTCCTTTTTCTGTGCTGACTAAAAACACACATTATAGTAAACTGTTACAATTATTACATTACTTTAATTAATATAATATGTTTAGTCAAGTCGAATTTCGCAGAAAACTCTCGAATATCCAATTATGCTAATTAATTTACTACTAGAAATGTTTAGATGTTAATCATTTTAATGATTATATCTCCTTGCCATTTTGAATAACATGTAAGATATGAATGCTAAGGAGTGAGCTATATGCAAATCCATGTGGTACGCCCAGGGGAAACGTTATGGTTAATCGCCCAGCGGTACGGCGTCACAGTAAGCCAAATTGTAACGGCTAACCAATTGGCGAATCCAAGTAAATTAGTTAGCGGTCTAGCCCTTGTCATTCCCACAGCTTCACGTACACATACAGTTGAGCCTGGTCAGAACTTATCCGAAATTGCACATCGCTACGGTACAACTGTAGAAGATATCGTACAAGCGAATCAAATCCAAAACCCGAATATGATTTTATCGGGTACACGTATAACCATTCCCGTCCATAAACCAGTTATAGACGTAAATGCTTATACCATCAATACTGGAGAAACCGGAGCGAGGGAAATTCAAGAAGTTGGTCGGTATTTAACGTACTGGATGCCTTTTGTCTACACGATACGTGAAGATGGCGGACTAAACTCAATTGACGATACTGAAATGCTTCGATCCGCCGCTGCAGAGAAAGTCGTTCCTGTGATAGTTATCACGAACTTCAGTGCCACGGCTGCCGGATCCGTTCTTGCGCAGGCAGTCCTAGCAAGTACGGATATCCAAGATGTTTTATTAACCAATATTTTAAACGTCATGAAAGAAAAAGGGTATCAAGGTTTAAACATTGATTTTGAAAATGTGTTTCCGGCGGACCGTGAGTTATATAACCAGTTTTTGCAGCGTGCGGTTGATCGTTTGCATCCCGAAGGCTATTCCGTCTCAACTGCCCTTGCCCCGAAAATTAGTGGTGAACAAAAAGGGTTATTATATGAAGCACATGATTACGAAGCACATGGAAGAATTGTTGATTTCACTGTGTTGATGACCTATGAATGGGGTTATCGATTAGGTCCGCCTCAAGCTATTTCACCCTTAAACGAAATAAAAAAAGTGCTAGATTACGCCGTTACCGTGATACCAAGAAATAAAATTTTATTTGGTTTTCAAATCTATGCACGAGACTGGCTACTTCCCTACGAGGAAGGACAAGAGGCAGAAACCTTCAGTCAACAGGAAGCCATTCGCCGTGCACTACAGTATGGAGTGGCCATTCAATATGACTTGATAGCTCAGTCCCCTTTTTACCGATACACCGATGCAGAGGGGCGTAATCACGAAGTCTGGTTTGAAGATGCCCGAAGTGCACAAGCTAAGTTTGATGTGGTTAAAGACTATAATTTACGCGGGATTAGTTACTGGGTTCTTGGTTATCCATTTCCTCAAAACTGGTCATTACTGGAAGACAACTTTACAATTCGGAAAAGAAGTTAGTGCTGAATAGCTAAAGTAGTTGTCAGAACAATGACGGGATGACCCATCTGAGCCGCCAACTCATGGATGGGTTATTTTTTATGCTTAAATGCCGCTATTACAACGACTGAACAACTTACAGTATTCAGTACCTAGTTAAACGATGCAACAGGCCATACAAACGATTTGGCAAGTCACTTCTAGTTGGCGCCTGCAAACCTTACACTAAGGCAGCAGCAGCGTCACAGATGTCGAATCAGGTGTAAGGAGCTGTGTTGACGCAACCTCTTCATCTCATTCAATCGTTGAACAACTGTTTTTGCGGGAATGTCACTAACGAATAGAAGGTTGACTGGATGGCGATAGTTGATAGAAGGAAATTAAGATAGAGTATGTGGCTAATCAAACAAATGATTGAAACTGGATTTACACTTACTTGGTAGTGGAAATGATCGCAGTGAGATGGAGGAAAAAGATATGAAGATTGTAGGCATTTACCTTGCAGCCGGAAGCAGCAGCCGTATGGGAAGCGATAAATTGGCTCTGCCTGTCGGGACAATGACAGTAGGTAGCTTGGGGCTTGAATCAGCTTTGAAGTCGTCGCTCGATGAAATCTATGTCATTACAAAAGACACGGATGATGCAAATTGGCTGCCCGCAGAAATGAAGTCGGATCCAAGATGTACAATTATACAATGTTCCACGGCTCATGAAGGCCAGTCTGAATCATTGAGATGTGGGATTCAACAGGCCCAAGCTAATCACGCGGATGCCGCCCTCATCATGCTGGCGGACCAACCCTTCATTACCGTCCAAATGATTAAAGAAATGATTACGTGTATGAAGAACAACCCGACATGCAGGTTCGTCGCCACCACATTTGAACAATCAATAACGCCGCCTGTTCTTTTCTCGTCAGTTATTTACAATGACCTTTTAACACAACGTGGGGACAAAGAAGCGAAAGCGATATTACATGGGGATTTTCTTCGAAAAGGAAAACTATTGCCCTGCATTGATAAGAGGCTTGTATTCGATGTTGATACACAAGATGATTATCAAAAACTCCAAATAATAGAAAAAACGAAATGATAGAATGTCTCCTATCATTTCGTAACAGTTACTCCCCCATTATCCGTTCTTAATATAATCAAATTTTCACCCTTACCAAACTTAGTATGCTTGTTATCATATCCAAAAACATCGATTCTTCCGTTATCCGTTTTCACATCAATCGTAGCATTCGTCGGTTCTTTCTCGGATTGAATTTCGATTCTACCGTTATCTGTCGTCAACTCAATCGAACGATCCAAATTGTCAGTGACAAGTGTAATTCTTCCATTGTCTGTTTGCCCTTGAATCTTGCCCTCGACCGATTCAAGGAGAATTTTACCGTTATCCGTTTCAACAACGGTTGTAGAAGTCTCTACGTTTATCAGTTCTATCGTGCCGTTATCTGTTTCCAACACTATTTCTTCCGCTTGGATATTTTCCACATTGATTCGTCCGTTATCGCTTTCCGCTTGGATTTTGTTATATTGTTTTTGCGGTACTTCTACTAACAACTTTAAGTCGTTGTTAAAAAATCCGAAGCTAAAGAAACTTCGTCGCTTTTCTTTGAATTGAATAGACAGTGTGTCTCCGTTTATATCCGCCTTGAATACATATTTCGATTTCTTCTTTGTTTCCCCTATATATTTTACTGTTGTTGCTGAATCATTGGTCGGTACGATTTCCACCGCTGCGTTGCCGGCCGTAATTTCAATATTCGTGAACGAGGAATCATCCACTACTATTTTTCGGGCATTATTTCCTGTTGAATCTCCTAATGTAATCACCAACGATATCCCACCTATAATAAGTAACACGAGCACTAAAACGATGAACAATTTATTTTTGAAAAACATCTACTATTACCCCACCTTTCAAAAGGATTATAATAAGCGTATCCGATATGAATTCATTGCCGTTTCCCCAAGTTGGTCAAGTAGATTATAGTTAGCAAACGCACCGACGATTGCCCCGAAGCCAGGGATTAATTGAAACATCTTCACTAAATCGATGTGATCCCGATACTCTTGTTGAAAGTCCTTCCAGTCCATGTCCGCAATTAGGTGTTTCTCAACCTCCCAATTTTCAATAATAATCAAGGTTTCTCTCCGTTTTTCTTCACTTGAAAAAGCGAGTTGGAAGACATGCAAGAGAAACAAACGCTCTTCGTAATTATCCGTGTCAAAACCGTAAACGCTAGCAGCTTCAAACAAAAACTTCATTTTAATCGATAATAGAAGTGGAAAGTCAACAAGTCCAAGCATAATGCCGCCCGCCCCTGTTCCAGCTCCTTCAATAACAGCCGTTTTTCTAAAAATCGAGAGTTTTTCCTTAAATAACTCATCGCGTTCAAATAAACTTAATACGGTTGTTTGTGGTTTTTTTGTCGTCATATTTGAACCGAAGAGCGTTGCTTTTACCATGTTTTTAATACTCTCTGTCATTACTGTATGAAACTTCTCCGGAATCAAACCATTTATCTTGTTCTGTGCGGTCTTGGATGTACGACTAATAAAACCTGACCTTCGAGTCATTTTTTGCTTCCAAAAATCAATTTCCTCTTGAACCTCCATCGTATAATCAACCATTTTTCCCCTCCTTCTGTATTTTTCAATTATTCAACTCATGTTATCAAGTATAGTCGAAGGAAAAGTTTATTGAATAGACTTTTGACGTAAACCTGTCTAAGTCTTCGGAAGTAGCTGAGCTTTCCTAATCAACAGCCACAAAATGATAAATGTAATACCTTTAAGTAGGAAGATTAACGGAATAAAAATAACGCCAATCCGGACATCTGGATTGGCGTTATTCTGGTTTGAAAGGTTAATTAATCTGCATTTGTTTCTTCATGATCCACACCATTTTGCGCAATATGTCTTAATTCATTTAATGCTACCACTAAATTATCGGTTAGCATCTTTGCACTTTCTTTTTCCGAAGAATTACATGAGATGTTGATGGAAATGGTTTTGGCTAATAAAATATAGGCTAATCCATATCCTCCCTCAACGACTGGTCCAAAAATCCGATATTTAACATTGTCGTATGCCATGCCACTTGTTGAAATGAAATCATGCCTCATCGTCAAATAACCTATGTCGTTAAAAACTTCCGGTAGTTCTGTTAATCCTAGGTTTGCTCCATTTAAATAATACATTTGTTCAAGGCCAAACATATGCCTTTCAACACCTAATCCTTTTCGACATTCTATGATTCGGTTTGAATGGGCTGCACCTGCTTTTTTCATTAAAGAATATAGGATTTCATTACTTTTTTCACCCGCTTCAAGCGCAGTCACCAATTTCAGTTTTTCCATACTTGTAGCTCTTGCGCATTCTGTCCTTCCCTCATGAAAGACACGTACTGCAACCGGTTCATAAACGCTCCTCAGTATACCGAAGGTTCTATACTGCGCAATTTGCAACGCCATATGGAAAAAGGCATCCGGACTTATATTCAATTTCTTTATTTCATCTGAACCAAATTTTTCAAAGGTTTCCGAACTTACATGAAACTCTTTCTTGGTTCGAATGTTATTATTTTGAAACTTCGTTAAGGTTCCTTGAAGTTCCTCTGAAATTTCCCACTCCATTTTTTCTACTTCGGTCTTCTCTTTGGTGTAAATAACTTCGGTGTCCACTTTGCAGAGCCCGGCATTTACATGGCTAATAACCGCAAATATCGTAGTCCCGTCTACAGCAGAATGTTCAATACTGTATCCTAACTCTCCATTTTTAGTAATGATAATTTGAATTGTCTTATCAAAATATTTGTTAGTACCATCTAACATCATATTTTCGATTGCTTCTTTGGAATCATCACTTTCTTCATCAACTGAGATGACTATAAGCGAATCTGCAATGGTCTGAAGGTTATCAGCATTTACATTTGACACAATGAGTTGTTCGTATGCCTTTGCAGCCTGGTCCCTCTCAGCAGTCGTAAATATACCAATATTTTTACCATCGCCGTTCTCATTCGAAAATGCCCTTTCGATTGCCTTTGTGATTTCATTACTTTGATAAATAACCCCTTCGTTATTCGATACATTTACTTTATAAAAATTTTTCTTGTATAAAATAACGACATGATTATTTTTTTTATCAAATTCAGCAACTTTGTATTCGTCTATTTTTAACCTAGGAATACGGACAGATCGGAAGAACTTCTTATATTGACTCATATCTAGGGGGATTTCATTAATCGATACTGGCCCTACTTCTCCATCAATAATTCTATGGTAGAGCTCAGTAATCAAATAACCAATTTTCCCAATCAAATCCGCCGTTGTGTAGTCTTCTCTATACTTTTTATTATCTAATAAAACATTAAAGTTCATACCAGTTGACAAAGAACCTCTATATTTTAAATAGGATGCATTCCAAAATGGTTTAAGCCAACTTCCTTCTATGCTCTTATTCCATTCATATAACTTTCCTTGCAGTTTTTCAGCTTCTCCATTACCTTCAAAAAATCGAGTGATTACTTTCGTCGTTTCATGAAATTGCTCTTCGCTTACTAGGGGCTCAATCCATTCGAGAAGCTTATCTTTCGTGTCATTCAATTGCGGAATGGGTAAGGATGGTAATTTATTTTGGATATCATATGTATTATTTATAATAATTAGTCCCTTCTTCACCCATAAACTTAATGTCTGTGGGCTGTCTTACTTGCGATAGATTGTTAGTAGTGTCCTCGTTCTTTTCTAATACATCTTAGGGTATTATTTTGTCGTTCAATCTCCAATAGAGGGAAGTTTGAGCATTGTTAATCCTTTCTCTCATAGACAAATGAACTTGCCTTTTTAAATTGTAGGTTTTTCGGAGTAATAGCACGGCATTGGCATTAAGTATAACATATGACCATTCCATTGAAGTAATTCCGACAACTTAAGAAAGCCTCCTACCCTAGGAATTATAGGTAGGAGGCTAACAATTTGTATTCTTAGTTAGATATTTGTTTCCGTTCTCGTGAAATCCATCTCAGGGTAATAGGCGTCTTTTACCAAAAGATTTGGTCCTAAGCATTTCACAGCAGGACAATGACAACTGATTGTCTTTGCAAGTGGCCGATCAAGCCAACGGTCTAACATTATTGGAAGTGCTTCGGTTTGAATATTGCCCATTGGTGGAGTGTCTCCGAAGTCAGTTACAATCACTTCACCAGTGAAGATATTTACGTTCAAACGGGATCTGCCATCCGGGTCATTACGAACGGACACATTCTTACTGTTGTAAATCCTGTTTAACAGCGTCAAATCTTCTTTGTTATTACTACATGGATAAAAGGGTAGTGTGCCAAACAACATCCAGACGTCTTCATTACGGTGATCCAAGAGGCCATGAATTGCATTTCTAGTTTCCTCCAAAGAGAGCACTTCTAATTGTGAAGCAAAATCACTTGGGTACATCCCTTGTAGAGAATCTTGCCACTCATTAGTGGCAGTCCCTCTATCGTATCCTGGCTCATACATAGGATGTATCTCATGCCTTTTGCATCCCATTTCTTCTATGACTTGCTTATGTATCTTTTCTAAATGAGGTACTGTCCTACCATTGAGCATTGTCTCAGCAGATACAAATACTCCCATTTCAGATAAAGCCTTAGAGTTAGTAATCATCCTGTCAAGTAATGTCTTTCTCTGTTCTCTAGTAGGCTTTCTTTCCATCATAGCAAAACCAGTATCTATAAACTCATCCTCTGTAGTCCAGTTATGAGAGATATGTAATACATCTAAGTAAGGTGCTATGAGCTTATATCTGTCTAATTCTAATGTCAGATTAGAGTTTATTTGAGTGTATATCCCTCTCTCGTGAGCATATTTCAATAGAGGCAGTACATAATTTTCTACTGACTTTAAGGACATCATAGGCTCTCCACCTGTAAGGCTCAGTGTTCTAAGTGTAGGAATCTCATCTAATCTTTGCAGTAATAACTCTATAGGTAGAGCTTTAGGGTCTTTGTGGCTTAGAGTATGTCCTACTGCACAATGTCTACACCTCATATTACAGAGATAAGTGGTAGTAAATTCTATACTAGAAAGAGTTAATCTACCATACTGCTCTATATCTTTATAAGCCTCCCATGGATCATTTTGTGGAGACATTTTGGATTTAGAGATAACTTGAATATTCATATGAACTACTCCTATCTAATTAATACCTCTTTATTATGAGTGGGGGTATAATTTATGTCAATGTGAGATGCCATTATGCATCATCTGTCGCTTTACAGCAAACAAAAAAGCACCAAACCTTAGAGGCTCAATGCTTTCCTTATTAGCTTATCTACATTAAGAGTACCTATCTCCACCATAATAGCACCACCCCATAGAGTAATCTCCTCAACCTTTGGATAGGTTCCACATAGTTGGACAATTAAATTAAGGGAAAATAGAATAATACACAAGAAGTGAGGAGATCTCCTTTTTCCGTAAAAAGAAGAACGTTTTCTACAGAT
Organism: Sporosarcina sp. Y1011; assembly: GCF_057669885.1. Taxonomy (NCBI): domain Bacteria; kingdom Bacillati; phylum Bacillota; class Bacilli; order Caryophanales; family Caryophanaceae; genus Sporosarcina; species Sporosarcina sp. Y1011. The sequence continues at coordinate 42,786 of NZ_JBYHFP010000004.1, read as the reverse complement.
TTCAAAAAACAAGTGGTAGCCCTATATGAAAATGGAAAAAGCCGACAAGATATTGTCAAAGAATATGAATTAACCGCATCTGTACTTGATAGGTAGATTACACAATTCAGACAGTCAGGTTCTTTCTTAGAGAAAGATATACACAATAAAAAAATAGTAGATGCCTCAGCACCTACTCAATCACCATATAGCGATCCAACGGCATTGTTAAGTTCGAATTCATCTGTGTACGCACTCCACGTTCATGCGTGTACGTCAATAATGGTAAAACGTAACGATCTACCGATTTTCTAGAGAACATCGGATCGTCGCCTGTGATACTTATGGACCACAAATGAGGGATCTCCTATAGCCTGGACATAAGCAATTATACCCTAAACTACTCTAGGTCTTTACACCTCCATACATAACCTACCGCACAATGTTCACACGCATATTGCATAAGCTTCCCATAGATCATATGTAGGTGACATCTTCTTTTGAAATGCTAAATCATTTATCATTTGTTTATTAACCCCTATAAGAATGAAATTAGCTACTCAAATAGTATGCACTTTCAATATAACTTTCGCAATAGCATTTAGATTCTCGACTTGAAACATCAGCTTGAAGTTCGGGAAATTTATTATTGCTTTTTCTACGAACAGTTAGTTGCATCATGCAAGTATCAAACGTTTTACCCTTAATTAGGAGGCTAGTATCACCTCTTACTTGCATTATGCAAACATTCTAAAAACAATACTTGTATTTTGCAATTACAAGCTCTTACAATAACTTGTAAAGTGCAATTAATTAACATATGAAGCTTCTTTTAGGGTACCGTCAGTAAATTCCAAATTAAAAAGCCCAACTTCTCTGCAAATGAAAACAGAGAAAATGGGCTTTTCCGTTACTTTATTAAAGCAACCATTGTTGAATAATACTTATATATTTCGGATTTTCTTCTATTAATTCGAGTCTAGACCCGCAATAAAATTCGGCCACAATAATTCTACTTTAATTATTGTGGTCAAGGCATTGATAAACCGCCATCAAATCTTGTTTATTTAACTCACGAATACGATTGAAGATTGGAATATCGGCAACAGTCTCAATATATAAGCTTTCATCAACTATATGATTTACATTTCCATTTAGCCATGTTTCTACTGTTATGCCTTCGACAACTTCCTGAAGTCCCTCATCATTGATACCACTTGCATTACAGCTCACACAAGGTATCGTTAATTTATTTACACCCTCATGTAGATTATCTTCAGTAATGACTTTCTTCCCTTTGCAGAATGGGCAAGGCTGACTTTTCTTTATCTTATTAATTTGGGTAATAAGTTTTTTGTAACCAAACGCTTCATAAACATATGTTAGTTTTTTGTATTTTTTATTAGTGAAATACTTATCAATGATGTTTTCTCTCGTCTCATTGATATTGTCAAAATCACAGATAGTTACTTGATTATTGTTGCTGATGGATTCGATATTTCCTTTAATACTGTCCCAGAATGGCAATACATTTTGCAGTACCATTTCATACCCAGCAAAACTTGCTAGTTCTAATTCAAGCATTTTCAAAGCGACTTGCGTTTCCCTACTTAACAGTGAAACATCTTCTGTCAAAGTCATATCACCGCCTACAATAGCTTTCAATTTTACCAGTTCCGGTAACTCCCCTACTGTTTTCAAAACTTGATCAAGTGGCTGCTTTATTATTTCACGAATATCCGTGTCGCCAAATTTGAGCTGTTTGTGATGATTTAACACGGAACCTTTGCAAATCGGACATGAAATCATCTCTTTAGATGCTTTCATATGCTCTTTAATAATGGATTTCGAAATGAACATATACATCCCAATTACATTATTAAATCCTTGCCATGTTCTCTGTGCCTTAGCTGCTTTATCATAAAATGACTTTTCCCAATACCCATATAAAAAAGTATGCTTTTCTTCTGCTGTCATTTCATTATAGCTTTTACTCATATCGTGACCAAGCTCATTCTTAATTTCATTAAAAATGAATTCAAGTCTTGGATATTGATAATATTTTAATACCTCCATCACGTCTGGGTGCAATTGCCCCTCCCAGAATGGCACGGTTTTGTCCTGAATAACAACATCTATATCAAATTCTTCTATCACCCCACGGCCCGAACAGCTTGGACAATGATTGTCTTGATAATAGAAATCGAAGCTTCGCGTATCTTTATTGGTAGAATGCGACGCCACAATATGGTTGATCAAGCCGCCAATTTCATAGAGAAAACTATATTGACTATACAAATGACGTTCCAGATCAATGGCAATGACAGGTGCAATTGTTTCAGATTCGTACTCCCCGTATATCAAACGAGCCATTGAGGATAAACTTTTTAAGATTCCGCCCTTATAGACGTTTTCTGCATTTTTAAAATAGGCAATTTGATTTTCATTCAAGCGGTTAATTCCATGTTGTTGATTGATGGTTGAAGAAATTTGCACCGGTGCAACTCTATCCGCGCTGTTTGGTTGACGATAATATTCATCATGACTGACAACGTCAAGGTGCTCTACAGGCGCAAGCTGTCTTTCACCAAAATCAACGATGAAATCAGAGTTTTCCATCATATAAGCATTATGTTCAATCATAATTATCGAGACAGATTCATCCTGCAAAATAAGCCTGACACTATCAATGAATTGATTTAATATATTTTGCGATAACCCTTTTGAAGGTTCGTCAAAAATAAATAATGTATGTGGGTTCCTTGAGTTAGCAAATAGCTCAGAAACTAAATGGACACATTGAAATTCACCATTCGATAATGACTGTGTTTTTCTTTCTAACGTCAAATAACCGAGTCCAAGTTTCACCAATAAACTCAAGCGTTTATGAGCGATATCTTCATATGGCAATTCGTCAATAATATCTTCAATCGAGCGTTGAAAAATATCATCAATATCTTCACTATACTTTGCGAGTTTTCTTTTAATATCAAGAAAAGTTGCAACTGTTGACCGACTAGTAATCGATTGGTTTCGATTTTGCCCTACCATTACCAGCTTATCTTTTGAATATCGCTTCAGAAAGTCTTTGGCCATACATTCATTGACAAGAGTAGATTTACCACATCCCGACTCACCCGTAAAGGTTACAAGTCTATTTCTCGGAATTTGAATTTCAGCCATTTGAATATTACGACAGTATAAATCCTGAAACTGATAGTATTCTGTTGGCATTTCCTGATTTCGTTCCGAAGAGATTGGTTTTGGACGTGGAGATTCTTCAACAATTTCCCCTCCGTATTTACCACTACCAGGTCCAAAATATAATTGTTCATCCGTTGTGTCCAGTACCGTATCAGAATGATCAATGAGCCATATTTGATTCTTATACCCTAATTGTTTAATCTGTTCTAAAATTTTCAATAGGGTTTGGTGATCAAGACCCACGGAGATTTCATCAATAATAATAACGGTGTTTTCACTTGTTGCCATGAATTCAGCCAAGTAAAGACGTGTTAATTCTCCGCCTGACAATGTTCCCATAATGCGGTTTAATGTTAAGTAACCTATATTCATATTGATAATATTTCTAAGAATATGCTGTTTCGCTTCACCAATATGTAATTCCTCTCCAAGGGAAAGAATCGATTCAATGCTTAAATTGTTGATGTCAGAAACACTATATGGTTGACCCAATAATTCTATTCTTTTCTGTAAAACGTCTGGATTATAGCGTTTACCCTCACACTTTTTACATTCTACATTTTTAGTAGTACCGCGTCCTTTACAACCTGGACACCAGCCTAGCTCATTATTAAAGGAAAAAACTTCTGGAGAAAGATTAAAATTTTCAGCAAGCGTATCACGAATCTCTTTAAACACGCCAGTATGTGTGCCAATTGTTGAACGTGGATTGGACGATATGGACGATTTTCCTAGAAAAAGGACTAGAGGCATTTCTCCCATCTTGATGGCACTGAAATTTGTTTGCATAATATCGGGGAATAAATACTGATATTCAGCCTTTGGCAATAAGGAAACGAGACGCTTCTTAGATTCCTCACCAATTGTTTGGCAAAAAGTTGTTTTACCAGAACCTGATAAACCAGCAATTCCTAACGATTTATCTACTGGTAGTGCTGCATCTAATTTGTTAATATTGTTCGCAATTAATTGATTTATCTTCACAGTGATATCCTCTCCGTTCTGTAAAATTAGTATTGCCATGTTAGTAAAACTTCAAATGAATTTTTTGTATTTTTTTCGAATCGACAAAGCCATTCCAAATTCATACGATAGTAGGCTTAGTGTTGGAAATCCCCATTTTGCCAACGGAGCCTCTATTAGTGAAATGGTTTAGGAATCCCGCAGTTTAACTTCCAATACATGCATAGAACGAAGTACTGTCTCGCGCTCAAAGTCGTTCATAGAGGCGAGAGCATTTTCCATTTTATTTAAAATTTCACCATTGATAGTTTCAACCATACCCCACCCTTTACTTGTTAAAGAAAGTAGATATATTCTTCTGTCTCCTGTATATGGTGTTCTAACGAGCATCTCTTTCTTTTCAAGCGTACCAATTTGTCTGGAAAATGTTGTGATATCCATACTTACAGCATCAGCAACTGTCTGCATGGATGGCTTTTTCAGTATTGATATCTCATATAGGATTGAACTTTGAACAACAGAAATCGCAGAGCAACTCGTTTTATGAATGTTACGCATGCTTTTTGATAGCGAGTGGAAAACAGGAATGATCTTATCCATTATGAATCTCCCCCTATGAACCCTTTTCGCAATTATACAGGAAGAAAAGTTACCTGCCCAAATGAAAAAGAAAACGCACCCTAGTTTAATAGGGTGCGTTCACCGTCATGCATATATAATTTCGTCTTCGTCTTGAATATCAATCCCATTTTTAAGATGTACGATTGTTTTTAATATGAGCGGCTGGGCTTCAGCTTCTGTCTCCCAACGCTCATCAGGTACCATCTCAAAAGAAATCATCCATGTTTCTTTTGATTTGATATCACTCATCATTTCTATCGATTGTTTTGCAATGATAACTTCCTCAGTTTCTGTTTTCTTTAACAATTCAATAACGATAAAATCGACAAGTTCATCACTGTTGTCACCTTCAATATAAACAGTTCCTGATAGTGTTTCTCCAAAAGCAATATTTGGTCCATCAACATTTGTATTAACAGTCATTTCGCCGTATTCGATTGTTGACGTAAATTGCCTCACCATAGTCTATTCCCCCGATTCTTGATTAACAATATCATTATAATGCAGATTCTCATTATCTTCATACTTATTATACCGTAATTTCAACAATTTAAATAAATGATTTACAAGGACTTTTAATAATGCATAACCCGGAATCCCTAGGACGACACCCGCAACCCCAAACAATGAGCCTGCCGTCAATAGCACGAAAATAATCGTTATAGGGTGGATACGTAATGATTTACCCATAATTTGAGGTGATATAAACTTCCCGTCAATCAGTTGAACAATTGTCCATACAGCAGCTAATTTGAAAAGCATTAATGGTGATGTGACAATCGCAATAATGGCGGCAGGTATAATCGCGATAAGAGGTCCGAGATATGGAACTACACTCGTAAACATCGCTAGAACCCCTAGCAATAATGCATATTCCATTCCAATTATTAAAAAGCCTATAGAAACCATAACCCCAATACAAATCGCAACCAAAATTTGTCCTTGAATATAGGAACTGATTTGGTGATCTGCATCATGGAAAATGACTTTAGCATCTTTACGCATACGAGGCGGCAACATCTTAATGATGAGCTGTGGTAACTTTTCTCCATCTTTCAACAAATAAAATAAGATGAAAGGAACCGTCACAATAGCAAGGATGAAACCCGTAAGCGCTGAGATGAATGATGTTACACCACTCGCAATTCCGCCAACTGTATCAGTGAAGAACTTGCCTATATTACCTTGCACGGAATCTAAGAGTGTATTAACGTTAATATCCAAACCTTCATAATAAGATGCAAAGATAGATGAACGTAAAAAAGCATCCGTATTGACTAATAATTGACCAAAATATGTAGGGAATTCTTCAATAAGATTATGAAACTGTATTTTCAGAAAAGGCAAAACCAGAAAGACCAGCAACGTTATAAGACCAATCACTCCAATGAAAATGATTAGTATTCCCCAAATTCGGGGTATTTTCACTTTTTCTAACAGACGCAGAATCGGTCTCAATAAATAGTAAGCAATTGCAGCAAGAATGACAGGCAACACAACAGTGGAGAAGAAAACTGTTATCGGATAAAAGATGAACGATATTCGATTGAAGATAAAAATGATTAAACCAATTAACAAAATTGAAACGAGGACGAATAATGTACTTCGTCCTCCGAAAAAACGAATTACTTTTGAAGTCATTCCATCGTTCTTTTTCATTTCTAGGGCTGTAGTCGACAACTTCTCTTCATTCAACTCCATAAACATCCCCTTTTCTGGTTAACATTGTTCTACTAATTCAGTTGCATTGAGAGGAATTTTGAGATTGCCTCTTTATTTTTAGCGATATCCACCTCGATGACGGACCCTGCATGTGAATAGGTATTATAGGAATACGAGCCTTTCACAGGCACAGTCATTGTTTCGACTTTCGCACCCTTCTTCATCAAAAGTGAAATTGCTCTTGAAATTTCGTCTTTTGATGATAAATCGGTATTAATAAATCCTGACAACGCACCAGAAAGTTTTGGGACATTGGCTAACATTCCTGGACTGACTAATTCATCTTTCATCGCAGAAATCACTTCCTGTTGACGTGCAACTCTTCCAAAATCACCTTCTTCATCTGCGCGAAAACGAGCATAACCAAGCAATTCCTGACCGTTTAAATTCTTCTTGCCAGGCAATAGTGTAACGCCGATTTTCTCAGACATTTCTTTTTTGACATCGATTTCCACACCTTGAGGGAATGCGATATCAACAATTGATTCGAAATTAGCAAAATCGACAATTGCATAATGGTGAATAGGTATACCAAACATGCCTGTAATGGTATCTTTTGTCGTCTGTAATTTACCAAGATAATAAGCGGTATTTAGCTTATATGATTTAAAGCCCGGGATTTCCGCATATATATCACGCATGAAGGAAATGACACGCATTTTCCCTTCACTCTTGTCCCATGACAAGACCATCATTGTGTCAGTCCGGGATCTACCACTTCCATCATCGTCTACACCAAGTAACAAGTAGTTTTCAATTGATGTATACTTTGGATCCACCGCATCGCCCTTGAAAGGACCTGGGTCAATCCCGTTGCTTCCAGCCAACGATTTTCCTGCATTGTATTCAATATACGAATATAGCCCGATTCCTATAAAACAGAGCGTAACTATTAAAAAAATGACCCTGCCGATACGAAGCTTCTTCTTTCTTCTTCTTTTAGGAATAGGTCCTTCATAATTATCTTCCATAAGTAAATTCCTCCAAAAAATGATATCTAAGTTAGGACGAACAGGAGGTCACTTGGTTGCAGTAATCTATCTCAATTATACCATGAAGCCCTATGGTGTTAACGGTTATTGTTTGATTAGCAATAAACATTCGTTTATTTAGGTAAATTGACCTGAAATTCACTTATTCAGGAAGATTAATGATAATTCCCCCACTCCCTCTTACGCACTCATGCATATGTTACATAGATGTTCGTATAGGAAGGCGGTGTATGATATGGGACGTGAATACCGAGGAGGCGAAAGTAATTCTTTCGCTCTGATTGTTGTGCTTTTCATTCTGTTGATAATTATTGGCGCCAGCTACATCTATTAATAGAATAAAGCTATTTCAATCAGAATTACCCATTGGAACCTCTCTGCTATAAGAGCGCTTAACTTGCGCTCTTTTCACATTAGTATCAAATTTAATGCCGTCAGCTATTTCCACCAAATCTAACTATGTCACTATTCAAATATGTACATAGGTAAAGTGGACGATGAATCAGATATAGTATCTGGCTCATCGTCCACTTTTATAAGTTTTATTTACTATTTGTTTGATACTTTTTTATCGCCAATCTTGAATGCTAGGATGAACATCGACACATACAATGATAAAATGATGACAAGTGTATAATTATGGTTTGCAGTACCATCGTAAACAATGGCTATCAAAAGTGGTAATAATCCACCCATGATGAAACCACCTGTTTGCATCATAGCGGTCCACGAGTTTGTTTCTTCCACTGTGTCTGTCTCATCAAGCGGTAAAAGAAGTGCTACTGGAAACAATCCTCCAAGTGGTATCCCCATTATAAACGCACCTGCGTACATCAGTGGATGTATGCCGGTCCATAATAGACCTAAAGCTATCATACCTGCAGTAAGCATAAGAAAGAGCCAAAACTTACGGGCTGGAAACTTTTGCATTAATAAAGGAATAATGATATTTAAAAAAAGTTGTACTGTTGTCATTATAGAGAGTAACAGTCCAGCTTGTAACAATGTCATTCCGCTAGAAATACCGAGTGGAGCGAGCCATGTAATGATAGAGAAAAAAGCAGATGATTGTAAACCAAAAAACAGTAAAAATAACCAGGCTTTACGTATTTTCCACGGAGATTTCAGCGTTTTTAAATTCAGCTGGGCAATTTGGGGATTAGACGGAATAACGCTCATGCTTGTTTTCGTTGCCTGGTACCAAACAGCTATACCAACAATAGCAAGTATAGACCAGATACTTAGTGAAAATGGATAAGACCCAGTTGATTCAAAAAATACTGCAGTCAAACCTGCACTAGCCGCAGAACCTACTCCCATTCCGAACGAATAGATTCCAATAACTGATGCAGTACGCTCGGGGAAATACTGTTTTATCATCGCAGAAAGAAGTGGTCCAATAATAGCGATGGCAATCCCGATAAAAAACGCTGTTACGATAAGCACTGGGAAACCGGAAACGAAACCACGCAATCCAGTCATTATCCCAATAATAATTATCATTAAGTAAATTGTACGTTTTAAACCGAACTTACGGTTCATAATAGGGGCCAATGAGGCAAATAACCCCATACAAATGACTGGAACTGCCGTCAAAAGACTTACCTGTGCGTTCGATAACGTCAATTGCTCACGAATTGTTTCCAGCATGGGACCAATCGAGGTAATTGCTGGTCTCATATTAACGGATAGAACAAATATAGCGATAATGATATAAATATTTTTTCTATCTATCAGTTGTTTCGGCATTTCTATTTCTCCTTCAAAATTCAGATTTACAGACTTGTACCCGTTTGAACCAAAATACATAATTTCGTATGAAAGTGTAAATGATGTAATAGTATGTGCAGTAAAAAACAATTGTGGAATACTCCTTAGCTTACCATCTAGAAAGCATGTATTGCTACAATATACCTTGATCCCACACAATCTTTGCGTGCTCCTACAAAGTCAGTATTTCTCAAGTCAGCAACATGATTGTTTGTAATATGGTGGCATTCCTAAGAGATTTAAACTTCTAAATTATGTGGTAATTAGAACTGATACGATTAATCAGCGTCTCCGAGTTGTTGATATCATATAAGGTATTTCAGATATATCGATTATAGAAACCATATAGAATTAGCATTGTTGCGCATGCGTTTTCTTTCGTGCTATAATAGGAGCATTGTGAATTTAGGAGGATTTTGAATGATAGCAGTCAGTAATGTAAGTCTTCAATTCGGCGATCGCAAGCTTTTTGAAGATGTGAATATACAGTTTAATCCTGGACATTGTTACGGTCTAATTGGTGCAAATGGTGCGGGAAAATCTACATTTCTTAAAATTTTGTCAGGTGAACTAGAACCTCAGTCAGGAAATGTCATTATGGACAAGGAAGCACGACTTGCATTCTTGAAACAGAATCACTTCGAATACGAAGAAAGTGTCGTTCTTGATACAGTTATTATGGGTCACAAACGTTTATATGACATTATGATGGAGAAAAATGCTATCTATGCAAAAGAAGATTTTTCAGATGAGGACGGCATGCGTGCAGCTGAACTTGAAGGTGAATTTGGCGACCTAAACGGTTGGGAAGCAGAATCCGAAGCCGCTATTCTATTACAAGGTCTAGGCGTCGCTGATGAATTCCATCAATTGAAAATGGCTGAACTAAACGGTTCCGATAAAGTGAAAGTTCTACTTGCACAGGCATTGTTCGGTAAACCTGATGTACTTCTGCTAGATGAGCCTACAAACTCACTGGATTTAAAAGCAATTCAATGGCTTGAAGAGTTTCTAATGAATTTTGAGAACACGCTTATTGTCGTATCCCATGACCGTCATTTCTTAAACAAAGTTTGTACGCAAATTGCAGACGTCGACTTTTCGAAAATCCAGGTTTATCCGGGTAACTATGATTTCTGGTACGAGTCAAGTCAACTTGCACTGAGAATGTCACAAGACCAAAACAAGAAAAAAGAAGAGAAAATCAAAGAACTCCAAGCATTTGTTGCCCGCTTTAGTGCCAATGCTTCGAAATCCAAACAAGCTACTTCTCGTAAGAAAACTTTAGAAAAAATAGAGTTGGATGATATTAAACCATCATCTAGACGTTATCCGTTTATCAACTTCCAAATAGGTCGTGAGATTGGGAATGACGTACTAAGCATTCAGGATGTTAGTAAAACTCAAGATGGAAATGTGTTGCTGAAAGATGCTTCATTTACTATTTCTAAAGAAGACAAAGTTATTCTTCTTGGAGATCCACTTGCTAAGACAGCACTTCTTCAACTGCTTGCTGGTGAATCTGATCCGGATTCTGGTGTAGTTAAATGGGGCGTTACGACAACTCATGCATACCTTCCCATCGACAACAGCGAATACTTTAGAGGCTCGGAAAAATCACTTGTTGAATGGTTACGACAATATTCACCTGATGACCAAACCGAAACATTCCTACGTGGTTTCCTTGGACGTATGCTGTTTTCCGGTGAAGAAGTGAACAAGGAACCATCCGTTTTATCAGGTGGAGAAAAAGTTCGTTGTATGTTATCAAAAATGATGCTAACAAGTTCAAATGTACTCCTTCTGGATGAACCTATGAACCACTTGGACCTAGAGTCAATTCAAGCGCTTAACAACGGCCTGATTGCATTCAAAGGCGCAATGATATTCACATCACATGACCAAAAGTTCATTCAAACTGTCGCAAACCGAATCATTGAAATACGTGAAGACGGTTCGATTTTTGATAAACTAATGAACTACGAAGAGTACCTTGAATGGAAAGACCTACAAGAAAAACAAAATAAAAAGAAATAAGCAATTGCCGTTTCCTCTTTACTGGAAACGGCAATTTTTTCTACTAAATGGTGTTTGCTGTCTAATTGGAATATAAAAAATTCTGTATGATAACCGTATAAATGGGTATAACCATATAGAAAGGAGTGTTTTTCATGAGGAGAATAAAGTTTCCCATCTTTTTGTTAGTGATGATCTTAGTCTTTTCAGGTTGTTCGAAAAAAGAGCCAACTACCCTTGATAATTCAGGATCAACTCATGGTACAGTTGGAGATAATGTCGTTAACGAAAGTGAAAATGAAAATGACGGTGAAATTCCCCTGTCAGACCTATTTATGCCGGATGGCTCAAAAGCGCATTATCTAGGAGAAGGAAATGAATTTGCAGAACTTGATATCCAGGTGACACGTCCATTCGAAAATTATATTGTCATCCATGAAAACAACGGAGGTTCACTTGTTAGACATATTTATAAAATTGAATCTGACAAAATAAGCATCTTAGAAGAAATGACTGTGGAATTGCAAAAAGATTTCCCTTCTCAAGAAGAATTGGATAAGTTAGAGCCGATTGGTGTTTATCTACAAAAGCCTCTTGAAGCAGGAACTACTTTTGGAACATGGACAATTATTGATACCGAAACAACGATAGATACACCGTATAAGAAGTTCGATCATGCGATAGTTATTGAGGAACAGACTGAGGATTATACCAACCGAAAATATATTGTTGAAGGTTATGGTGAAGTTAAACGGGAATCTATAATGCATATGGATGATGGTGAAGTCGTTGTTACTTCAACTTTGTCAACAATCGAAGAATAGGCTTGAAAAAGAGGCGTCCCTTCTCAGGACGCCTCTTTAAATCAAAGTACGTTTCTTAAGTCCAAGTACTATAAATTCTATTTATCTCAACAGAAAGCATCGGGCTTCCCGTCTTTCATCAAGATAACTCCGTGATATAATTGTAGATCTTCATCACAGCCATCGCAGAAATTTATTTCATCCTCAGACCAAAAAGCATAAAAGCAATTTTCTTTCATAGCTTCCCTCTTGTGTTTTGTTCTTAATTCGCTAGTCAGTTTTTTAAAATGAGCCTCGGCTAAAACAATATCGTCGAATGAATGGCGTGAACGGATTGTTTCCTCCCATTCATCAAACATCCACCAAGGCTCATAATCAGCTTTCATATATATAACTTCAAACATTTTTCGAAACCTCCCTATGTAACTCGTAGGTGAATGTCCTTCATTTTAACAAACTCCTACCTAATGTCCAATAAATTGCTTTTACATGCAAATTCAAATGGTAGGTACACAGTGCATTTATCGGGTATAATTGAAGTACTGACATGAAACTTTATTCGTTTTCAAACGTATAAAGTATAAGGTCAAAGGAGGTTTGAACATATTATGAAAGAAATCCAACAATTTTTAACCAGACACTTTATCACTGCACCGATCAGCTTTGGATCCTGGCTATTTTTCGTTCTGGGATTAGGTTTGCATATTGTTGTGGCCACTGGCCTTCTCGTAGCAATTTATCTTGGCGGAAACTTCGCTTTGAAGCAAATTCAACATTCATCCAATTTAAAAAAACTCGGGATGTCCCGTTCTGAATACAGTCATATAAAAGACCAAATTACAGGTGCTAAAATTAAAGTCAGAAAACTAAACAGTCTATACGGACAAGTACGCTCAGTCCAAGCATTTAAGCAACTGCATGAAATGAATAATCTGTCCCGAAGGATTCTTGGTATTGTCCGTACCAACCCAAGAAAGTTCTATTATGTAGAAAAGTTTTTTTATGCCCATCTTGATTCAGCAGTTGAACTGACTTCAAAATATGCTTTATTGGTCAATCAGCCACTAAAAGATAAAGATCTTCGCATTGCTCTTCAAAATACGCGCGAAACGCTTGGCGACGTTAACAAACAACTAGAGCAAGACTTGAAGAACGCATTATCATCTGATATTGAACAGCTCCAAATGGAGATTGACTTTGTCGATATCTCGATGAAAAATAGTAAAACACCGCTTGAACTGAAAGGAGATACAAACAATGACAGAAAATAACACTTCAAAAACCATTGATGATTTACTAAATAGTCCTTTTGATGTTAAAGAGCCACTCCTCCCCCAAGAAATGCAAACTAACAATAAAGAGCCTGATAAAAGTCTTAAACTGATTGATCGTTTATCAAGTGAGGAAAGGGATAAAGCAAAATTGCTTGCTGAACAAATTCCAGTTGGCAATTACGAGGCAATAATTACGTATGGAGCAAGTGCACAAGGCGAACTCTCAAAGTTCTCATCGCAGATGCTTGATCATGTTCAAAGTAAAGATATCGGTCCTGTCGGTGATGTTTTAAAAGACTTGATGAACAAACTTTCGGAAATAGATCCAGACGATTTGTCCGACAAGAAAAAGTCCGGTTTAAGCAGGTTATTTAATAAGGCTACACGATCTGTACAAGAAATGATGACGAAGTATCAGAAACTAAGTACACAAATTGACCGGATTGGTATCCAACTTGAACATTCAAAACGCGGCCTATTAGACGATGTTCAGATGCTTGATAATTTATATGATCAAAATAAAACATATTTTCAAGCATTGAATATTTTTATAGCTGCGGCTGAATTAAAACAGGAAGAAATTGCTAATGACATTATTCCGAAAATGCGTAAAGAAGCCGAATTATCCAATGACCAAATGGCATTTCAAGAAGTGAATGACATGGCTCAATTTCTAGACAGGTTGGAAAAACGATTGTACGATTTGCAATTATCACGACAAATAACGATTCAGAGCGCACCACAAATTCGAATGATTCAACAGACAAATCAAACACTTGCAGAAAAAATCCAATCATCCATTATGACATCCATTCCCTTGTGGAAAAACCAAATCGCTATTGCATTGACATTGAACCGACAAATGAAAGCAGTCGAGTCCCAGAAACTAGTTACCAAAACAACAAACGATTTGTTACTGAAAAACTCAGAAATGCTGAAAATCAATTCTATTGAAACTGCAAAAGAAAACGAACGTGGTATTATTGAAATCGATACATTGAAAAAGACACAAGAAAACTTAATTCAAACGATTGAAGAGACGCTTGTTATCCAAGCAGATGGTCGTGCAAAACGAAAAGCCGCCGAAGTAGAAATCGGTCGTATGGAAGAAGAACTAAAACAGCGACTTCTTGCTGTCCATGACAAAACACAAAACCGCCCAGTTTGAAGGCGGTTTTTTTCTCGGAAAATTATATTTCCACACAGTGTATCCCTTCTATCTTGAAATTTCACCAATTTCAGACTTACATTAAATAAACTAGCTAAACAGTCTTCCTGGGCTTTGACTATAAAACTTACGTATTTCTAATCACAATCGAGAGAAGTTTTCGCAATATCCGTAATGTCTGATCAGTAAAACTATCTACGGAGTTGGAAGATGCGGATTTATTACCAAACATCATTGAAAAGATAGCCTTTTCATCATCTGTGGGTTCTTCAGTCGAGAGAAATAAATGGATGACGGAAATACCTTTTTTTTCAGTTTCCATCACTGCTTCTGCTGTATCAAGTATTCCATTACGATCATAGCCAAATGCAGAAGGTTCTCCATCCGAGAAAACAAGCAGAAATTTATGCTTTTCTTGTCTTCCTGCCAGCTGATTTGCAATCCATCTAATCGCAAATCCATCGCGATTGTCTTCATTCGCATCGAACGACAAAATGGAAAGTCCGTTATCATTATAACTATCATTAAATGTGTGCATTAGGCCAAAAACATTTGGCTGTACCTCCTTCGTCGCATGGTATGCATCCTCATAATAAGATGAAATTAAATGTTTTATCCCAAGATGACGGAGTACGTCATGAAACAATAGTACAGCTCCCTTTGTTTCGTCCAATTTATCAAGCATGGATGCTGACCCATCAACGAGCAGACCAAACACGGCATCCAAATTGACAGAAGGTGCATTTTTCCTGTAAAAGGGTTTGGGTCTTTCATCGACGACTAATGTCGTTAACTTTGTTGAAAGCCGGCCTTTCATAAGTCTCTCTCGTCTCGAATCTTCTTTCAAATCGATACGTTTTTTTATTTCTACTACAAAAGATCGGACATATGGCCTTTGATTTTCACGCCAAATGGACAACTTTTGACGATTGTCAACCTCATCCACTACTTCTATCCGTTTCGCTTCGTATACCACGTTCATATGCTCTTTACCGAACATCTTTCCTGCTTTAATTCTGTGATCCTTTTTTTCAGTTTTATCACTCGTATCATCTGTCCATTGGTTATCATCATTACCTTCTGAATTTCCAGATCCAGTTTCTTCAATTGCAGCCCTTTCATCTCCACTTGCAGCATCGTTGGCATCACTTTTCCCGGAGCGTCCATGTTCTAGTTCAAATTCCAGATGAATACCTGATTCACTTTCGCTCTCACGATGCCAAGAACGGAATACTTCTTCAATTGTTTCTTTTGGAGCCTCCTCCCCCTGTTCGGCGTCAGCCATCCCTTTATGATAGTGGAATACCGTATTATCCAGAGTAATGGAGTCTCCAGCTGAATAGTACTGATGCATCAAGTCTTTGCTAAAAGACATCACAACAATCTGTAAAATTCTTTCTACAATTATAATATTGTCTTCGGTACTTCTTGAATCGTATGCTTGTTGTAAAATAGTTTGAATCGTTATGAAATCGACACTGTGTGGTAATATTTCCTCATTCCAGTCAATCGTCATCTCCGTAAATATGCCTTCATGAAGGCATATAAATAGCTGGTTCATCAAAGCATCTGCATAGTGGTTTTTATGTATATTTGATAACAAAACACCACGATGGTAATGTACATACGCTTCCCTTCTCACATCAAAAACGCTTGTAGTCCCTACTCTTTCTTTAATAATTAAATCGCTTAATCGAAACTCTTCCAACATCATTACTAGTTCTGAGGCGAAATTTCGCAGTGGTTGTGAGGTGTTTTTTATGTTGAAATTAATCCACGCATTAACGCTGAAATGCTTCCAATAACCCAATGTCAGTAAATATATATCAGAGAGTCTTCCAGCATGAATTATTTCTTCTGTTCGATGACGCCAAAATACGCTCATTGAAATAATTGCCTCTTTAGGTCGAAATTCAAGCAACTTTCGCTCGGTTAACTCAAGAAAGGGTGCATCCGCCAATGCACGCCCTAACCGTTCATATAATAAAAGAGTTTTTGCATCAACAGTTTCATCATTGAATTGTATGAATCGATTCATTTTCACCATACTAATCGCCTCATTTCACCCAAGTATCTACTAACTCCATGACAAGTCTGCGTTCGATAACATCATCCATTTTTTCTGCGATAGCGTACTGAACAGCGCGTTTTGTGGGTATATGTTCCGCTAGGCCGATTGCATCCAGCAAACTTCTTACTGACGCCGCTTCATCGGACAGCAGGCCATTCATGACCTGTTTTTTTAAATCAGTACTGATATGAAGGAATGTCTCGACAAGTTTCTTCGATGCATTCGGATGAGTATTTGTTATGACTGCTTCCAATTGTGCTCCACTCAAATAGGGCACTGTAAATGATACAAAACGATTTTTCAAGGCCTCGTTCATTGGAGAGGTCCCTACATACCCTTCATTTATAGCGGAAATAACGGTAAAATCTTCATGTGCAAAAACCACTTCACCAGTAAAAGGATTCGTCAGCATGCGGCGATGATCAAGGACACTATGAAGAATAGGTAACGTTTCTGGCCTAGCCATATTGATTTCATCGATGTATAAGATATGTCCTTTTTTCATGGCTTGCACTACAGGACCTTCAACGAATTCTATAAATGTCTCCCCTGCCTTACTAATAATCGTTTTAAAACCAAGAAGCGCTTCCGCATCTAAATCGACAGAACAGTTTATACTCTGCATTGGTTGATTGAAATAACTTGAAATTGTCTGCGCTAATTTCGTTTTTCCAGAACCAGAAGGACCTTTCAATAGAACAGGTTTTTTTAATACGATACTAATTAGCACATCTTCCCATAAATTAGGATTAGGGGATACATAACCCCCTTCTTGTATTAATCGAATCGCTTCGTGACCATGTGCTTTTTTCGACCGAATTTGCTTTTCTTTTTCTACGAGAGCGTTCATGGGTAGTCCTCCTATTAAAAAGGCCGCATGCCATAGAGTGGCTAGCGGACTTTTAGTTATTGTCTTGTAAATAAATTTCAACATAGAGACTTCACATCACATTATTCAAAATATGTTTTGTAATAGCCCCCGACTTTCCCAGAATTATCAAGTATAAAAATGAACTCATCAGTTTCATTTTTCACTTCATACTCTTTACCAGGTGTCAGAACGTTTGTAACTACATACTTTTCAGCCTCTGCATGTCTACAAACAACAGTACGGATTGCAGGTGCAGTAGTCCAATCTTTGAATGTCATAGCCAATCACGCCTTTCTTGTGGAATGAATAAGGAAAAATCGACCCGCTAACAGTAACGGGTCGATTAGTAACTATTTCTACGAATTAAGAACCAAGAAGAAGATCTTCTGGATTTTCAATTAATTCTTTTACCATTTTCAAGAAGCCAACTGAATCTTTACCATCGATAACACGGTGGTCATAAGATAGGGCCACATACATCATCGGACGGATTTCGACATTGTCTCCAACCGCAATCGGACGTTTTTGGATTGTATGCATTCCAAGGATTCCGACTTGTGTTCCATTCATGATTGGTGTTGACATCAATGAACCGAAGACTCCACCGTTTGTAATTGTGAATGAACCACCTGTCATGTCAGCAATCGTAAGTTTGTTATCGCGTGCTTTTTTCGCAAGTTCAACGATAGAACCTTCGATTTCAGCAAAGTTTTTACGGTCTGCGTCAATAACGTTCGGTACAACTAATCCTCCATCAGTTGAAATAGCGACACCGATATCATAGAAGTTCTTAAGAAGAATTTCATCTCCGTCGATTTCTGCATTAACGTAAGGATATTTCTTAAGCGCTGCTACAACTGCTTTTGTGAAAAATGACATAAAGCCTAAACGAACATCATTTTGATCGAAGAATTGGTCTTTCTTACGTGAACGAAGTGCCATAACGTTTGTCATGTCGATTTCATTAAACGTTGTAAGCATTGCAGTAGACTGCCTTACTTCGAGTAAACGTTTAGCAATTGTTTGTCGACGACGCGTCATTTTCTCACGAGTTATACGACCATCATCTACTACATCTGCTTTTGGAGCCGCTGCTGCAGCTGGTGCTGCTTTCAGAGTTGTACCATGAGCTTCTACGTCTTGAACACGAACGCGTCCCATTGGATCAACTGGTGATACTGCTGCAAGGTCGATGCCTTTCTCACGAGCCAGTTTACGTGCTGCTGGGCTGGCAATCGTTCTTTCAGAACCGCTTGCATCTTCAGTAGCCGCTGGAGCAACTGGTGCTGCTTCTACTTTTTGAACAGTTTCTGCCGTCGGTGCAGCTGGAGCTGCCGCTGCTGGTGCGCCTGATCCAGAACCAACAATTGCGATGACTTGTCCTACAAGGACTGTATCGCCTTCTGCTGCGAGATGCTCTTGAACCACTCCAGCTTCTTCAGAAATGATTTCAACATTTACTTTGTCTGTTTCAAGTTCAACGATGAACTCACCTTTTTCAACATTATCACCTGGTTGTTTCAACCATTGTGCAACCGTTCCTTCTGTAATCGATTCTGCAAGTTCTGGTACTATAATTTCTGCCACAATAAATTCCTCCTCTAGTCTACCGTTACAACGAGTTATAGCTATTATTTAGTATAACTTCACTTTACTTTACTTCTTCAATGCTTCATCTAAGATGCGGTTCTGTTCAATTTTATGAGATTCTCCGTCGCCTTCAGATGGGCTCGAACGGTGAATTCTTCCTACGTAAGAAACTTTCTTATCGCCTGCAATTTCACGGATATAATTGTTTGCAAAATGCCATGATCCCATATTCTTAGGTTCTTCTTGTACCCAAACGAGGTCTTTTACATTAGGATAACGTGCAATAATATCACTGATTTTTTCAGCTGGGAACGGATAAAGTTGTTCCACACGGACGATATGCAAATGATCATAGCCTTTGCCATCTTTCACTCGTTCAGCAAGATCAATTGCCACTTTACCACTTGCGAACAGGACTTTCTCGACTTTGTCGGTCTTCTTGCCTGTTCCTGGTTGTTCGAGCACGGTTTGGAAATGACCCTCTGTCAAATCGTTGACGTCAGCACCGACAAGCGGGTGACGAAGAAGTGATTTAGGCGACATAATCACGAGCGGACGCATTGACTTTTCTCCAAGCATTTTTGCTTGTCTGCGAAGGATATGGAAATAGTTTGCAGAACTGGAGAGATTTGCAACTGTCCAGTTGTTTTCCGCACACAGTTGTAAGTAACGTTCGAGCCTAGCACTTGAATGTTCAGGTCCTTGGCCTTCGTATCCATGCGGAAGTAACAAGACTAGTCCAGACTGTTGGCCCCATTTCGAGTAACTAGCCGAGACGAACTGATCGAACATGACTTGCGCCATATTTGAAAAGTCCCCGTATTGCGCTTCCCAAATAGATAATACTTTTTGGTCTTCTAGATTATAGCCAAATTCATAGCCGACAATTGCTGCTTCAGTCAAAGGACTGTTATATGCAACGAATGAAGCTTTTGAACCGCTGATATGATGGAGTGGTACTAATTCATCACCAGTTTTTTCGTCATGTAGTACAACGTGACGATGCGCGAAAGTTCCACGCTGCACATCCTGACCTGTCATGCGAATTGGGTTTCCATCTTGAAGAATAGCACCAAATGCTAGCGTTTCAGCATGAGCCCAATCGATTTTTCCTTTTCCGTTGAAAGGTTCTTCACGGCGTTTCAGAATTTTACCCAGTTTCCCGAACACATTGAAGCTATCAGGGTACATGAGCAACTCTTCATTCATGCGACGCAAGTTTGCTTCATCCGTACCAGTTTCAAGGTCTCTTGGATATCCTGCAAGAACTTCTTCAGGTGTAGCATTTGAAAGAAGTGTTTTTTGTGCTGTTTCTTCTTTAACTCTATCGTATGCAGCTTGCATCGTTGCAAAAACATCTGAATCGAGTTTCGTCACATCTTCTTCAGTCATGATGTTAGCTGAGGCTAGTTCAGAACCGTAAAGTTCACGAACCGTCGGATGCTCATGTATTGTATGATACATTACCGGGTTCGTAACAAGTGGCTCATCCATCTCGTTGTGTCCATAACGACGATAGCCGAGAAGGTCAATCAGAATATCTTTACCAAACTTTCTACGGTATTCAAATGCGAATGAAGCTGACGCGATAACTGATTCCGGGCTATCCGCATTGACATGCAGGACGGGCACTTCATACCCTTTTGCAGGATCTGATGAATAATGCGTCGATCTAGAATCGTAATATTCCGTCGTGAAGCCAATCATGTTGTTCGCAATGACGTGAATGGAACCGCCTGTTTTAAAACCGCGTACACGACTGTAATTGAATGATTCAGGAACAATACCTTGTCCCGGGAATGCGGCGTCTCCATGAATGAGCACAGCGTACGCAGCATCAGGGTCTTGTACAGGAATACCGGGATTATCCGTGTTTTCCTGTGCAGCTCTTGTCTGCCCTGTAACAACGGGATTGACGACTTCCAAGTGTGACGGGTTATATGCAAGAAAACGTTGCATGCCTGATTCGCCTTTATAGAGAGCACCCATATGGTATTTCACGTCACCGAACCAGCCCCGTGTCGTTTCAAGTGAACCGTCGGCAGGAAGGAACGGGTCTTCAGGGACACCCGCAAATTGTGCAAACATCATTTCATAGGGTTTATTTAAAATATGTGTTAGTACATTCAAGCGGCCACGGTGGGCCATCCCGATCAATACTTTTTTCATTTTTTGTTCTTCAGAAAGACGAACGAGTTCGTCAAGGAAGACGACTAGTGTATCAAGACCTTCAATAGAGAATCGTTTCGCACCGACGAAAGTACGATGGATGAATTTCTCAAAACCTTCAATTTTCGTCAATCGTTCGAGAAGTGCTTTTTTCTCATCAGCGGAAAATACTGTGGATACATTTCCGTTCTCTATTTTGGATTGAATCCAGTTTCGTTCTTCTTCATCAATTACGTGATCGAATTCATAGGCGATTTTACCCGTATACAAGGACTTTAAGTAGTTTACTGCTTCAAGTCCGTTTTCTACACTGGATGGGACATTTTTGAAGAAGAGTGAAGCCGGCATTGCCTTCAAGTCATTTTCAGAAAGTCCATAAGTGGAAAGCTCCAGTCGTGTTGAATCTTTTGGACGATCACTGAGCGGATAGATATCTGCTGCTAGATGTCCGTATGTACGGATGGCAGACTGCAACTGATAAGCGGATAATACTTTTCCAAAATCTCCGGTAGATACTGCTTCCACCGATTTGTTATGTCCCAAATCGTTCATTTCAGGCGCACCAAAACGGCTGAACATCTCGGCAAGTTCAGCATCTACAGACTCAGGTGACATTTTGAAGAGTTCGTACATTTCCATTATATACCCAAGGTTCGGACCCGAAAAAGCAGCATACGGGGAACGATGGGCGTCAGCATTATTCGACATGTAAAATGACCTCCACATTTGCCAACAGGCATATTGTGTTTATATTTTAATTCTTGTTAATATTACCACGCAAACACTTTAACTGAAAGGGTTTAGCGTTAAAATCATTAACTTTATTACCACGAACAAGAATACACCGAATTTTCATGCCTTGCAACTATTCGAGATATAAGTGAAGAATGAGAGAATCTCCATTTCGACTATTTCCGGTGTGACAAGATCATTTCAACCATTTCTTCCGGTATTATAGGAGTAGCAACTTTTTTCATATTCTCTATCAAGTTACCCTTCTTTTCTACAAAAGTGAAGAATTCTTCGGATAGTGGACTAAGCCCTACATCTTCTTCTTTCAACACATGCGCAAGACCGAGTGATTCGAAATAAGCAGCATTTAAAATCTGATCCCCTCTACTTTTTGCAGCGGAGAGCGGAATAAGTAGCATTGGTTTTCGTAATGCCAGCAATTCAAAGATTGCATTCGAACCCGCTCTTGAAACCGCAAAATCAGATGCCGCCAATAAATGTGGTAGATCTTCCGTCACATACTCGAATTGACTATAGCCGGAGGTACTTTCGAGCGTTTCATCAAGGTTCCCTTTCCCGCAAAGATGGATTATGTCGAACTTCGACATAATTCGAGTTAGATCTTGCCGGACAGCTTCGTTTAATACGGCCGAACCTTGACTGCCCCCCATAATGATCAGCACGTTTTTTTCTCCTGATAGACCCGCAATTCGCAAACCTTCTTTTCGGATACCATCGAACAATTCTGGTCTAATGATGGCACCTGAACACGTCGCTTTCCCAGTAGGAACATAATTCAGCGTCTGTTCGAACACCGTAAAGATATGATTTGAAAAAGGTAATGCCATTTTGTTAGCAAGCCCTGGCGTCACATCAGATTCGTGAATCACGACAGGCACTTTCGTCATTTTCGCAGCTAATACGACAGGGACTGAAACAAATCCGCCCTTAGAAAAAATGATTTCCGGTTTGATTTTCCGGATGACTGCTAATGCCTGGATAACACCAGCCCCGACACGGAAAGGATCCGTGAAATTTTTCATAGAAAAATAACGACGCAGTTTCCCGCTTTGGATGGCATGATAAATCACTTCAGGATGACCATCACCAATCAATTCCTTTTCGATGCCTTCGTGGGAGCCTATATAATGGATTTCATATCCTTTTTCGCTGAATACAGGGATAAGTGCTTCATTCACAGATACGTGTCCTGCTGTACCGCCCCCTGTTAATAATATAACCGGCGTTTTAATGTCCACTCACCTCTTCTACATTAAGAAATATGCTACAACTTTACGTTACCTCTTTGCTATTATAGCAAACGTAGCATGGTATAATAGTGTTTAATTGAAGAATAAAGGGTGATTTGTTTGGAAACAGCAGTTCCACTAAAGCAAAAATCAGTTAGATTGGCGACAATCGTATTGCCGATACTGGTTACACAAGTCGCTCTATACATGATGACGTTCTTCGACATCCTTATGACAGGTCGATATGATACATACCACCTTGCAGGCGTCACAATCGGTTCTTCTTTTTGGGTACCTGTCTATACAGGGCTCGCCGGAATTTTGATGGGGCTTACGCCAATCATTGCCCAGTATATTGGGGCGCGACGTAAGGACGAGGTCCGGCCATCCGTTCAACAAGGACTATACGTCGCGGTCGTATTAGCTGCAATTGTCTTTGCCATTATCCAGTTCGCAGTTGCGCCAATACTAGAAGCAATGCCACTCGAGGATGAAGTACGTATTGTTGCCGCCGCTTATTTGAAAGGAATGAGCTTTGGTCTTGTTCCTCTCTTTGCCTATACAGTGCTTCGATCGTTTTTTGATGCACTAGGAGCGACACGCGTCTCGATGTTCATCATTTTATTATCTGCTCCTATCAACATCTTCATAAACTATTTGCTCATCTACGGGAATTGGGGTTTTCCTGAACTCGGCGGTGCAGGGGCAGGATATGCTTCCGGAATAACCTACTGGCTCGTTTTCTTCATTGCCTGTTTTGTCGCGTGGAAGCGTAAACCATTTAACGAGTTCATGCTTTTTAAAGGATGGGAAATGGTTTCGTTCAAAAGATGGAAAGGGATTTTACTCATCGGTGTCCCTATCGGAATTTCAATATTTGTAGAGACTAGTATCTTTTCAGCTGTTACACTGATGATGAGTAACTATTCGACAGCAGTCATTTCCGCACACCAGATTGCACTTAATTTCACATCTCTTCTATATATGCTACCACTAAGTATTTCAATGGGTGCTACAATACTCGTGGGTCAGGCCGTGGGTGCTAACCAGTTGCGAGATGCAAAACAATATAGTTATCTAGGTGTTGGTTTAGCAATCGCACTCAGCTTTGTATCAATTGCAATTCTACTTGCTTTCAGGACGCCGATTGCTTCCCTTTACACGACGGATGAACAGATTATTGGTTTAGCAACACAGTTCTTCATCTTTGCTGCATTATTCCAGTTTTCAGACGCAATACAAGCTCCTGTACAAGGCGCACTACGTGGCTATAAGGACGTGAATATGACCTTCGTCATGGCGATTGTTTCCTATTGGGTGCTTGGTTTGCCAATCGGTTATTTGACGGCGACGTACACCGATCTGGGGCCGTACGGTTATTGGATAGGATTGATTGCCGGGTTAACGGTTGGTGCAGTTACACTTACAACAAGGCTTGTCTATATTCAAAAACACAAATTCAGTTAAAAAATAAAACCCGCGATGGTTGCATATAAGCTCGCGGGTTTTATAATATTTCAATTCAGTATACCTGTCCGCGTAATTTCCGCCTCGACTTTTACTTTTATGTCGAGCTCCGAAAACGTATCATGCCATTTCCCTTTGTTCCATAAGTTAGGATGGAAGGCGCGAACTGTCCTGCCGAAACCAACGGCATCACTTTTAGCTTCTTGCAATTTTTTGATTACCTGGTTGAAATCCTTTGTTAGTTCTTTCGAGAGAAATTTTTCTACTTCTTTCCTTATTTTTTCTTCATCCAGATGATCGTAAGGAAATTCCTCTACATTGAATTTCATTTTATAAGTTGCATCGATCTTGCCGTCCCGAATGTCCCATTTCCGTTTATATCTGGACAGTTCAACCGTAAGTGGATGAGATTCACCGTCTTTTTTCCACATATATGTGAACAGCGCATACTTTCCGGGTTTCTTCTCAAGAACTTGGACGATTATGGATTCCTTCTTGTCTAATGTGTGTCCCGTGAAAACTTTATCACTGAATAAAGCTATACCCGACACTTCAGGAGCACCCGTCTTTTCGGACATTTTAATGAAAGGCAGTGTAAGGTTAATTCCATCGTCAATTATCCTTCTGGCAACGTTCTGAATATCAATGTCTGGCAGAACAGATAACGATATGTCAGTTTCTAAAATGTCGTGATAGTAATCAGGTAATTCTATGGTAAGCTTTTCTGACTTCTCCATATATGGAGTCATTTCCCCTTCTACAACCGCCACTCTACTGCTCATCCGGTTACTTGGCGTTCTGTAGATTGCATCAAAAGTCTTTGCTATATCCGACTTCGCTGTCCCTTCAGTAATGAGTAGTACTTGCAAGTGCGACAAATCAAGAGTTTCACTGGTCTTTACATTTGCATCAAATCGCGTATCCCTTGCGGAAACACCGGTTCCTTCAACAGTCGCATAACTGATGGATTCATTGGCTATCTCGGAGAAGGAGTAGTATCCCGTGAATTTCCCGTCCTCTTCCTCAATACCCATAAGCGGGACGATGGAGATCTCCTTGTATAATTGTTCATCCCAACATCCTGCCAACAGGAAAGAACATGTGATGAAAATGACTGCAATTTTCTTCATTTCTCTTTCCTCCTATTCGCAATGATGACGATGGCTGGAATAATGATAGCAAATAGGAGATGCACATAAAGGAGTGCGTCATTCAATATTTCTACTTGCTTTTTTGACACAAAGATTACGGGCAATAAAACAAGTAATACATGCCAAATAATCACATCCCTTTTCTGATGCTTTTTTGCATGGAGCCGGTGAACATACAAAGCGGAAAAAGAATGGATTACAACGGTAATGATGCTCCAAATCATCCAAATGTAAAGGAAAAACAAGTCGAGACGCTCGACAAAAGTTACTTCCTGGGATTTCAAAATATAAAGAAGCGGTTCCGGGATTGTTTGCAAGCCGGTGAACGTGAAATATAATATTGTAATCATGATGGACATAAAGAAGAACGAAAACCACGTCATTTGGTAGACGAATAACGGGAAACCTTTTATTTTCTCCTTTACATCGACGTGCCTTCTGAAAAACAAATATAATTCAATTCCTATGAAAGCAATCTGTGCCTTTAAAAGACCTCCAACCCATTCCTTTCCAGTCACTTCCCCTAAAGGGAAAATGTTCGTCCATACGAGATCATCCCAAGCAAACTGTAGAAATATCAAAAAAAGAATGATGAGCGGGATAAGAATGACCGTTAAATTAATGACAGTTTCTGCCCTGCTCAAATTTGCATACAGCGATACACTAACCATCGCCGTTAGGGCGATAATTTGAGGTGTTTCCGGGAACCCCCAGACTGCAAGTGTATAGTCGATGTATGCAAGATATGATACCGAAACAAAAAGCCAGTAACCTTTATACAACCAACCGACGACAGGACCAATAGTAAAACGCTTATAATACCGTTCATAAAAGAGTAGTAGCAAGTAGTGAAGGACTCCGGCAACAAGAAATACAAGCCACGCTTCCCTGCTCGATGCAGTAATGAACGGTGATGGAAAGGAAAAGAATGACGATCCGGTCTGTATAATGAAAAGAAGTAGAAAAAACTGAAGCCTCGACAAATTGAAATTCAAGTTTCTTCACCGTCCTTCTGCTTCTGCTTCTGATTGCCCCCTCCTCCGTGCGTTAATGTCTGTTGTTGCTTATGGTTTTTATAATATGGAACCCTAAAGAATACATTTTTAAATCGAGAAGGGTCAAATGGAATCACCGGTGACAAATAGGGTTGTTTCAGTGAAGACTGATTCATCATATGGATAAACAGGATGAGTGTCGCGATAGCGATGCCAAAAAAACCAAAAAGAGTTGCTGCAACCATCAACGGATATCTGATGAGTCGTATTGCCGTGTTCATTTCAAGATTTGGTACGACATAACTTGCAATTGCGGTCATCGCCACGACAATGACCATCAAATTTGAAACGAGTCCTGCAGTAACGATTGCATCTCCGATAACGAGGCCGCCTACAATACCAATTGTAGGCCCAATCGGTGCCGGTAGCCTGATTGTCGCTTCGCGGATGACTTCTATGAAAATCTCCACAATAAGCGCTTCAACAATAGGCCGGTACGGAATTTCTTGTACAGCAATTTTGACTTTTTCACTTAGTTGAAACGGCAAAATTTCAGAATGGAAACCGATTACCGCAATATAAAGTGCAGGCAAGAAAATAGCTATCATGAAACAAAATAATCTGAGTATACGAAAGAAAGTTCCGACATAGACACGTCCATTAAAGTCGTCCGGTGACTCGAAAAACGAAAAAAATGTAACCGGCGCGACGAGAACTGCAGGTGATTGGTTGGTGAAAATGGCTATCTTACCTTCCAGCAAATTCGCGACAACACGATCTGGCCTTTCCGTGTTAAGGAACTGTGGGAAGGGGGACCAAACCGAGTCCTCCAAATAATCTTCGATTTGTCCAAGACTGTATATTTTAGGTGCATCGATAGCTTCCAGACGACTTTTTACGTCCTGAACAAGGTCTTTATCAGCGATTGACTCGATATATACATAAGTAACTTTCGTATTCGTCTCTTTGCCGAGCCGTAAATCCTTTACGACTAAATCTGGAATCGCAAGATGTTTTCGGATGAGAGATATATTTTTGTCTATGCTTTCGACGAACCCTTCATGAGAACCGCGAATGACAAATTCATTGGTTGGTTCGGATGTTGATCGTACCTCATAAGACGGTATCGTAATTGTCATTATTAGATTCGTTTCAGGGCAGTAGACCGCTACAAAACCGTTCGAGACACTATCGACTAATTTCTGCACCGAAAATGCCTCTACGCTTGATACAGCGGTTCCACCCCAATCCGGAAGCTCATCAATCGCGCGTTTCCGGATAATCTCGATTTGTTTGTTGACTTCACCACTATCCATCATCGTATTAAAAAAGCAGACGATGCCGAGCCCATTTTTCCAATTGACTTCCCGTACGATAAGATCCGTCGAATCATGAAATAAATTTTTTATGTATAAAATCAAACTGTCATTCGACTTCACTTCATTCATCATACTCACCTCTTTAAGAGTATGCGCAACGTAAAAAAGTTTTAAACTTTTTCCGGAAGTGTGTCTAGGATGCAAAAATCTATTTAGTTTACATAACTATATTATCTATCACACTCGAAAAATATGAAATGGTTAAAAACAATTTTATTGGTTAGCCAAAACTAGAACAAAATAAAAAAGAGTCATCCTCAGTACCGGAACGCTTCCAGTGCAAAGGACGACTCTTCAATCATATTATTTTTGGATAAACTGTTGTGTCCAGTAATTACCGTTTTTGTCATAACCGATACCAATGTGAGTGAATCCAGGTGTTAAGATATTTTGTCTATGTCCTGGAGATTCCATCCATCCTTTTACAACCTCTTCAGCTGAACGTTGACCCATCGCAATGTTTTCTGCTGCAGATTTATACGAAACGCCATTTGCTTTCATCTGATCAAACGGTGAACCGTATGTTGGGCTAGTATGTGAAAAGTATCCTTTTGAAGCCATATCTGTCGACTTTTGACGTGCAGAATTCATCAACTTATCATCTGTTTGCAATGGTTTAAGACCTGCTTTTTGTCTTTCCGCATTCGTTAAGTCAAGAACTGCTTTTTCAATCGCGGAAACAGATGTGTTTTGCGCTGATTCTACTGGTTTAGTAGGTGCTACTTCAGCAGGTTTTTCCGGAGCCGGTGCCGGAGTTGGAGCTGGTTTTGGTGCTGGTACTGGTTTAGTAGGAGCAGGTTTCTCTACCGGTTTTTCTTGTACTGGTTCCTCTGCCGGTTTTTCCTGTACTGGTTTCTCTACTGGTTTGGTCGGCACAGCGACCTCTTTATTTGTTTCATATGATTTTAACAAGCTGTAAAGCTTTTCAAAATCAATATCTTTACCGAACTTTGGATTATAGGAAAAAGATTGTTTCTCCCCCCCTATGTACAATTGAATATACTGTTGTACTTTTTGCACCTGTACATTGTTTTCTGAATATGAAGCCTCTACATTATTGTTGTTCGGCAGTAATAGCGCCGAACCGAGCATGAGTACTGCAATCGATTTTTTCATCTCATTACTCCTCCCTTCGCAAACTATCATAACGCGGGAGAGAATCAGATTTTCGGTTTTTATTACCAACCTATCCAGTTCTTAATCAAGTGTCTAATCAAGAGAGTTCATGATTCATGATATTGGATAACTTTGGGAGACTATCTTTATATTTCATCTGAAATGGGGTTGACACCCTCGTAATATATTGATTCTATTCCTTCACCGATGACAACTAGACGAGCCTCCATTTTAACGTATTCTGGCATCCAGTTGACCATTCCATAAGCATATTGAAATAAATACGGGTTTTTAAATCCGTTAATCGGAACATAACCTTTCATTCTATATACTGTTTCTGGTAATGATTTTACCCAGTTCTCGAACTCTTCCTTATTAACGCTTTTCGTAAATGTTAGAAGTTTTGATGAGAGCGGCAGGTTTTTTCCAGATACAATCTCTTTACTGCTAATGTTTTGTGATGAGCTCAGAGCATCCTCAATATTGGAAAAGGCGATTTTGGCACCAGTCGTCTGAATAATAGGTGCAGAATTATTAAAATTCGAAATTTCTAGTGTAACTTTTGCCATTTCATCATCAGTTAATAGATCTACTTTGTTTGCAATGATTAAATGGGCGTGACGAATTTGTTCCATGAATAAAGCCCGTATACGCGGAGACAGTTTGTCACGTTCCAACCAGCGTTTAGAATCTGCTACCGTTACAATCCCCTTAATGTTAAGTCGATCCGCGAACAAGGGAGAATAAATGGCATCCAGTGCTTCCACCGGATGTGCAGCACCCGTCGTTTCTATCAAAATTACATCAATATCGTGATTTTCCTCAAGTAACCCTTGCAGTTGCGCTTCAGTCTTTTCAGACCCTGTGCAACAAATACATCCTTCAAGGAGTTCTTTGAGAGGAACCCCGCCTTCTCCTTCGACTGTATTCGAATCGAAAGGCAAAGCTCCAAATTCATTCATCAATACAGCGGGTTTTTTGCCTTGTTCTTTTAATTGAACAATTGTATGGAGTAATAGTGACGTTTTACCACTGCCTAGAAATCCGCTAATTAAATATACATCAATCATCTGTATACCCCTTTCATTTTTTAATTTAAAAAGCGTCCCGCCTATTAGGACTGGACGCTTTTTAGTTATTTCATCACTTTTTGAGTAAAACTTCTTGAGCTTTTTTCAGCTGAGGATCGTCTTCTTGAATTTTAGTCCGTAGTTTCTCCATTAGACCGTACGTAGTATCCCCTGTTAGAATACCATTTGTGTCCAAATTTAAATCCTCTTGGAGTTTTTTTATAGCTAGCTCTGTTTTTTCATCGAACTGTCCATCGATTTCGCCTGGCTCATACCCAACAGCCTCAAGCATTTCTTCTGCAGACTTAATAGTAGTCGTAAGCATACCTTCCTTCATCACCATTGTGGGATCGAGGAATGGAAGCAATGCATAGGATGGGTACGGTACTTTGAAATCAGGCTCAATTCCTTTTTTATGAATCCAGTTGCCTTCAGGAGTTAGCCATTTTGCTGTTGTTAACTTTAAATTTGAGCCATCCGAAAGGTCTTGCGGTGTTTGAACAGTTCCTTTACCAAATGTTTTTACACCAATAAGAGGGATGTCAGCAGATTCTTTCATTGCGCCTGCCAGGATTTCAGAAGCTGAAGCACTACCATCATCAATAATGAGCGCTACAGGTACTTTGACTTTCCTAGTTCCCGAAGCCGTGTATACCTCAGGAGTCGTCCCTTTTCCTTCAAATTGAAAGATGTTTTTCCCATTCTCTACAAATAGATCTGAAATATCGATCGCCGTATCGAGTCTTCCACCAGGGTTTTGCCTTACATCGACAACCAGCCCTTTCATAATTGCATCTTCCATCTCATCAAGGGCGACTATCAGTTCGTCGTAGGTCCCTTCAGAAAAGCTCGTGATATGAATGTGTGCGATTCCGTCATCAAGCATTTCTGCATATACTGTTTCAATTGGAATAACATCACGCTCAATTTTGATATCAACTGGTTCTGTTCCTTCGCCACGTCTAATAGTTAAAGTGACAGTAGTACCTTTTTCACCTCGGATTAGAAGAACCGCTTCAGATGAAGACATACCTTGTATACTTTTACCGTCAACTGCAATTATAGTATCATTTGGCAGTAATCCAGCACGTTCTGCGGGTGAGTTTTTTATAGGAGAAACAACGTTAATATAGCCACTTTGTTCCTGAATTTCAGCACCAATCCCTTCGAAACTTGAAGAGATACTTTCGTTCAATTGTCGGGCTTCCTTCTCATTCAAGTAATCAGAATACGGGTCACCCAGTGCATCAATCATTCCGTTGATAGCTCCATCAATAACTGCAGTCTCATCGATATCCTGGAAATAGTTCGCTTCCATCTGGTCATACGCGTCATATAACTTTTCAAACTCTTTACGGTCTTTTACATTTTGTTTTTGAGGACTAACAACTTCTACGACTTTATCATCACCTGTTGTTAATACGAAGAAAGTCACTGCTGCGGAAGCCAAAACGAGTCCAAATACAATCATGACAAAAGAGAACAGTTTTATTTTAATATAACGTTTTTCCGGTGGTTGTTTATTTGGTTCGCTTTCTAGCGTGTTACCGGTATTCTCTTTCATCTCATTCCCCACTTTCTACTCTTCATAAAGGAGTATATTCAAAAAAAGGACCGCTATATAGCGGGCGGTCCTTCGTTCTGATTACTCTTGGATTGATGCTTCAAGTGCAACTTCAATCATGTCATTGAAGGTTGTTTGGCGCTCTTCAGCTGATGTAGCTTCGCCTGTAAGAATATGATCACTAACAGTAAGGATTGCGAGCGCTTGTCGCCCAAATTTCGCAGCAAGCGTATACAATGCTGCAGCCTCCATTTCAACCGCAAGCACACCATATTGTGCCCATTTTTCATGTTGAGCATATTCATTGTAGAAAACATCTTCTGTAAATACATTTCCGACTTTCAAATCAAGTCCTTTTTTAAGACCTGCATTGTATGACTTTAGTAGTAGGTCAAAATCTGCAGTCGGTGCATAGTTAACGCCATTAAAAATAATTTCATTCATTTTAGAATCTGTCGAAGCACTTTGCGCGAGAATCACGTCTCGTACATGAACGTCTTGCTGAATCGCGCCACAAGTACCAACACGAATTAGTTTTTGAACATCATATTCTTGCATCAGTTCAGTTACGTATATAGAAATTGACGGAACGCCCATTCCTGTGCCTTGCACCGATATACGTTTGCCTTTATAAGTTCCCGTATAGCCGAACATATTCCGGACTTCATTATATTGTGTGACATCTTCAAGAAACGTTTCTGCGATATATTTTGCTCGGAGTGGGTCTCCAGGTAGTAAAATTGTATCAGCAATATCACCTTTTTTTGCATTAATATGTATACTCATATTGAATAGCCTCGCTTTCAAATTTTCATTTTTTATCGTACATTTAACTATACCATTTTGCAATGATAATGCGAACTCAACTTATAAGAACCGCTCTTCATATAACTGGAATAAATCATCGAAAATGACGGATGGCATTTCCGCATCCGCCTTTTCTTCAATATAGCGTGATAAAGGATCAAAAGCCTTTTCTTCTTTTGGAAAACTGTAATCTTTAAACATGGCTTCCGCAAAAGAAGCTTTCAAATCATCTTTCGCCCCACCGCGGAAGGCGAGGGCAAAACGGTAAAAAGACCGGTCCATCCGTTCATCTCTTTTCTATACTTTTATCTGGTGAACTGTTCCAAATACTCTCCATAACCTTCTTCATCGAGACGGTCAATAGATACAAAACGGAGTGCGGCTGAATTGATACAATACCGCAGTCCATCTACTCCTGGACCGTCTGGAAACACATGACCAAGATGAGAATCTGCTGTTTTACTACGCACTTCTATCCGTTGCATTCCATGGGTTGTATCGATTTTCTCTACTACCTCTACAGTTTCAATCGGCTTTGTAAAACTAGGCCAGCCACACCCTGCATCATATTTATCTTTGGAACTAAAAAGTGGTTTGCCGGAAATAAGATCGACATAAATCCCATCGTCGTAATGACTATCATACTCATTACGAAACGGAGCTTCTGTTCCGTTCTCCTGAGTGACGTGATACTGAATATCAGTTAGTTTACTCTTCAATTCATCTTTCATTTATCTTCACCCCAATTTTCTGATTTAAACCTTTCTCGTCCAGACCCGGTTGCATACCTGTTGTAGTGTACAGGATTTTTCATGTAATAGTCTTGATGTCCTTCTTCAGCACTATAAAAAACCTTAGCAGGAAGGATTTCTGTTGCGATTGGTTTCACAAATTTACCTGAACTATCCAGTTCGGATTTTGTTTTTTCAGCAATTTCTTGTTGTTCAGAACTATGATAGTAAATCGCTGTTTGATATGATTCTCCACGGTCAAAAAATTGCCCACCTGAATCTGACGGATCAATTTGTCTCCAAAATATGTCGAGTAGTTCATTGTAAGTTATTATTTTTTCATCATACGTAATTTGAACGGCTTCACGGTGACCAGTCGTATTTGTACAAACAAGTTCGTAAGAAGGATTTTCGATATCTCCGCCTGTATAACCCGAAATGACAGAAGTAACACCTTCATATCGGTCAAATGGTTTCACCATACACCAAAAACATCCACCTGCAAATGTTGCTAATGACATTGTCATCGTTAGACCTCCCTATTCTTTTGGAATATAAATTTCGAAGTTAATCTTGTCATCCGCTAAGTTGAATGTTTTTGCCTTTACTTGTAAATTACCCGATAAAGGAATTTCTGAAAGATTAATGAATAATTCTTCTTCTGAGGGACGAACAATCATCCATTCAGGAAGCTTCACGGAATCCCTTAATATTTTTAAGACAACAGCTGGCTGGATATTCAATTGGCCAATTTCCATCGCTGATTGTTTCAAAATCAGATTTCCATCTTGCTGTACAATGGGATCGAAATGCATTAAGACTGGCAAAGTAAAGGAGAATATATTCAGTTCAGAAATCAGGACTACGTCGTCGCCAATTTCCATTGTTACTGGAAGTGGCTCACCATTTACCGCTTTTTGGATATACGTATTTGCAATTCCTTCTAAATCTTCTTTAGTCGCGGTCAATGTTAGAACATGGTCTGTTCTGTCTGGTTCTTCCATTTTCGGAAGTGGTGCGGATTCTGATGAAACCCCGAGTAGTACAATTAATGCTGCGACTGCTGCAGCCACTAGTCCTGCAAGTACAAAAAAACTGATTTTCCACATGTGAACAGCTCCTACATTTCCAATTCCCCGTCTGACAGTTTCTTCAAATTACATTGTTGAAGCTTTTCAAGGTAACGGTCTGCCAACTCTTCATATCCCTTGGCGTTTGGATGAAAGAAGTCTGTATGGTATACCATGTTCGTATTCGAATCGAACAGGTCACTTACAGGAATGAAGCAAGATCTATCGTCCATATTTGTCCGAACTTCAATCGCTTCATTCCAATCATCAATGATATCATCAAATTCATTTGCTTCATCTGTCACAATTGATAAAGGATTATATAGACCAGACAAAATAATGATTGCATCACCATTCAAGTCACGAATGATGCTAAGGAGTTCATCTAATCTAATTTCAAACTTACCGAGTTCGATATAAAATGGACCCATCTTTAAATTGAATAGGTTAGACTTGACGACCTTCATAACATCGTTTCCACCAATTGTTAGGAAAATGAAATCGGCATTTTTTATTGATAATTGAATGTCGCGTTCATCTAATTTGGTAATAAGTTGGTCACTTCTTCGACCACGTTTCGCCAAATTGGTCACGTCGACATCCTTTACCCCTTTCCAATCAGCCATTTTGCTGGTAACACGTCCAAAATAACCTTCTTTTTTTAGTTCGTCTCCGACACCCTGCGTCAGTGAATCACCTAAACCAAGCACTTTTATCTGTTGTGGAATGAAGTAACCTGGGATTTCCCATCCAGTAAATGAAATTTCGTTTCGCACGGAGAATGAATTTGTTTTTTTTGTAAACGTTTGCTGACAGCCAGACAAAAACAATGAGAAGGCGATCACAATCAAGAATACTCTTCTCATAAATAGAGTTCCCCTTTTCTTCAGTAAAGAATCATTTATTAATCGGCATAATACATGAAACCTATTGCACCTTCTCCAGTATGTGTACTAATAATTGGTGCAGTGAATGTAAGTTTCACATCTTTTATACCTGAGTCTTGTATCAATTTTCTCAATGGTTCTGCCATAGCCAAACCGTGTGCATGAGATATACCGACCCCGCGAACAATTTTCCCCGCAGTTTCCTCTTTGAAAACTTTGAATAAATGTGAGACTACTTGTTTATGACTGCGTACCTTCGCAACCGGCGTATAGACTCCGTCCTGTAAAGTAGCAATCGGTTTAATATTCATCAGTGATCCAATCAGCGCTTTACCCTTTCCAACCCGGCCCCCTTTAACCAGATTGTCTAGTGTATCGACTACTACAAAAAGCGTGGTCTTCTTACGGATTGTATTCAACCGGTCAATAATTTCTGTGACAGAACTTCCCTTTTTCTCCATTTCAGCTGCTTCAATCACCTGAAATGCCAAAGCGTGTGAGATATACATAGAATCGATGACAGTCACTTTTGAATCTGTCATTTCAGCTGCCGCCTGAGCAGATTTAACAGTACCACTCATACCGCCTGTCATATGGATGGAGATAATTTCGCTTCCATCCTCACCAAGTCTGTCATATAATTCTTTGAAAACACCTGCGGCAGGCTGCGAACTTTTCGGCAATTCAGTGGACTTTTTCATCAACCCTAGAAATGCTTCGGGTTTTATATCAACACCATCAATATATGTTCTTCCATCAATTTGGATGGTTAACGGAACAATATGAATAGAGTACTTAAGAATATCTTCTTCTTTCAAATCGGCTGTCGAATCCGTGACTATATGAATCTTTTTCATAGTTAGCACTCCCCTTGGGTATTAAAAGTTCCTCATTCAAATTAATTTAATAAAGAGTATGCGCATCACAGGCTTATCCCTCAGCAGAAAGTTTGTCATATACTACAAATGAATACGGGACTCCATCTTCTGTAAAATGATCTTCTGAAGCAGATACAATTTTCCATTCTGGACCGTAATCCGGGAAAAAAGTATCCCCTTTGTAAGGCTTCCGAATATCCGTTATGTAAAGGCGATCCGCTATTTCCATCGCCAAGCGAAATATTTCTGCCCCTCCGATAATCATCACTTCTTCTGCATATTCTTCAGCTCTGTCAATCGCATCTTTCAAATTGTGTACAACGATAGCCCCTTCAGCCGTGAATGATTTATTACGTGTAACAACAATGCTGAGTCTTCCAGGCAATGGTCTTCCAATCGATTCGTAAGTCTTACGTCCCATCACCATGGCTTTCCCCATTGATATTTTTTTGAAATAAGCCAAGTCTTCAGGTATGTGCCAAGGTAATTCGTTATTCAATCCAATAACCTTATTCGTATCATGTGCTACAAGTAGAGAAATCATTAAACTCCGCCTTTCTTAGACAGCAATTGGTGCTTTGATTTTTGGATAAGGATTATAATTTTCAAGTTCAATATCTTCCGTCTCCAAATCGAAAATTGATTTCCCTTTACTATTCAGCTTTAATGTTGGTAGTGGTCGTGGTTCACGTGTCAATTGTTCATTAACCTGATTAATATGGTTTGCATAAATATGTGCATCGCCTAGTGTGTGGATGAATTCTCCAACCTCAAGATTGCATTCATGTGCAATCAAATGAACAAGAAGTGCATATGATGCAATATTAAATGGTACCCCTAGGAAAATGTCCGCACTTCGCTGATAGAGCTGGCATGACAGCTTTCCATCTGCCACATAGAATTGGAATAGTAAATGGCACGGGGGAAGTGCCATTTCATCGACTTCAGAAGGATTCCAAGCAGTAACGATATGCCTTCTAGAATCCGGATTGTTTTTAATACCATCAATTAAGTTTGCTATCTGATCAATTGATTCTTCCCCACCGGACCACGATCGCCACTGTTTACCATACACAGGTCCTAGGTCAGCATATTTCGCTGCAAACTTTTCATCTTCCAGAACACGTGCTTTAAATGCATCCATTTCAACTTTATATACAGCCGCGAAGTCTGAATCCGTTGATGCTCGACGCCCGAAATTACTCATGTCTGGCCCAGTGTATTCGGGACTCGTCGCCCATTGTTCAAAAGCCCATTCATCCCAAATTGGATTCCTGTCTTCAATGAGCGTTTTGACATTTGTATCTCCTTTAAGAAACCACAGTAGTTCCGAAGTAATAAGGCGTAAAGCCGTTTTCTTTGTGGTCATGAGAGGGAATCCATCTTTCAAATTAAATCGCATCTGATATCCAAACACACTGACAGTACCAGTGCCTGTTCGGTCTTGTTTTTTTGTACCCGTTTCAAGTACATGTTTACATAAATCTAAATATTGTTGCATTCAAAAAGCCTCCTTGCGATAGTGTTAAGTATATCAAATATAGGCTTGCTTTGATAATAAAAAAGACACCTCCAGCGTGGTTATTTAAGATAACCACTTTGGAGGTGTCTTTTTCGCCCTTGATATGACAATCTTTTAAGATTACTGATAACTATTTATAACATTTGCGTTATGGTTACTCAAGTATTATGAGGATTGGTTGTGGTTGTATATACCGGAAACTTGCAACTGATTTTGGACATCATTGTACTCGTATATTTGTATAGAAGAAGGTTAAAATTTCCAACGGGATTACTATATTTCTTCGCATTGCACTTTGAATTGTCGCAGAGTAAGAATGCATTAATGAACACCACTTACCCAGTAAGGATAATAATCAATTGAAAAAAAGAACTTTTAATAAGAAAAACATAGGGAAATTTTAGTCTTCCTATGTTTTCATTCATATTATTTATCTGTTTGTTTTTGCTTTTTTTTCAAATACTCCGCACGTATTTTTTCAAGTTGCTGCTTTTTATCAAATATGGCAGGCTTGTTTTTTTCATGATACTTTGCCACAGCCACCTTACCTTTGGTATCCAATTGATATTTTCCCATTTAGTTCACCTACTTTTCTTGTCTTTAAAGAGAATCCATTCAACAAATATAATATACCTTATTTAATGAAGTATACCTATTTACTTTATTTGTGTACTGCCTAACCTTGCAAAGATCAGTAAAAACTTAGTAAAATATTTCATAGCCAAATGGTATTCATTACACTTATCTTTACGATCTTAAATTTGCTGATTCATTATCAACAAATTTAGGAGTCCTCCCGATGAGCTATATATGCATTTTACCACGGTAACGTGTATTAATCGAAAAATATATACTTGCCGGTAAATCTCTTTCTAATATTTGTTGAAACAAAATAGATTGAATATCCTCTTTAACAAATTCCCCTATAAACGGGTTATAAACCGTTTTCCTCTCAAAGCTATAAACTTGAACCCGATTGAGGCATGGTTATAGGGCATTTTCGTGTATGCCTTAATCAGCCTCGTTAACATCGTATCTGTATCCGTTAATAGTAGAAAAATCTTTTTTCCTTTCATCTATATCTTCCTTTCCATCTCCCGTTACCCTTCTTTTATGACTCTAATAAGAAAACTTAAGAAATGCTTGATAGAATTCTTAATATAACCTTACTATTATCGGAGGAATCCTTTTGTTAAGGAAATCTTAAGAAAGGCGTCGGGTGTTTGTTAAGGTTTGGTTGATATGATTTCTTTAAGCGAATACTAAGAGGAGTGAAAGACATGTTGAACCGTACATATAGGAGTGAACCTGCATGAATATATTGGTTTGTGATGATGACAAAGCTATTGTTGATGCGATAGGCATTTACTTAGAGAATGAGGGATATACCGTTTTCAAAGCCTTTAATGGGCTAGAGGCAATTGAAGGTATCAATGAACATGACATTCATCTCATTATTATGGACATTATGATGCCGAAGATGGATGGGATCCGTGCAACGATGGAAATTAGAAAAAGAAATAGTATTCCTTTAATTATGCTTTCTGCCAAATCAGAGGACTATGACAAAATCCTAGGTTTAAACATAGGTGCGGATGATTATATGGGTAAGCCATTTAATCCGTTGGAGCTGATTGCCAGGGTGAAATCCCAGCTGCGAAGATATACAACATTTGGAGCACTTGAAAAGAATAGCAATCTCTTTCAATCCGGTGGACTGGTGATCGATGATGAAAGTAAAAAGGTCACCGTCGATGGCGAGGAAGTTCATCTTACACCAGTTCAGTATAAGATCGTAAAGCTTCTAACGGCAAATGCCGGAAGGGTATTCACCATCGAGGAAATTTATGAAAAGGTATGGAAGGAACCGGCCTTTAATCCGGAAAACACTGTGACTGTTCATATTAGAAAAATCAGAGAGAAAATAGAAATCAATCCTTCAGAACCAATGTATTTGAAGGTGGTGTGGGGAGTTGGATATAAAGTTGAAAAGTTATAGTCATTCGATGATAACGAAAATTGTTGTTTTCATCATTGCCATTTTATGTGTAATGGGAATTGTACAAGCTTTTGTTGAGGTAGAGATTGTGAATGATGGAAATTTTGGCAGCATCACTGAAGATCATTACTTCGAGAGCTCGGCTTACGTTCAGGAAAGTGAGGGTTTGATTCGTGATCTCACCTTACTGTTAGGGAAGTATAAGAGTGAGGAACATATTTTAAGTGGCAAAAGCATTCGTCAGGATGAATTGGAATCGGCTGAAAATGACTTGTTTTATTCGGAGTTTCATCATTCTAGAGAATTCCAGCATGAGCTAAGTGAAAAGAAGAACTTCGAAATTTTTAAAGAAGAATATAAAAACGAACTTACTCAAGTGAAAGAACAGATGATAAAAGATGATTTGAGACAGTATCATATACTTTCGCAAAATCTCGATGAATATGAGCCATTGTTTTATGCTAGTGATGGCATCCATGAGTTCGCGAACAGTACAAAGACTAAAAAGGAACAGTTCGAAACTTACCCTGCATATATGCTGTTTGAGGAATACAAACGAGAGTTTTACCCAAAAGTAACAGAGAAGAATCAAATTCTGCATTGGGTTACAGAACGAATGGATGAATTAGAACTTGAAAACACCGTTGTTTTTATAGCATTTTCAGAAACATTTTTAAATCAAAAAATGGAAGAGTGGCAAGCAGAAAAAGCCATTGCCACAACAAACTTATATCAAATATTAGGATATTTAGTAGGATTCGTTCTTGCGTTTATTTATTTGGTGACTGTCGTTGGCAGAAGGTCATTTCATGATCAGGCGTTACACTTCCGTCCAGTAGATAACCTGTACAATGACGTCAATCTTGCATTATGTTTTCTTCTGTTTCCGCTATGGATCGTCTTGGTAGATGATCTTTTTGGAAATATGGCTGTAATGATCATAATCATCACGTTTCTTATTGCTGCCTTTGAACTTACCCTAGTTCTAATCCTAGTGAAGCATTTAAAAAATAGGACGTTTTTCAAACATACATTGCTGTATACGTTGATTTCTCGATTAGCGAAATTTATTGGAGAGGTATATAAAAGCGGTAACGTGGCCGTAAAGACAGTACTCATCGTCATCGGGTATCCACTATTGATCGCATTAACATTTTTCATGTTCCCGATCACAATCGGAATCGCAGCTTGGTTTGCATTTAAAAAGGTGAAGGCCTTTCAACATATTCAGGAAGGAATTGAAATTATTAAGGAAGGAAATCTACATCACCGGATTGAAGTCGGAGGGAATGGAGAATTCGCAAGGCTTTCTACGAATGTAAACAGCATTACCAATGGGTTGAAAAAGGCTGTCGATAGCGAGTTAAAAAGCGAGCGATTAAAAACGGAGCTGATTACCAATGTATCACATGATATTCGAAATCCTTTGACCTCCATTATCACCTACGTGGATTTATTGAAAAATGAAAAGGATCGAACTAAAGTCGATAACTATATTGAGGTACTTGATCAAAAAGCACAAAGGCTCAAACTGTTAACCGATGATTTATTTGAAGCTTCTAAGGCCTCAAGTGGAAATATCCCCGTGTCTTTAGAGAAAATTGCTATCGTGTCTTTAATTACCCAAGGACTTGGCGAATTGAATGACAAAATTGAAGCAAATGGTTTAGACATCAAACTCAATTATCCGGAAGAAAAGGTGTACGTTACAGCGGATGGAAGATTATTGTGGAGAACGATCGAGAACCTATTATCGAATATCTTTAAATATACACTTACAC
This sequence comes from Sporosarcina sp. Y1011, assembly GCF_057669885.1. Classification (NCBI taxonomy): domain Bacteria; kingdom Bacillati; phylum Bacillota; class Bacilli; order Caryophanales; family Caryophanaceae; genus Sporosarcina; species Sporosarcina sp. Y1011. Next base: position 1,174 of record NZ_JBYHFP010000004.1, on the reverse strand, counting down.
AGTCCAGGGTATATATAGATATAGAGGATTTAAGGGATGAGATACGTATTAGCTTTAAAAACATCTCGGCCTATGAATTGAATATCACAGCAGATGAATTAATAGAGCGTTTTAAAAGAGGCGATGAATCCAGAAACAGTCAAGGAAGCGGATTAGGACTTTCCATTGCAAAAAATCTCGTTGAAATTCAAAAAGGAAAATTCGAAATCCATGTAGACGGCGATTTATTTAAAGCGATGATTTACTTGCCAAAACATTTATCGAAATAAGAACTGTCTTTAAGCTGAAGTCATTCCTATCAATTCTGGAATGGCTTCTTTTGCGTACATATATATTTTCCCAATTTGTTCACCTACTTTTCTTTTCTCGTCTTTAAAAAGAACCTACCCAAACAAATATAATGTACCCTGTTTTACTGAAGTATACCTTTTACCTCTAGTAGTCTACTGATTGATGGTGTAGGAACTTTCATTCTAATGTGCTTGGTACTTTTAGATGAACTAGCAAAACTTTTATTAATAATCGTTTTATCTAACCTATAACTTAAAAATAGGGATATTGCCCAAGAGTGTTCAGCTCCCGTTCAATACCCCTATCTTTTAAATCATTGTTACGACTATATTTATCAGCCATATTTAACTCTGGAGACGACGGAAGTCGAACCCGCGTCCTGAGGCTCTAACACTTAAGCATCTATGCGTGTTTTTTCCAAATTGGATTCGCGTAGCACTATGCCAAAGCCTTGAGAAATAAGCGTTTGTGCCGTTTCCTTAATTATTTATTATAGGGTTTTACTCACTAGGTTGTCATGCAACGACTAAGAGTTGTTGCATGGCTGTTTTTGTAAATAAAAAAGGACCTAAAAAAGGGCATTTTTTGTGATTTATTTATTAAACATTCGTACCCGATTGTGGTAAAACATAAGTAACTGTCTGGCTTAACTAACCCAATATTAATTTAAGTACCTTCTTAAACCTTCTCGTTACATTGAAACAGTTAACTAACTTCCGACCTACAAATCGGGGAATTATACAAATCATATTTTCAGTGGAAAACGATTAAAACGCGGTATCTACTGTATAAATAGTAAAACATTAATAAATGCAGATGTTAATGGTGCAGCAAACATCTTAAGAAAAGTAGTGCCGAAAGCATTCGCTAACGGTATAGCGGC
>NZ_JBYHFP010000003.1:291586-396083 GCF_057669885.1 Sporosarcina sp. Y1011 | reverse complement strand
TATCGCGGGAGGCATCCACAAAGCGCCGAAGCGGTATTAGCAGAATCTCTGTATCTAGTCTAAAATGGTCAACACGAAAATAAATAAATAAATAAATAAATAAATAACCTACATCTATAAAAAGGAGGAAACCATATGTCACTGCGTTTCATTACCGGAAGGTCTGGATCCGGGAAAACGACATTCATCGAACGCGAAATTGCTACCGAACTCGAGCAGAATCCAATGGGCGCACCAATCATTGTCATCGTTCCGGATCAGATGTCGTTCTCGATGGAGCATAGTTTGTCCGTTAAGTTTGGCTTAAAAGGAATCATCCGTGCACAAGTATTGACGTTCAAACGCTTGGCATGGCGTGTGTTGCAGGAAACAGGCGGCATCACCCGTAAGGAAATAGATAGCTTCGGTTACAGGATGCTTGTTCGAAGCGTTCTTGAAGACAACCGAGACGATTTTAAACTATTTCGGCAAGCTGCGAGTAAACGAGGATTCACTGAACAAATCGGGGATTTGTTGAAGGAGTTCAGCCGCTATTCTCTTGACCATCAGACTATGAACACGCTTCACGAGACACTCGCCGCATCAGGCGCGCCGCGTACGTTGCTCGACAAGGCGGAAGATTTATCACTGTTGCTGACGAAACTGGAAGAAAAGCTAGGCACAACATATGTCGATAGTGAAGGGCATCTTGCACTCCTAGCTTCGCAAATTCATCACGCAGACCTGTTAAAAGGGGCTGACATTTATATAGATGGTTTTGAAAACTTTACGACAAGGGAATATGAAATCGTGACGGAACTGATGAAACATGCAAAGCGCTTGTCGGTTGTATTGCCGATGGAAGGAGCGCTAACGGGTTTTGCGGATCACGAATTATTCTTCAATCCAGTTAGAACCTCGCTTAAATTGCGTGAATTGGCTAGGGCGGATTCCATCGATGTTGAAGAAGACGTCTTCATGCAGGATTCGCACCGATTTCTGAATACGGACCTCACTCATTTTGAAGCTGAATTCGACCACTATCCAGCGCAGCAAAAACCATCTGAAGGCAATGTCATCTTGATTGAAGCCGCGACCCGCCGTGCAGAAATCCATGCAGTGGCACGCAAAATTCGTGAGATGATGATTTCAGGGAAACGGTACAAAGACATGTCAATCCTGTACAGGCAGCCTGAAAAGTATGATGAACTGATTGAGACCATTTTTCCGCATTATGATATACCCGTGTTTATCAGCCAGAAAAAGCCTATGCTGCATCATCCACTCATTGAGTTTTCGCGTTCAGTGTTAGAAGCGGTGACTATGGGATGGTCGTATGAATCGGTATTCCGTGCTGTTAAAACGGATTTGTTTTTCCCGCATAGGGAAACGAAGTTACTATGGCGTGACAGGGCAGACAGACTTGAAAACTACGTACTTGCACATGGAATTCATGGACATCGTTGGTTCGACGACACTCGCTGGCGCGTGAAAAAGTACCGTGGGCTCGAAATGCATACAAATGTACAAACCGATGAAGAACTAGCAATGGAGCAGCAATTGCATATGATTCGGGATGCAATTAGAGAACCGCTCGCGGCTTTAGAACAACGTTTAAAACGATCGAAAACAGGCCGCGATGTAACGGAGGCATTGTTTGTATTCATGGAAAAACTTCATGTGTACGATAAAATTATCGATTTACGTGCTGAGGAAGAACGAGCGGGGCGTTTGCTTGGTGCAACGGAACATGAACAGGCATGGAACGGGTGGATTAACGTCCTCGATCAGTTTGTATTGATGTTTGGTGATAAGGAAATGGATGTTGTGGAAGCTGTTCGCATATTGGATGAAGGGTTTGATTCACTCGAATTTGCCCGCATTCCGCCGTCGCTCGACCAAGTGACTGTTACATCTGTTGAGGTTTCCAGTTTAATGGATATCGATGCGGTGTTTGTTCTCGGCGTAAATGATGGCGTGATGCCAAAACGAGTGGACAATGAAGGGCTTCTCTCAGATGTAGACCGTGAATGGTTTTCGCAAATTGGCTTTGAACTTGCGCCAACCTCGAAAATGAAGTTGATGGATGAAACATATATGGCGTACCGTGCATTCACGGCGTCGCGCGAAAAATTATATGTATCGTATCCAATCGCAGACGAGGAAGGAAAAGCACTCATTCCATCATTATATATAACGAGAATTGGACAGTTGCTCCCGGGAACGCCACTTGAAATCGCTGTGACAGATCCATCCGAATTGTCACTTGAAGCCGATCAATTCGATTACATCAGTCACCCAAGATCAGCACTCCCTTACGTTTCCATGAAGTTGAAAGTGGCAGAACAGTCAGGTGTCCTGGAACGTGAATGGCGTGCGGTGATGGCGTATTACGAAGAGGATCCCTACTGGTCATCTGTGATAAGCCATATCTCGCGCCCGATGCATTCAAAGAATGATGCAGAACGTCTGCGATCCGAAATCACAACAGGGTTGTACGGGGAATCATTTGTCTCTAGCGTATCACGCATTGAATCCTACTACAGTTGTCCGTTCCAACATTATGCGTCGTTTGGGCTTGGCTTACGCGAGCGGACGGAATTTACGCTGGAAGCACCAGCAATCGGTGATTTATTTCACGCTGCGCTTAAATGGATTTCGGATGAAACAATGCGTCTCGGGAAGTCATGGGCAGCGTTGTCGCGCGAGGAATGCTGGAATCTTGCAAGAGGTGCAGTGGAAGACATTTCGCCATACTTTTTCAATCGGATTTTATTGTCGACGAACCGTTATGTCTATATTAAACGAAAGCTGATGCACATTATTCAGCGGACAATCTATTCACTTAGTACGCAGGCGAAATCGACTGTGTTTAAACCGGTTGCTATTGAAGCAGGATTTGGTCCGGGCGAGGAACTGCCAGCGCTTGAAATTCCACTACGTCGGGGCGATTTGATGAAACTGCGCGGGCGGATTGACCGTGTCGATGCAACAGAAATAAGCGGAAAAAACTATGTCCGCGTTGTCGACTATAAATCGTCTGCGAAAAGCCTTGACCTAACGGAAGTCTACTACGGCTTGTCTCTGCAAATGATGACGTATCTTGACGTTGCACTCGAAAATGCGGATGAATGTCTCGGGATACATGCGGATCCAGCGGGCGTTTTATATCTGCATATTCATAACCCGATGATTAGAACCGGCACGGAATTAACTCCAGCACTCTTAGAGGCAGAAATTGTGAAGTCCTACAAAATGAGAGGCTATCTGCTCGATAATCCGGAAGTCGTTATCGGAATGGACGCTGATATTGGACGATCTTCTTCAATCGTACCGGCCTCTATTAAAACGGATGGAACATTTGCAAAAACTTCAAAAGTCTTGTCTCCAGATGATTTACAGATGATGCGGTCTTTTGTCAGAACGCGCCATCAAAAGGCAGGAGACGCGATGTTAGCGGGCGATACCCGCGTTTACCCGTACAAATTAAAAGACAAAATGCCGTGCGAGTTCTGTTCGTACCGTTCGGTTTGTCAGTTCGATCCGACAGATCCGTCTTCACAGCACAGGCCGTACAGTGAAATGGACCCAGAAACGTCACTTGATAAAATGCGTAAGGAGGTTGCGGACGATGCAGATACCCTTGAAACCTGAAGGACTGACATTTACAGATGCCCAGTGGAAAGCGATTTGGGCGACAGGAAAAGATATTCTCGTTTCCGCTGCCGCCGGTTCCGGTAAAACGAAAGTATTAATCACACGAATGATTGAAAAAGTGTTGGATGAAACCGATCCGATAGATGTTGACGAACTGCTCGTCGTTACATTCACGAATGCGTCCGCTGCAGAAATGCGGTATCGAATGGCAGAGGCATTGGAAGAAGCCATTGCTGCAAGGCCGGAATCTGTACATTTGCGCAGGCAATTGAATTTATTGAATAAAGCCCAGATTTCAACATTGCATTCGTTTTGCATGAATGTCGTCAGGCAATATGCTTATTTAATAGACATCGATCCCGGATTCAGAATTGCGGATAGCACGGAAGCAGCTCTATTGAGTGACGATACAATTGGGGCTGTGCTTGAGGATGCGTATAGCGCGGAAAATCCTGAAGCCATGTACCGGCTGGCGGACAGTTTCACGTCTGACCGCAATGATCAGTCGATTGAAACACTGATTGACCGGTTGTATGATTATTCCCGTGTACACCCCGTCCCGGAACAGTGGCTTCGCCTCATTCCGGAGCAGTATGAAATCGATGCCGGATCTTCCATAGATGATCTGCAATTTATCGGACCGCTGAAAACAGCTATCACGCATACCCTTGAAGAAGCGGCGGCACTGACTAACGACATGAAACGAATTGCACTTATGCTTGACGGACCAGAACCGCTTGCGGCCACGGCGGAAACGGATCTACTGTGGATAAATGAAGCCATCCATCGCATAACTGAAGGTACATGGGAACAAACCTATGCATTTTTTGGTACGCTGAAATGGGTGAAGGCCGCTACAATTCGCAAAGATTCGTGTGACGAGGAACTGGCAAAACGTGCGAAAGCACTTCGTGATGCAGTGAAAAAGATTATTAACACACTTAAAGAGTCCTATTTTACAAGGACACCGGCTCGACTGCTCGATGAAATTCGGTTGATGGCACCGACGATGCATACGCTGATTGACTTAGTCATCGATTTTGGCAGACGTTTTGAACTTGTAAAAATAGACCGTGGGATTGTCGACTTTTCGGATTTAGAGCATTACGCACTGCGGATTCTATCCAAAGTAGATGATGGGGTAATTGTGCCATCTGATATAGCAGTTGATTATAAGAACCGTTTTGCGGAAGTGTTGGTCGATGAATACCAGGACGTCAATTTGTTGCAAGAGACAATCATCCAGCTCGTCAAGCGTGGTGGGGAAGCAGATGGAAACTTGTTCATGGTCGGCGATGTCAAGCAGTCCATTTACCGTTTCCGCCTTGCGGAGCCAATGTTGTTTCTAGGAAAATACAATCGTTTCACCGAAACAGATGGCGATCAAGGATTGAAAATCGACTTGAATGCCAATTTCAGGAGTCGTAAAGAAGTACTGGATGCAACAAACTTCATTTTTTCGCAAGTGATGGGCGTGACTGTTGGTGAAATTGACTATGACGACGCAGCAGCATTGAAATATGGCGCAAATTATCCTGAGAAATCTGTGACGACGGGTCTAACCCTTCTTTACGATGAAGCGGATGACGAACTAGAATTAGACGATGCGACTGAACTGGCGGGACAAAACTTGAAAATTTCGCAAGCAGAAGCACGCTTTATGATCAAAAAGATTCAAGATATGATTGCATCTGGTGCGGAAGTGACGGATGCGTTTAGTGATAAAAAGAGGCCGCTTGAGTATCGTGATATTGTCATCTTGATGCGTTCAATGACTTGGTCAGGAGAAATTGCTGAGGAATTTAAACTGGCGGGCATTCCGATTTACACAGAACTAAAGCGCGGCTATTTCGATGCGCTCGAAGTAATGATTATGCTAAACACATTACGGGTCATCGATAATCCGTATCAAGATATTCCGCTCGCGTCCGTCTTGCGCGCTCCGTTTATTGGTATGACAGAAAATGAATTGGCGCAAATTCGACTTGCTGGGAAAAGTGAGCCGTTCTTTGAGGCGTTGAACCGCTTTGTGTCAACTGGTGGAGCCGGTATTGCACCAGCTACGCAAGAAAAACTTCAACGATTCTTCACGCAATTTGAGAACTGGCGCAACTTGGCGCGACGCGGTTCGTTGTCAGAACTGATCTGGCAAGTATTATCGGATACACATTACTATGAAATGGTGGGTGCCATGGCGAATGGCAAGCAGCGCCAGGCAAATCTACGTGCACTGCATGATCGTGCAATTGATTATGAAAAGACTTCGTTCCGAGGATTGTTCCGCTTTCTTCGTTTTGTTGACCGGATGCGAAAGCGTGGGGATGACCTCGGCGCAGCACGTTCACTAACGGAGAAGGAAAATGTCGTTCGTATAATGACAATTCATTCATCCAAGGGGCTGGAATTTCCTTTTGTTTTCATCGCAGGGGCTGGCCGGAAATTCAATAAAATGGATTTCAATGAACCTTATCTATTTGACCAGCATTTTGGTTTGGCGGTCAAAGCAATCGATCCAGATAATCGCATCACGTATACATCATTGCCGTTCTTAGCAATGAAGGAAAAGAAAGAACTTGAAATGCGCGCGGAAGAAATGCGTATTTTGTACGTCGCGATGACTAGAGCAAAAGAGCAACTTGAAATTATTGCTTCTGTAAAAGACATCGAGAAATCGATTGTGAAATGGCAGGATGCACAGCTTGTCGATCCTGACCAAATGCTGCCGGAATATACTCGATCACGTGCGAATGGGTACTTAGATTGGATTGGGCCGGCTGTTGCGAGACATCCATCATTCGCGAAATTTGGCACTATGCCAGGGGGGCAGTCCATTATGGATTCATCAAACTGGCATATAAATGCACTTCCAGTTTCCTCGTTATTTACGCGAATTGAGGGTATAGAAGAGGAAGAGATGGCGCCCGAAATCGTTCCGGTAGAAGAAGTGAACGAAGATATGCTCGTAGAAGTGAAACGACGATTCGATGCGACCTATCCGTTTCTTTCGTCCGTAACGAAGCGATCGAAACAGACAGTCAGCGAGTTGAAACGCTTGGCAATTTTAGAACAACAGGCGGAAGAAGACATCGTAATCTCTGGAAATGAAGATGTAAGTACAGCGTATCTGCATCAACGACCGGCATTCATGCAATCGCGTGCGCTGTCAGCTGCTGAAGTCGGAACGGCGATGCACACAATTATGCAGCATATTGATATTCGGCAAAAAGGTAGCGTCTCTACGATTGAAAAGCTAATAACAGAGTTGACGGCCCGCCAATTGCTGACTTTTGAAGAAGCGAATGCGGTCGATGCGAATCGGATAGCCAACTTTTTCAATATGGATATTGCAAAACGACTGATGTCAGCTGAGCGCATTGAACGGGAATTGCCGTTTACATATGCCCTGGATGACCTAGATGGCGACTATCAAATCTTGCAGGGAATCGCCGATTGTCTATTCAAAGAAAAGGACGGTTGGGTGCTGCTAGATTATAAAACGGACCGGGTAAGCGGACGCTATGGTTCTGATGAAGAAGTGGAAGTAGAAATGCAAAAACGTTATAGAATCCAGTTGAATTTGTATAAGAAAGCGATTGAAGAAATCTTGAAAATCGAAATTAAAGAGATGGTCCTCTATTTATTTGATGGAGAAAGGACTGTGGACATACAGGGGGAAAGAAATTGAAATTAACTTCAACTACGCTTGGAAATCGGATTGAGACACTTGACGTGTTACGGGGAATTGCGCTGCTCGGGATTTTTATCGCGAATATGTTGCATTTCCATTCCCCTTATCTGTACTTGGATCCGTATACATGGTTCAGTGCGCCGGGTGATGTGGAAAACTTCAAGTGGATAGATATATTTGTAGAGGCTAGTTTTTATCCGATTTTTGCAATGCTGTTCGGTTATGGCATAAACATGCAATATGAAAAAACGCTTGTCAACAGGTCACCGTTTGCTCCAGTTCTTGCACGACGCATGGGGATTTTGCTGCTTTTTGGATTGTTCCATGCGTTGTTCATATGGATGGGTGACATCCTGTTTACTTACGCATTAATGGGCTTTATCATGATTGCTTTCATTAGAATCCCAAAGAAATGGATGCTTCCGCTAGCCGCGGTGCTGTATATCATTCCTACGGGTATCGTGTATGCAGCGACTTACTACTTAAACAAATTGCGCCCGGATGCCATGATGGAAGGGTACGCTGATATTCATCAGATTGAAAGATCACTAGAAGCGTATGCTTACGGAAATTTCGGCGAAATTTTCACCTTCCGTTTTTTTGAGTGGGCTTTATACGGATTGACTGGGGTTCTCACTGCTCTATTCATCGTATTGCCACTAATCTTAGTCGGTGCGGGTTTGTCTAAATGGAAAGTAATTGAACGCGCTAGTGAATTTAAAGGACGCATCCTAATAGTGACTGTTATTACGCTTGCTGCAGGGATATGGATGAAGGCTGCTCCCTTCATAGGCGGCCCATCATCAGATTCGATTATGTTGCAATCGCTATTCGGCGGTCCTGTTTTAGGTGCGGGTTATGTCGGTCTAGTGCTTTTACTTTATCAGGTACCGCTGTTTCGCACATTATTCCGTCCGCTCTCAAAAGTGGGACGCATATCATTAACAACGTATATCACACAATCCATTGTGGGTACACTAATTTTCTATGCCTATGGTTTTGGCATGTACGGCAAAGTGGATTTAGCTACAGGGATATGGATTGCAGTTGGTGTATTTGTCATCCAAGTCTTATTCGCAGAGCTTTGGTTATCGAAATTCCGTCTAGGACCACTAGAGTGGCTTTGGAGAAAAGCGACTTACGGAAAGAATTTGCCAGATAAAGAGGAAAAAGGATAACATTTGTCGTAATGATTAGAATAAGACGTTTTTTCAATATGAAGGGGTGGGCACTCAGATGAAGTTATTATCGTTCCGTTATGAAGGTAGGACATTATTCGGCCCGAAAGTGAAAAGGGAAGAAGCGGTATGGGATATGATTGCCATTGCAGAAGCATATGAAGATGCTGAATTTCCTAAAACAATCACGGAAGGTATCGCAACAGGTCGTGATTTCGTTGACAAAGTGACAAAACTTGCTGAGCGGGCACGGGAGGATGAAAATGCAGATCAATTTAAACATGCGTTTACGGCTATTGAGTGGTTGTCACCAATTCCGAGAACGCCTAAAAATGTTCTGTGTGTAGGCAAAAACTATGCAGACCATGCGGCGGAAATGGGCTCGAATGCACCGCCTGAAAAATTGATGATCTTTACTAAATCGCCGACATCCATTGCTGCGGACGAGCAAGAACTTTCAATTCATGGCGATATAACGGATAACCTCGATTATGAGGGAGAGCTTGCAGTTGTCATTTGTAAAGAAGGTCGCAACATTCCAAAACAGCTTGCCTATGACTATGTTTTTGGTTATACAATTGCAAATGACGTAACAGCGCGTGACGTACAAACTGCGCATGGTCAATACTTCCTAGGGAAAAGTCTCGATGAATCGTGTCCGATGGGTCCATATATCGTGACGAAAGATGAAATTCCGAATGCACATGATTTATCGATTGTTACGAAGGTCAACGATGAAGTTAGACAAAATGGCAATACGGCATCGATGATTTTCAAAATTGATGAACTAATCGCAGAGATTTCACGATTCGTTACGCTTGAACCGGGCGATGTTATTTTAACAGGCACTCCCGCTGGTGTCGGAAAAGGCATGAAGCCGCCAACGTTTTTGAGAAAAGGTGACTTGGTGAAAGTCTCAATTGAAGGCATTGGTACTCTAGTAAACAAGTTTGTGTAAGTAATATTCCTTTTGTGAAATAGGAGATTATGATAGGGTTATTATGTAGTTATAATAACAAATGAGGTGACAAGTATGGACGCATTAACAAACACAACACATCTTCATATTTTCACTTGGGTTGTCGGAATCATTCTATTCCTAGTTGCTGCAGGCATGGACAACGAATCCAAAGGCAAAAAAATACTTCACATGATTGCACGTTTATTCTACGTACTAATTCTAATTTCGGGCGCATTGCTATTCTTCGAATACTCTTCGCTTAACGCAGCGTTGTACGGCGTCAAATTCTTATTGGGTCTTGTAACAATAGGTATGATGGAAATGGTTCTTGTACGTTCTACAAAGAACAAGAGCGTCAAGGTGGTCTGGATTCTGTTCTTCGTCTTCTTATTGGCGACGTTATTCCTCGGATTCAAACTACCGGTAGGATTTGACTGGTTCGCTTAAATTTTTATGATGGGGAGGAATGAGGATGGAATCGAGAATCGGACTACTGTTTCTGATTGTTGTCTTGATGTTAATGGCATTGTTTGTCGTTTCTGCCTTCTATACTTCCCGGAAAAAGCGAACATCTTCAGAAGAGAATGAATAAGACACTTGCTGGCTAATTGCCGGCAAGTGTTTTTTTGATTTTAAGGAAACAATAAAGTGTTGGTCAGTGGATAACGTTAATCCTTCCCAATTTCACAAAATCGACCTATTTCGCGGTGTAGAAGAAGGTTTTTCACGTTATAGATGGCGGGCGGTCACTCTGTTTGGTAAAATGACGGATGACAGTTCGTTTATTAGGAGGCTATTTTGTGAAAGCGAATAAATGGTTTGGACTTATTGTAACTTTTCTATTACTGGTAGCGACCCTTAATCCTTCGGGGGCATTTGCAGAAACGGAAAAGACAATAGAGGATGAAAGTATATATGATTTACTAGTTGACCGGTTTAACAATGGCGACGGAAATAACGATTTTGATGTCGATGCAACAGACCTTAGTGCGTTTAATGGCGGTGATTTCACCGGCGTGTCTACGCGCTTGGATTATATCGCAGGAATGGGTTTCACACTTATTTCGCTAGGACCTGTGTTTGAGACGGAAACGTATGACGGAAACAAAGTGCTAGATTATACAAAGTTTGACCCTCACTTTGGGACTGACGCAGAATTCTCAGAAATGGTTAAAGCAATCCATAAGAAAGATATGTCCGTTATCGCTGATTTCCCACTTGCTGGAGTTAGTTCGAATCATATCTGGGCGACAGAAGGAACAGTGAAATCAGTGCCAGTCGCTGAAGGAATAATCGATTGGGATTATTCTGATACAGCTACTCAACAGGCTTTGATAGAAACGATTGCAGATTTTGTTGAAACGAATAAGTTGGACGGAGTTCGCTTAACAAAGATCGAACAAATTGACACGGCTCTATTGAATGACATCATTCAGGCTGTGAAAACGGTCAATCCGAAAGCGTATGTAGTGACAAATGAAGAAAGTGATGCGGACTTCGATTCTACTCCTAATATGGAAAAAGTAAACGCAATGAGAGCATCATTTTCACAATTTGACGCGGACTCTTCACCATTATCGATATTTTCAAATGACACTGAGAAGGAAATAATCCAGTTCGATGATTTGACAGGACCGCGATTGACTTACGATATGGTGGAAGCGAAAATGTTCCCGCCAACCAGATGGAACATTGCAACAACTGCTCTATTTACACTTCCTGGAGTACCCGTAATGACATATGGTAGTGAAATAGCTGTGAACGGACAACAAGCACCTGAAAGTCACCAGCTTATGAATTTCAAGATTGATACAGAACTGATTGAGCATATCGGGGACCTCAACACACTGCGCAACAAGTCTGAAGCGTTGCGTAACGGAGATTTTGAAATGCTGCACAATGAGGGCGGATTTACGGTCTTTAAGCGTTCAAATGACGAGGAAACATGGATTATCGCGCTAAATAATACGACAGAAACGGCTAGTCTAGAAATACCGAAAGAAGTATTCGGGGAAAATAAGAAACTACGCGGTTTGCTAACTGGTGATACGGTACTTGAAGGAAAAGACGAGATTTTCCGTATCGTACAGGAACGTGAAGTTGCTGAGATTTACATCGCTGATGAAGACAAAGGATTCAATATCCCTTATCTAATCGCATCCATTCTTATATATGTACTGTTCTTAGGATTCTTATTGACAGTTTGGCGTAAAGGAAGAAAAGGTAGAAAAGAACAAAAAGAAGGAAATGTAAAATAAGAGGAAAAACTCCAAGGCAAGTAGCCCTGGTGTTTTTTTATTGAGTCGCCATTTTCACTGGATTATTTTCGGCCCGCTTTCGGCGAATTAATCACGACACTTATTCCGAGAGGCATGCGTGGCTAAAAGTGACTCCGTCACTTCTAGCCACGCATTTTTCGGTCATACTGTTGTGATTATTCGCCTGTCGCGTTCCTACAATATCCAAGTGAAAAGTGCAGTTGTTTTGAAAGAAAGAATAGATGAGCTTCTATAAAGAGTGTAAGTGCCCGAAGATGCAATTTCGGGCACTCTCGCACGCTGTACATTGTATTCTCTGCCTTACTCTATACGAAATTAATACTTCTTCATAATAAAAAGAGAAACACTATAATAGAAGGCTTTAGCGGTCAAAATTGTATCTTTGACCGCTTCTCTCCATGTGAGAAGCAATCTATTCTATCTTCCCGAAAAGCTTAGGCACTTCTTGTACCAGTGTCTTTGGAAAGCGACGGATGAACGAACACCATAAGATTATCGAAAAAATAAGCAGGGATGCGACAAAGTCGCATCCCTGCTTATTAAAACATCTCTATAACGGTATAGTGGTCCGTTCAATCCAAAGCGAACCAAAAGTAACTTTACACGTAGTGCCCAGTGTCTAAACTCCCGCGCTTTTCAGTGTTACTAATCCGCTTTATAACCTACCATATTCACCGGGTCTTTTGGTGAAGAGTAAGCAGGGGAGTAGACGAGTTCAAGAGCAGCTAAATCCTCAATTGTCATTTTTCCCATGATTGCGGTAGTGATGACATCGATTCGCTTGTCGACTCCTTTATCACCGACGGCTTGTGCGCCAAGGACGAGTCTAGACTTTTGATCATAATGGACACGCAATAAAATCTGTCCGTGATCCGGATAGTAGCCCGCGTTCGTCCTACCTTTATAGACGGAAGTGCCAAACGCAATGCCTTCATCCGACAGACTTTTCGCTGAATGTCCTGTCATAGCAGCTGTCAGTGAAAACAGTTTTGTAATCGATGAACCAAGCAGTCCATTCATTTTTACGGGTTTGCCTGCCAGATGGCTTGCAACAATGAACGCTTGCCGGTGTGCGTGCCATGCGAGTTTGACGTTTTTCGGTTTGCCCGTGAACCAATCTTTGGACTCTGCTGCATCACCAATCGTATAAATGTCCGGATCGTTGGTTTGCATAAAACTGTTGACGACAATCCCTTTTGTAGGACCGATATCTAAACCGGCTTCGATGGCAAGTTTTGTATCCAAATCGATTCCGATGCTCGCAACGATAAAATCGACTTCAAAATCCACACCATTTTTCATTACTAAACGCTTGCCTTCAATGCGTTCAATGGCGTCTTCGAAGTAGATCTCTACATGATTGTCCTTCATCTCTTGCCCAAGTACTTCAGAGATTTCTGCGTCCATAATATTCATAATGCGATCATTTCGGTCAATAACTGTTGTTTTCAATCCTTTATGGATGAAGTTTTCAGCAAGTTCTATGCCGATGAATCCGCCGCCGATGACTGCACAGGATTGCGGTTTTTCCTGTTCAATGTAATTCATGATTTCTTCCATCTCGGCAAAATTCTTCAATGTAAATAAAGGGAGTTTGCCAAGACCTTTCAAATCAGGAATACGGGAAGTGCCGCCCGGAGACAAAATGAGTTTATCGTAGGATTCGGTAAAAGTCTGTCCAGTTTCCAGGTTGTGTACCTCGACGGTTTTATTCTGTCGGTTAATGGACAAAACATCATGCGCTAACTGGACATTAATATCCCGCTGTTCACCAAATTCTTCAGGCGATGCACCAACGAGTTTCGATTTCTCATCGATCAAGCCACCGATGACGTACGGCATACCGCATGTGCCATAACCCAGTACTGGATCACGTCCGAATAATGTGATTTCTGAATCCGGCACTGCTCGTCTAATTTGAGCAGCGACAGTAGAACCTCCTGCAATCGCTCCGACAATGACTACTTTCATGCATTCAATCTCCTCGAGAAATATTATTTATTCAACTTGTTTAAGAAATAGATACCGACCGTCCCTGGCCCTACATGAGCGCCAATGACTGAACCAATTAGGTGTATTTCAATGCTTTTAGGATGGAAAAGCTCTTCAATCGTTGCCTTCAACTCCAGTGCTACAGCTTCATCGTCGCCGTGGCTGATTGCAATCGTTTGTTCAGACAAATTATCGCCTCGCTCTGCCATCAAATCAGTCATACGTCGCAACACTTTTTTACGTCCGCGGTGTTTTTCAATTGGAACAAGTTTTCCACCTGCGACGTGGAGCAAAGGTTTAATGTTCAGTAAACCACCAATGAATGCACTTGCTTTTGATACACGTCCGCCACGTGCCATATAGTCAAGATCTTCCACAGTGAAAAGGTGCTCCATATGACCGGCCATGAAACGGATTTTACGTTCGATTGTCCGCACATCGTCTTCTCCAGCATCACGGAGACGGACTGCCTCTTTTACCAGCAGTCCGTAACCAAGAGATGCGCATCTTGAATCAATGACAATTAGATTCATACTTGGATTTGTTTCTTTTATTTGATCTTTTGTCATAATTGCAGTATCAAATGTACCTGATAACTCCGATGAAAAAGCAATGTATATTCCATCTTCGCCAGATGCTGCGAGTTCTCTCCATTTTTCCAGGAACAATTCGGGAGCTACTTGTGATGTCTTAGGTTGTTTACCATTCCGGATGGCATTATAAACTTCCAACGCATCAATTGTTGCTATGTCATCGTATTCCTTGTCGTCAATTAAGACGCGTAAAGGGAAAAGTGTAACATCGTTTTCTTCGTAAAATGACTTTGGCAAATCGCAAGCACTGTCCACAAAAATTCTCATTTAAATTCCTCCATTGGGTACATATAGTTACTTCAAGTGTAACCTCTCTCTAAGGACACGTGCAATGCCATCTTCGTTATTGGTATCAGTCACTTCATCCGCAATCGATTTCAATCTGTCAATTCCATTGCCCATTGCAACTCCAACCCCAGCATAGTCAATCATTTCTAGGTCATTGTCTTCGTCACCAAATGCAATAATCCGTTCTTTCGGAATATCCATCCATTTGGATACATGAGAAATGCCAACCGCTTTATTCAATCCATGCCGAACGATTTCGATGACTTTCCATGGTGCGCCCCATTGGCGGTGATCAATAACTTCAGCGTGCACGTCACCGAGATGCCGTCGGATGGTATCGACTTTATTGTCAGGTGCATGGATCAATAAACTAGTCGGATCGACCTGCAAAAACTTACGGATGTCGCCTTGTGTAATTGTAGGATTCCCAAAACCAAAAATATCAAGCAATTTTTCGTCATGATAGTGCATATATACATCATCCATCACTTCAGCAACGATATTATGGAACGTAAATTCCTGCATTGCATCAATGACATCATTGACTACTGGAAGCGAAATCGTCTCATGTATGGTTTTCCAGGATTGATCGCCTGGATGGTGTACGAAAGCACCATTGAAATTGACGATGGGCGTCTTAAGGCCAAGTTGACGATAATACACTTCACTTGCTCTGTATGGCCTACCGGTTGCAATCATGATGTGGTGGCCATTATCCTCTGCTAATTTTAATGTGCTTTTTGTTTTATCTGATATGACTTTTTCATCTGTGAGTAACGTCCCGTCAAGGTCGAGGACGATTAAATGTGGCTTCAAAAAAAACGCCTCCTTCTGTTAATTAGTCTATCGTTAAAGTGTGATGCACGTCAAAAAATTCCAACGCATAAACCGTACTTTTTGTTTTATTAGAAAAACTTTGGTAGGCTAGATTGAAAAGGAACAGGTGATTGTCTATGATGATAACTGACGAATCTTGGGGAAGTATCCCATTACTTCATATAGTGGAAGAAGAATTTGCAGACAAACAAGTGCCTGTCGTTATTTTCTTCCATGGATTTACGAGTGCTAAAGAACATAATTTGCATTACGCATATAATATAGCGAAAAAAGGTATTCGGGTTCTACTACCTGATGCGCATCTGCATGGCGCTAGGGGAGAGGATTTAGACGAAGTTCAGTTGAGTTTGCGGTTTTGGGAAATTGTCTTAACCTCCATTGAAGAAGCGGATTTCTTGCATTACGAACTGCACAAACGGGGCCTTCATACGACAGGGAAAATTGGTTTGGCGGGGACATCGATGGGTGGCATTACAACGCTCGGATGTCTTGCCCTTTATGAATGGATCGACACGGCAGCGGTTATGATGGGCGCACCAGGCTTCGTTCAGTTGGCAAAAGCGCAAATGGCTGAGTTTGAGCGACGCGGTTTTAAATTACCTATAACAATTGAGGAAAAGCAGAAGCTACTGGCAACGTTAGCAACGTTCGATTTAACGAAAAACCCATCACTCCTAAACAAGCGACCTGTCTATTTCTGGCATGGTGAGCAGGATGCAGTAGTGCCTTATGAACCGACGCATAACTTTTATAAGGCCGTCAAAGCAGCATATACTGACACGCCCGACAACATTAAATTTGTTTCGGATAAAAATGCAGGGCACGCTGTTTCGAGGACGGGAATGCTAGGAGCTGCGGAGTGGCTTGCTGTTCATTTGAAATGATGGAGCAAACTCTGTTATGATGGGACTATCAAACGCAGGGAAAGAGGGATGTAGATGAGTCAGGATATGAAAGACAGTATGATGGGCGCTCTGGAAAACGTAATTGACCCGGAACTAGGCGTCGATATCGTCAACTTAGGGCTTGTATATGATGTTGAACTCGACGAAGAAGGTACTTCAAAAGTTACGATGACACTTACATCGATGGGCTGTCCGATGGGGCCGCAAATCGTTGCAAACGTGACACAAGAACTGATGGAACTCCCAGAAGTGAAAAATGTTGATGTTAACATCATTTGGAATCCACCATGGTCTAGAGAAAAAATGTCACGCTATGCAAAAATAGCTCTAGGCGTTAGATGATACCAATATCCAGACTGTGTGACTTAGAGATGAGTCATGCAGTTTTTTTGTTTGGAAAATCTACAAAGTCGGACGTAATTCAAACATAGCTTTAAATTAGTACCTGGTAAAAAAGGAATCTGGAATTAATGTCGAATGATATACATATAGGGAGTGGATGATTTTGTCGATAAATACAGCTGATGTGTGTGACGATTTTGCAAGCGAGTTACAAGTATGTGCCATTGAATTTAAATCTTATGGTAAAAATAAAAACTTTTCTGGTCCGATTGCAACGGTTAAAGTATTTGAAGATAACGTTCTAGTAAAAGAAGCGCTGCAAACAATTCCTGAGGGCAGCGTTCTCGTGGTTGATGGAGGCGGATCCAAAAGATGTGCACTACTTGGAGGAAACCTAGGTGAAATTGCGGAAACACGTAAGCTTGCCGGTATAATTATATATGGTTGTGTCCGCGATACAACTGAACTTTCAGCGCACAATATCGGTGTTCTCGCGCTTGGAAGCAATCCAATGAAGACTATAAAAGTAGGTAATGGGGAGCGGGATATCGTATTGCGCTTCGGAGACATCGAGTGGACGCCAAATCATTATGTTTATGCTGATGAGGATGGTGTCGTCGTCGCTCCTAGAAATCTATTTAGCAACTGACAAACCTCTGAGAAGGAAAGCCTCTTCTCAGAGGTTATTCCTTGTTTACAATCCAGTGCAAATACTTTACAACAAGTTCAATTCATCCTATAATTTAATTAATCAAAGATAGTCAAAGTCAGAAGTAACCTATAGAAAGGTGGATGGTTATGCGAATGGATGGACAACAAGAAGACCAGCGTTCACCTCTTGAACAATTCGGACGCAATCTTGTCGAAGAAGTAAAAAAAGGTAAAATGGATCCAGTTATTGGACGTGATGAAGAAATTCGAAACGTCATTCGGATTTTATCGAGAAAAACGAAAAATAACCCTGTTTTAATAGGTGAGCCTGGCGTTGGGAAAACAGCAATCGTAGAAGGGCTCGCACAGCGGATTGTGAAAGGCGACGTGCCTGAAGGATTGAAAGACCGTCAAATTTACGAACTTGATATGAGTTCACTTATCGCGGGTGCAAAATACCGCGGTGAATTTGAAGAGCGCTTAAAAGGCGTACTGAAACAAGTGAAAGACAGTGCAGGGGAAATCATTCTATTCATCGATGAAATCCATACCATTGTCGGTGCTGGAAAATCTGAAGGTGCAATGGACGCTGGAAATATGCTAAAACCAATGCTAGCACGTGGCGAACTGTATTGTATCGGGGCTACAACGCTGGATGAGTACCGCATGAATATCGAAAAGGATCCAGCACTAGAACGTCGTTTCCAGCAGGTACTTGTACGCGAACCTTCCGTGGAGGATACCGTATCAATTTTACGGGGTTTGAAAGAACGCTACGAACTTCATCATGGCGTGCGCATACATGACCGCGCAATTGTCGCAGCGGCAACCTTATCAGACCGCTATATAACAGAACGTTTCCTGCCGGATAAAGCAATTGACTTAATCGATGAAGCGAGTGCGATGATTCGGACTGAAATCGATTCGATGCCATCTGAATTAGATGCAGTGACACGTCGGATTATGCAACTTGAAATTGAAGAACAAGCTATGCGTAAAGAAAAAGATGCAGTGAGTAAAAACCGTCTAGAGGTACTGCGGGGTGAATTGAAAGAACTGAAAGATTCGTCCGCAGGAATGCGTGAGCAGTGGGATTCGGAAAAAGCGGCATTACGTGTCATTCAGGACAAACGGGAAAAATTAGATCGTTTCCGGCGCGAACTGGAAGATGCTGAAAACCGCTTTGATTTAAACAAAGCAGCGGAACTCTCTTATGGAAAAATCCCGACGCTTGAGCAAGAGTTGCATGAACTGGAGGCCATCCTCGTAGATGGTCAGGAAAATCGACTGCTCCGTGAAGAAGTAACGGAAGAAGAAATTGCAATGATTGTTGCGAGGTGGACGGGCATTCCTGTGACGAAACTGGTTGAAGGTGAACGTGAAAAACTGCTGCGTTTGCGTGAAACACTTGAAGAGCGAGTTATCGGGCAAGATGATGCGGTTCAACTTGTAACGGAAGCCGTATGGCGTGCGCGTGCAGGTATTAAAGATCCCGACAAGCCTATTGGTTCATTCCTATTCTTAGGGCCAACCGGCGTCGGAAAGACTGAACTAGCGAAAACACTTGCAGCAACACTGTTTGATTCGGAAGATCATTTCATCCGCATCGACATGTCGGAATACATGGAGAAACACAGTATATCGAGACTGGTCGGCGCACCACCTGGCTACATCGGTTACGAAGAAGGCGGCCAGTTGACAGAGGCGGTTCGTCGCAATCCATACGCGGTCATCTTGTTGGATGAAATCGAGAAAGCACATCCGGACGTTGCCAATATCTTGCTACAAGTGCTAGATGATGGACGGATTACCGATAGTCAGGGGAGACTCGTGAATTTCACAAATACAGTTGTCATCATGACGTCCAATATTGGCTCAGCCTACTTGCTTCATGGTCTGGACGATACAGAAAATCATGCTGCAGAAGATCTCGTTATGGCCGAATTAAAAAATCATTTCAAACCGGAATTATTAAATCGAATGGATGATATTATCATTTTCCATTCGCTTACAGGAAATTCGTTCCGCAGGATTGCACGAAAAATGATTGATGACCTCGTCATACGATTACGCATGCAGGAAATTGTTTTGGAATACAGCGAAGATGTACTAGATTGGATTATTAATGAAGGAACAGATGCCGATTTCGGTGCACGTCCATTGAAGCGGTTCATCCAGCGCCATGTTGAAACAATTGTTGCAAAAGAAGTCATTAAAGGTGATCTCAAGCTGAATGATAAGCTCGTTCTTACTATGGAAGACGAGAAACTGGTTATTCAACTAGTCTAAAAAAAAAGCCACGGCGCTTGAATCCCGTGGCTTTTCCTATGGTTTATCCAATAAAAAACCATCTCCGACGTGGGAGATGGTTTTTGTTGATCAATTATCTGCAACTTCGCCGTTTGGTAAAGCTTCACCCAAGATGATGACGACTACACCAACGATTAAAGAAACAACCACACCTGACATGAAGTCAAATGGTACGTTGGCAATTGCACCAGTTACATAGTTCAACATTGTGATTAAACAGAAAGACCAGAAAAATGTCATTACGTATCTCATCGAATTCACCTCTACATTACTATTTCATTATTTATCATAGCACAGCAAGTGCATTGGAGAAACTATTTTCCGTGGAATCAGAAGTTTATTTGGCGAAAAAGTGTCAGCGGGTTGAAAAATCGGCCTGTTTCTTTTATAGTTAAGAGCAGGTACTAACAATAGATGATAAAGAGCGGGGGATGCGAAATGAATGCTGGTATATTAGGCATGGGTAAATACGTGCCAACACAAGTTTTAACGAATGCGGACCTTGAGAAGCGTTTAGATACATCAGATGAATGGATACGTACAATGACAGGCATCGAAGAAAGACGAATTGCAGATGATTCAACGAATACTTCCCATATGGCCTACAATGCCGCAGTGGATGCGATTGAAAAAGCGGGAATTAAGCCAGAAGAAATCGGACTCATCCTTGTGGCTACAGTAACACCGGATAGACCGTTTCCTTCTGTATCCGCCATGCTTCAAGAACAGTTAGGCGCAACACATGCAGCAGCAATGGATGTTTCAGCGGCATGTGCAGGTTTCATGTATGGTATTGTAACTGCGAAACAATTCGTCGAGTCGGGAACATATGATTATGTACTCGTTGTTGGTGTTGAAAAACTTTCAAAAATCACCAACTGGGAAGACCGCAATACCGCGATTCTTTTCGGAGATGGAGCGGGAGCTGCTGTCATCGGAAAAGTGAGTGAAGGACGTGGAATTCTGTCATTCGAACTTGGTGCAGACGGTAGTGGTGGTAAACATCTTTACCAGGATGAAAAACTTGTCATGAATGGCCGCGAAGTATTCAAATTTGCTGTTCGTCAAATGGGAGAAACGGCTGAAAATGTTATTGAAAAAGCGGGTCTTCAAAAAGAAGATGTTGATTTCCTCATTCCGCATCAAGCAAATATCCGAATTATGGAAGCATCTAGACAACGACTTGGTTTACCAGTCGAAAAAATGTCGAAGACAATTCATAAATATGGTAATACATCTGCGGCATCTATTCCCATTTCACTTGTCGATGATTTAGCTGAAGGCAAAGTAAAAGATGATGATGTCCTTGTTCTTGTTGGATTCGGTGGAGGGTTAACATGGGGAGCTTTATGCATCAAGTGGGGACGTTAAGAATTGGAGAAATACGTTTTAAAATGGTTTGGCAATAACTGATCGAATTATCTTATATAGAGGGGAAGTTTATACGCTATGGAAACAAAACGTGTAGTAGTTACAGGAATTGGTGCTGTTTCTCCATTGGGGAATTCCGCTGAGGAGTCATGGAGTGCGGCATTAGAAGGCAAGTCTGGAATTGGACCATTGACAAGACTTGACAGTGATAAGTTTCCTGTAAAAGTAGCAGCAGAAGTTAAAGACTTCGATATCGAAACGTACATCTCGAGGAAAGATGCACGTAAAATGGACCGATTCACGCATTTTGCGCTTGCATCCTCGATTATGGCGATGAAAGATGCGGACCTGGTACTTGAAGGCGACTTAGCGCTTCGTACAGGTGTATGGATTGGATCAGGCATAGGCGGCATGGAAACACATGAAAAACAGTTTCTAACTTTCCAGGAGAAAGGCTATCGCCGCGTTAGTCCGTTTTTCGTACCAATGATGATACCGGATATGGCAGCGGGCCAAGTTTCCATATACCACGGTGCAAAAGGCATCAATTCATGTACAGTGACAGCTTGTGCATCGGGCACGAACTCAATAGGTGACGCTTTTGAAGTCATCCGTCGGGGTGATGCAGATGTCATGATTACCGGCGGGGCAGAAGCACCGATTACAACAATGGCGGTTGCTGGTTTTTGTGCAAACACAGCTTTATCACTAAATCCGGATCCAGCGACTGCATCACGTCCTTTCGATAAGGACCGTGACGGCTTCGTAATCGGAGAAGGTGCGGGGATTCTCATTCTTGAAGAGTATGAACATGCTGTCGCACGCGGTGCAAAAATTTACGCAGAAATGGTCGGTTACGGTTCGACAGGTGATGCACATCACATAACAGCTCCAGCACCTGGTGGCGAAGGCGGTGCGCGTGCGATGATGGAAGCGATTGAAGACAGCGGCATCAGTCCTGACAAAATCGATTATATCAATGCTCACGGGACTAGCACAGCGTATAATGATGAATTCGAAACAATGGCAGCGAAAACAGTTTTCGGCGAGCATGCCTATAAACTTGCAATGAGTTCAACCAAATCAATGACGGGTCATTTACTTGGTGCGGCAGGCGGATTGGAAGCAATCTTCACAGTGAAGGCGCTACAAGAAGGAATTCTTCCACCGACAACAAATTATGTCAATGCGGATCCTGAATGTGATCTTGATTATGTCACTGAAGGTGCACGTAAAGCCGACATCACTTATGCAATGAGCAACTCTCTTGGTTTTGGCGGACATAACGCTACACTCGTGTTCAAAAAGATATAAATTTAAATGATTGGGCGTCCCTTTTAAAAGGGACGTCTTTTTTTCTTGGTTAGGTATAGGATTCGGTTTATAAACAAAGCGATGGCAATTAACGACAGTATATTTACATGGAGTGAAACGGAGATTCTGCTAATGACGCTTCGGCGCTTTGTGGTGCCTCTCGCGATAAGCCAGAAAGGAGGGCGCTTTCCGTCTTATCGCTTCGGCTACCACTGGACGCGCCTGTGCTGGATGGACTATGTAAGAAAGCGTATTTCGTTATCGGTGATTAGATTGCACCCTATATTATAGTGCGATAAATCGAGTCAATGCATTTAACAACGGTAACCATAGATGGAATGAAACGGAGGTTCTGCTATTACCGCTTCGGCGCTTTGTGGATGCCTCCCGCGATAAGCCGGAAAGGAGATCGCTTTCCGTCTTATCGCTCCGGCTACCACGAAGTCACGCCTTCGCTGGATGGTCTCTTTCAGAAAGCACATTTCGTTATTGGGGATTTGACTTGCAATCTATAGTGCGTCTTTCTCCAATGAAATTAGTATCAAATAGTAATCACATTATAATCTCAGTGCATACATCTCAGAATTACTATTAATAATGTACACTCCAGCGCCGGCGCGGCAAAGGGTAGCCGAAGCCGTGAGACTGGATGCGAAGCGTTAATCAAGGCTCATGGCGAGAGGCCTCCCCAAAGCGCCAAGTGTTCTACAATCCACACTCCGAATTGCCATAACTGTATAAGCCAGCCAGCTATATCTCCAAAATTACTCCACACAAAAGCCCCTCTTTCGTCTAAAAGAGGGGCTTGCAGTCATATAATCAAAGAAAATCAAAAGGACGATGCATAATGACAAGGTTATTCCTATTCCTTATGAGCTATGGACTCATTGTCGTTACAGTTTCAAATATGATTTTCTATTTTAACTACAGATCACTAGGATATGAGTGGTATCAAATATTCTATTTCATTTTACGTACGGCAGATTTTACACTGTTCGTTATTTCCGCAATCGTAATCATTCTTACCGTCTACGTCCGAGCCCCATCGCGGACTCCATCTTACCGAGAGTGACAGACGCAATTGCGTTCGCTTTCTCCGCACCTTTATCCAGAATTTCATCAAGAACAGGTGAATCCAACAATTCATAATATCTTTCTTGAATAGGTGTCAAATGATTAATAACTGCTTCAGCAACACCCGCTTTAAATGCACCGTATCCAAGACCATCGTATTTCGCAACGAGATCGTCGATTGACACGCCAGACAATGCAGCTTCAATTGTTAGCAGATTTGATACGCCGGGCTTATTCTCGATATCGAATGTAACGATGCCTTCTGAATCAGTCACTGCGCCCTTGATTTTCTTTTCAATGTCTTTCGGTGAATCGAGAAGAGAGATGGTTCCCTTTTTATTGGGGTCGGATTTACTCATTTTCTTTGAGGGATCCTGAAGGGATTTGATGCGTGCACCGTTCTTTGGAATCCGGACTTCAGGAATTGTTAAGACCTCGCCGTATCTCTTATTAAAACGTTCCGCCAAATCTCGTGTTAACTCGAGGTGTTGCTTCTGATCATCGCCGACTGGAACGATGTCAGTGTTATACACTAAAATATCAGCGGCCATAAGTGGTGGATATGTCAGCAAGCCAACCGAAACACCTTCTTTGCCTTCTGTCTTATCTTTAAATTGTGTCATGCGCTCAAGCTCGCCGATCGTCGAAATACATTGCATCATCCATCCTGCTTGTGCGTGCGCCGGAACTTCCGATTGGATGAATAATACCGCCTTGGAAGGATCAATCCCGCTTGCAATATAAATTGCAGCTAGAGAACGAATGGTTTTTGCGAGTTCCACCGGATCCTGTTGTACTGTAATCGCATGCTGATCAACAATGCAAAACAGACATTCAAAGTCATTTTGCAACTCTGTAAATTGACGGAACGCTCCAATGTAGTTGCCTAGTGTCACTGTTCCTGTAGGCTGAACGCCTGAAAAAATGGTTTTCATCTTTACATCTCCTCCTCAATCATAAAAAAACATCAGCCGTCCCCGTAAAAAAGGGACGACTGATGTTTGATCAACCGTGGTACCACCCGAATTGCCCGAAGGCCACTCTGATTCCCATAACGCGGGGGACGTGACAAATTTCCACACGGTTCGTTCAATAAATTCAAGCTAAATTGAACGAACTCAAGTGGGTTGACTTGTCAGGCTCAGGATCCCATTCCTTCAGTTTAGTATGCTTGTTTGCACCAACCACAAGCTCTCTGCAATACGAATACTGAAATACTCTTTTCCTTCAAAGCCATTCGCTATAAATGTTATTCACCATTATAAAACGTAATACAAAAGAATGCAATAGGCGAGCTGCTTATAGATAGAAGATAATGAGAGCGATTCCCATTACAGCGAGGATGAGTGCACCAACGCTTAGAAATGAGCCAACATTCCCTGTGAATATTTCTGAAGGTTTTCGCATCGACATGACATCTTCCATTCGTTTCTTAGATGTAAATACTTTTCTCATGCTCACCGTGAATACATCAAAAAAACCGGTTGAAAAAACAAGTGAAACCAAACCGATGAACAATATAATACCACCAATGATGAAAGATGCATTTATATAAGAGAGGAGAGTCATCTCTTTAAAATAGACAAGCATCAAAAGGCTAATTAGGAGATGTGCGATTAGAAAGTTACGAATAATTGTTCTCATAATAACTACCTCGTTCCAAAGTAATGGTAATGGTATATAGAGAAAAAATCAATAGTACAGAAGAAAGTTTATAAATGTTTTATCAAAAAATCCTTCTGTAAGCGTTGTCAATCTAGCATTATAGGAATAATACCTGTGTTAGTACACTATGATATTTTAAAAAGGTATGTACAACTGAAATAATCATAGTATAATAATGAGGTACCTAGTTATCAGATAATTTAGAGGAGGTCATCGATTTGAAAACCCACAAGTTTATGTGGCTAATTAGTATCATGCTTGTACTTAGCGTGTTCCTAGCAGCGTGCGGCGACAAGAATGAAGACGCAGGCACTACAGAACCAGAAAAAGACAAAGAAGACAAAGGAACTACTGGAGAACCTGCTGAAGATGTAGCACAAGTTCTTAATTTGGTTGAATTGGCAGAGATTCCTTCTATTGACTCATCAATTTCAGAAGATGCAGTTGGTTTCAACGTACTGAACAACATCATGGAAGGGCTTTACCGCCTTGACCAAGACAGTCTTCCAGTACCAGCTATGGCAGAAGGCGAGCCAGAAATCAGTGAAGATGGATTGACTTATACATTCAAAATCCGTGATGCACAATGGTCAAATGGAACACCTGTCACTGCACATGACTTCGTTTATGCTTGGCAGCGCGCGATTGATCCTGACACGGGTTCACCTTATGGACCGTACTTGATGGCAGGAATGATTAAAAATGCTACTGAAATCGGCGAAGGGAAAGCAGAAATTGCAGACCTAGGCATTAAAGCTGAAGACGATAAAACACTTATCATTGAACTTGAACGCCCGGTTGCATACTTCCTATCACTAATGTCTTTCGGGACATTCTTACCACTTAACGAAGAGTTTGTAACAGAACAAGGCGACAAATATGCATCTAACTCTGACGCTATGATTTATAACGGTCCATTCACATTAGCTGATTGGGATGGTACAAGCGGTTGGAAATATCTTAAAAACGATAAATATTGGGATGCAGAAACTGTAAAACTTGATGAAATCGTTGTTGACGTTGTCAAAGAAACTGCAACAGCAGTTAAATTATATGAACAAGGCAAGAAAGACCGAGTATTACTTAATGCTGAATACGCAATGCAACATGCTGATAATCCAGACATCGTCAATGAGATGGAAACATCTGTATTCTACTTCAAAATGAACCAAGAACGTGATGGTAAAGCTACGCCACTTGCAAATGCTGACATTCGTAGAGCAATTGCTACAGCGTATAACAAAGAAGAACTTGCAGACGCAGTTCTTGCCAATGGATCTATCGCTGCAAATTTCTTAGTTCCAACTGCTTTCACATTTGACGAAGAAGGAAAAGATTTCCGTGACTACAGCAAGGAATTTGCTGTGTATAACGTTGAAGAAGCACAAGCTTCATGGGCAAAAGGTCTTGAAGCACTAGGAACAGATAAAGTTGAACTTGAAATCCTTGGTGGAGACACTGAAAATGCTAAAAAACAACAAGAATGGTTCAAATCTGAACTTGAAAGAAACCTTCCAGGCTTGACGATCAAACTGAAAGAAGTTCCTTTCGCTGTACGTCTTGAACTTGATGATACAAGTGATTACGATATTCAATCAGCTGGATGGGGCCCTGACTTCCAGGATCCAATCTCGTTCATGGAATTGTTCGTAACAGGAAGCCCACAAAACAAGATGAACTACTCTAATCCTGAGTATGACAAATTGATTGAATCTACAAAAACGACAATCGCAACTGATCCAGTAGCACGTTTTGAAGCTTTTGCAAAAGCTGAACAAATTCTTCTTGAAGATGACGTGGCTATTGCACCTCAGTATCAACGTGGAAGAATGGTTCTTATGAATCCAGCAGTAAAAGATCTTGCTACACATCCATTCGGTGGCGACTATAGCTACAAATGGGCGTACATGGATGCTGCAGAAAAGTAAAAATAACAATTTGTTAGCTTAAAATCTTATAGAAAAGAGAGTATATGGGTATTTCAGACCATGTACTCTCTTTTTCACTGAGATGGAACAAACTAAAAATTCATTTTATCAATTTATTGCAAATAGACTATGTAGTAGGTTTAATACGAATTTCCAGGAGGTATGAAAATGGCAAAGTATATCACAAAACGCGTGATTTATATGTTCCTATCACTATTTCTAATCGCATCATTTACATTTGTCCTTATGAAACTGCTTCCAGGGTCCCCGTTAGCTTCCGCAGAAAAATTATCCATTGAGCAAAGGGAAGTCGTTTATGAGAAATATGGCTTGAACGATCCGATCCCAGTCCAGTACGTCAGGTATATGGGGAACCTTGCAAAAGGGGACTTTGGTGTATCGTTCCAATATAAAAATGCAGATGTCACAACACTGATTGTGAAGAAACTAAAATACTCAGCTATTCTCGGTGCCCAAGCGCTCATTTTCGGTACCTTAATAGGAATCGTTCTCGGGATGATTGCTGCTTTGAAGCAAAACACAGTCTGGGATTATGGAAGTACAATAATCGCAATTCTAGGAATTTCGATACCATCGTTTGTCTTTGCCGTTCTGCTACAATATGTCTTTTCGGTATGGCTTGAATGGCTGCCTGTCGGCCTATGGGAAGGTTGGAAGTCGAGTATTCTACCATCCATCGCACTAGCAATGGGCCCGATTGCCGTCTCGGCAAGGTTCATTCGTACTGAAATGATAGAAGTATTAAGTTCTGATTATATTTTATTAGCGAAAGCGAAAGGCGCAAACTGGTTTGAAATCGCTTTTAAACATGCATTTCGTAATGCGCTTATTCCACTCGTCACGGTACTTGGACCGCTCGCAGCCGGATTATTGACAGGATCACTCGTAGTAGAGCAGATTTTCGCAATTCCAGGTATTGGTGAACAGTTCGTCACATCGATTAGCACGAACGACTTTTCTATCATCATGGGTACGACGATGTTCTTCTCAGTCCTCCTCATTGTGATCATATTAATTGTGGATATACTTTATGGGATTATTGATCCGCGTATCCGTTTGTCTGGAGGTTCCAATTAATGAATAAAAACTTTGATAAATTACCAAAGGATTCGTTTGAACGGATTACGATAGATAGTTCACATGCAGAAAGAATTTCGAAACCTAGTTTGAGTTTCTGGCAAGATGCTTGGCTTCGTATTCGTAAAAATAAAGCAGCTATCGTTAGTATGTTTGTTTTAATCTTTATCGTATTTATGGCATTTGCTGGCCCTTACATGGTTGAACATGATCCAGAGGATGTAAGAGTAGCGCATGCGAGCTTGCCACCGAAAGTTCCAGGACTTGAAAAACTAGGGATTTTCGATGGTGAAGGTAAACTTGGTACAAAAACAGTCAATCTCTATGAACTGAAGAAGGTTGACGAGTATTACTGGTTTGGTACAGATAGCCTAGGACGAGATTTGTTTTCACGTCTATGGCAAGGAACGCAAATTTCTTTAATTATCGCTTTCGTTGCTGCTGTCATTGATGTTGTAATAGGTGTTATTTACGGTGGGATTTCCGGTTATTATGGGGGTCGAACCGATGACATTATGCAACGGGTTGTCGAAGTGTTAATCGGAATTCCAACGCTAGTCATTGTAATACTGATGCTAATGATTATGGAACCGGGAATTTGGGCAATCATTATTGCCATATCGATAACCGGATGGATCGGCATGTCTCGTATTGTCCGCGGCCAAGTCCTTAAGTTTAAAAATCAGGAATTTGTCTTGGCGGCCAAAACGTTAGGTGCAAGTGATAGACGAATTATCAGCAAACACATACTACCGAACATTATGGCGATCATTGTTATCAATATGATGTTTACAATTCCGACTGCGATATTCTTCGAGGCTTTCTTAAGCTTTATCGGGCTTGGTCTTCAAGCGCCAGAAGCGTCTCTAGGAACGCTGATTAATGATGGTTATAAATTCATTCAGTATCAGCCGCATATTTTGTTCTTCCCGGCATTTATTTTGAGTATTCTGATGATCTCGTTCAACTTAATCGGGGACGGAATGCGTGATGCACTTGATCCGAAAATGAAAGATTAAAGGAGGAAAGTGAAATGGAGAAAATTGTTGAAGTGAAAAACCTGGAGCTTTCCTTCCATACGTTTGCAGGAGAAGTGAAAGCAATTCAAGGCGTCAATTTTGAAGTTTACAAAGGGGAGACCCTCGCGATTGTTGGTGAGTCGGGTTCAGGTAAATCAGTAACGACAAAATCTATCATGCGACTGCTTCCTAAATCCAGCACAGAATATAAAAATGGTGAAATCTTATTCGGAGGAAAAGATCTGCTGAAACTTCCTGAAAAAGAGATGCAAAAAGTTCGTGGAAAAGACATCTCGATGATTTTCCAGGATCCGATGACATCTCTCAATCCAACAATGACAATTGGCAAGCAGATTATGGAGCCGTTGTTGAAACACCAAAAGCTTAGTAAATCCGATGCTTGGAATAAATCGATTGAGTTATTGGGCCTTGTCGGCATGCCTCAGCCAGATATGCGCATGAAACAATACCCTCACCAATTTTCAGGTGGGCAACGCCAGCGTATCGTAATCGCTGTTGCACTGGCGTGTAATCCAAAACTACTCATTGCGGATGAGCCAACAACTGCCTTGGACGTAACAATCCAAGCCCAAATTTTAGAGTTAATGAAAGACCTTCAAAAGAAAATCGATACGTCGATTATATTTATCACACATGACCTAGGTGTTGTAGCGAACGTAGCTGACCGGGTAGCGGTCATGTATGGGGGCCGAATCGTTGAAGTAGGAACGGTGGATGAAATATTTTACAACCCGCAGCATCCATATACATGGGGCTTGCTGAGTTCTATGCCATCACTCGATACAATAGACGAAAAACTATATGCGATTCCAGGGACGCCTCCAGATCTGTTGGATCCTCCAAAAGGGGACGCGTTTGCACTGCGTAGTGAATACGCAATGAAGATTGACCTTGAACAGGTTCCGCCTTTATTTAAAGTGAGTGAAACGCATTATGCGGCGACATGGCTTCTACATCCGGATGCGCCTCAAGTGGATCCTCCAGTGGCTGTCATGGAACGGATGAAGAGATTCCCTGGAAGCCGTTATTACGTTGGTAATGCAGGAGGTGACCGTTAATGGCTGAAAAATTAGTAGAAATCAAAAACTTGAAGCAGTATTTCAATCATGGGAAAAAGAACGAAGTGCGTGCAGTTGATGATATTACATTCGACATCTATAAAGGGGAAACACTCGGTCTTGTAGGTGAATCAGGTTGTGGTAAATCAACGACCGGCCGTTCAATCATTCGGCTTTACAATGCGACAGGCGGAGAAGTCATCTATGATGGCGTTGACGTACATGCGAAAAAGTCGCAGAAAGAACTGAAAGAGTTTAATCGGAAAATGCAAATGATATTCCAGGATCCCTATGCTTCATTAAATCCTCGAATGAAAGTGCTTGATATTATCGCCGAAGGGCTCGATATACACGGGCTTGTAAAGAACCCGAAAGAACGTACAGCACGCGTTCACGAGTTGTTGGAAACAGTCGGTTTGAATCGTGAGCATGCGAACCGTTATCCGCACGAGTTTTCGGGCGGACAACGTCAACGTCTAGGTATTGCACGTGCGCTAGCAGTTGAACCAGAATTTATCATCGCGGATGAGCCGATTTCAGCGTTGGACGTATCGATTCAAGCACAAGTAGTTAACTTGCTTAAAGAGCTTCAAGAAGAAAGAGGATTGACGTATCTATTCATTGCGCATGACCTTTCAATGGTAAAGTATATATCAGATCGTATAGGGGTTATGTATTTCGGTAGACTTGTCGAAATTGGACCTGCTGATGTGTTGTATACTGCACCTTTACACCCCTATACACAATCGCTTTTATCAGCGATTCCGTTACCAGATCCAGCTTATGAACGTAGTCGTGTTCGTAAAAGTTACAACCCGAAAGCTCATAACTACAGTGAAGATGAAGAAGTGAGCATGCGCGAAGTATCACCAGGACATTTTGTCCTTTGCTCACAACGTGAATTTGATTCCTTTTCAGTTTAATTAGCTACTAGATCAAACACTGGGCACTACATGTAGAATTGCTATTGGTTCGCTTTGAATTGAACAACTTCTAAAGCGTCAACGAGATGTATTGAGAAGGGGGGATGCGACTTTGTCGCATCCCTCCTTATTTTTTTCGGTAATCGTATGGTAGTTGCTCATTCGTCGCTCTCCAAAGACACTAGTACAATAAGGAGGGCAATGGAAAAGTCCTATTTCCTTCAATCCCGTTGATTTCCGTTCCGAGCGGACGCTTTCCGCGGGCACGGCTTCAGCCTCCTCGTCACTGCGTTCCTGCGGGGTCTTCAGCTCGCGCTGTTCCCGCTGGAGTCGCCGCTCTCCACTACAATCAACTAGTTCATATTTATAATACAGAACTTTCTCAGTGGCCCCACAACTAGTGCCGAAGCTTTGTGGGATGAAAAAATAGATTGCTTCTCATCTAGAGATAAGCGGTCAAAAATACAATTTTGACCGCCCTAACCTTCATCTATAGTATATCTACTTTTAATTTAAGGAACTATTACTTCAAAGCAGAGAATACAATGTACAACGTGCTAGAGTGCCCGAAATTGCACCTTCGGGCACTTACTCTCTTTAATAGAAGTTCATCTATTCTTTTCTTTCAAAGTAACCGCATTTTTCACTTGAATATTGTAGGAACGCGACAGTCAATTAATCACAACAGGATTACCAAAAAGTCTGGCTAGAAGTGACGGAGTCACTTCTAGCCAGACTTGCCCCTCGGTAGTAGTGTCGTATTTAATAAGCCGAAAGCGGGCCGGAAATATTCCAGTGAAAAGTGAATTACTTTAGCCCTTCCGCCAGTATTTCAAGCACATTAACGGTTTATCAACAGGTGTACTACTATATGAAACTAGATTGGTCTTCGACAAGAAAACTGGCAACTCTCTATATATCGCTATTATTCATGTAGTCAATTTGATAGAATGATTGAAAAGAGAGGATGGTTCGATTGTTATGAAAACAAAGATATGGTTACCGGCTATGCTGCTTATTCTAGCAATTGCGCTACCAATCAAGGCGGATGCCGACGAGGTTAAAAAACATGAAGATTTTGCCGAACGCTCTTATGGTTTTGAAGCAATAGATGAGAGTATCGTTGCCTCCTCAACGCTATTCAGCTTTGATTCAGGACTGACATTTGAATACCCGGATGCAATTCGGGGTGTCTACGTAACTGGGCACTCTGCGGGCGGTGAACGTTTTAATTATTTAACAGATTTGCTAGATAAGACAGAACTGAATGCAATGGTTATTGATATTAAAGATGATTTCGGAAACATTACCTATCAACCTGCTGATGATTCACCTTTGAAAGCATTGGGTATTGGTAAACCTTATATTAAAGATCCGCAAATCATGTTAAAGACACTTGAAGAAAAGAAAATTTATCCAATTGCCCGTATTGTTGTATTTAAAGATAGTGTCCTTGCAGAAATGCGTCCGGATTTATCATTCATGGAAGGCGACAGCGTATGGAAAAATGGACGGGGAGAATCATTTGTCAATCCTTTCATGAAGGAAGTATGGGATCACAATGTCAATATTGCCATTGAGGCTGCTAAATTGGGTTTTCAAGAAATACAGTTCGACTATGTTCGTTTTCCAGAAGGCTTTGAAAAACGTCATGATTCATTGAAGTATACATATGAATCCTATGCGGAATCTGAACTCGACCCTGTACAACGCCGTGTAGAAGCAATTACGGAATTCGTTGCCTATGCACGTGAGCAATTGAAACCATATGGCGTCAAAGTATCAGTTGATATTTTCGGTTATGCAGCAACGCTCCCAGAAGCGCCAGGCATCGGACAGAACTTCGGAAAGATATCGGAAAATGTGGATGTCATATCATCTATGATTTATCCAAGTCACTGGACGTCCTATTTTGGTATTAAAAAGCCGGACCTTGAACCTTATAAGTTGGTTTCTGAGTACGCCAAGTTAGAAAATGCAGTGCTTGCTAAGCTTGACAATCCCCCGATATCGAGACCTTGGATACAGGATTTTAGTGCACCATGGCTTGGTTCAGGAAATTACTTGCATTATGGAAAAGCCGAAGTCGATGCGCAAATTAAAGGACTGAAAGATAACGGAATAAACGAGTATCTACTATGGAATGCAGGAAATAAATATTCACCAGGCGTAAATTACAATCCGTGATATACAGAAAATTCAGGAACGCGTTTGAAGTTTCTTGATTTTCTTTCTATTTCATGAAACCTTTACCTCTATTAAGACGTATTATATTAGTGTAGTTAATTAAACGATGAAGCGCTTATTTTCAATTAGCTGTGTTCTAATTGAGAAATAGATTTAATTGAAAGAGAGATGTTTAATTATTTTCCCTTTAGGGTATAACAGTGTAGAGTGCAACACATACTGGTTAATGTTCAACATAAGCCCTTAATGTTGTGGAATTGTGACAATAGTGTATGCTCCGATGAATATTTCTGGAAAAGTGTACTCATCAGTAATGAATATGTGTATAATAGAAAATAGAAGCAGACAGATTAAAGTTATTCTAATTTACTCGTAAAAATATATATCAAAACATTCGAGCCGACTGAAAGGAAGTGTCAGCATATGATGGTTACATTATTTACTTCACCTAGCTGTACATCATGCAGAAAAGCAAAAGCATGGTTAGAGAAACACGAGATTCCGTATACTGAACGTAACATTTTCTCAGAACCATTGAATATTGATGAAATAAAAGAAATTCTTCGAATGACCGAGGATGGAACTGATGAAATTATTTCCACTCGCTCAAAAATATTCCAAAAACTAAATGTTGATGTGGAAAGTCTTCCACTGCAACGTCTGTACGAGCTAATTCAAGAACATCCAGGTCTTTTGAGAAGACCAATCATCCTAGATGAAAAAAGGCTTCAAGTAGGCTATAATGAAGATGAAATTCGCCGATTCCTACCGAGGAAAGTAAGAGCCTATCAGCTGCAAGAAGCGCGGCGCATGGTAAACTAATTAAACCAATAGTGTGAAGCTGATAGGGATTGACATTGCAAAATGCCGTATTCCTATCAGCTTTTTGTGTTTCTCTTGCTTTCCCGGTGGATGTTCTCTACAATGCTATTACTATCAAAATTATTCGTCCTAAGGCGTAACCCTTTCAAATCGTAGAGGACGGTCATATAGTAAGTATAAGCATTGCAGTTTTTTTACACACATTGAAGGGAACTGGACTTGTCTTGTTCCAAGGAAGGGAGAGAAAAGGAATGGAAATAGAGCGCATTAATGAAAATACAGTTAAGTTCTTTCTTTCATATATTGATATAGAAGAGCGTGGCTTTACCCGTGAAGAAGTTTGGTATAATCGCGATAAAAGCGAGGAATTATTCTGGGAAATGATGGAAGAAGTAAACGATGAAGCCGAATTTGAAGTTGAGGGACCATTGTGGATTCAGGTCCACGCGATGAACGGCGGTATTGAAGTGACTGTCACGCGAGCACAATTGTCAGAGGATGGCGAACCATTAGAATCACCATTTACAATGGATGATCCTAAAAAGTTATTTCAACATGGGAAAATGTTTGACGATGATGCGGATGAAAATAATTCGAAAATGTCAGAGATAGACGATATCGCGTACGAGTGGCTTGACAATATGTTCGTATTTACTGATTTTGATTACCTCATTCCATTATCTGTTAAAGCAGCAGACTATGATGTAAAAACATCGCTTTATTCATTTGAAGATAACTACTATCTACATGTGGAATATGATGTCGATACGATGGACGATTCGCGTAAGTCGGATTTGTTTAGCGTAATGTCCGAATTTGGAGACCCATCAAATTTGACAATTCATAGAATTGAAGAATATGGCGACCTCATTATGGACACTGATGTGTTTGCAAAAATACAACAGTACTTTGGAAATTAATAAAATCTCTTAAAGCAGCTACCTACTATTGAACTGCACTCCAATTGTTAGCTCAACCTAACAATTAGAGGTGCAGTTCAACGGGTAGCTTTTTTTGTTTGCGTTTTTATTTGAATTTTCGTACTATTGTATATAAGAGAGGGGGATATCTATTCTTACAGCAAAAACAAGCGAAGGACAAATCGTCGTACTTACAAAGAAATTAGAAAGAGAAAAATTGAGGCAGTGGCGACAGTCACAATTATTCTTTTGCCAACAATGTAATTCACAGGTTCAGTTAAAGGTTGGTGATATTATCATCCCTCATTTTTCACATATGAAAGACGCATCCTGTTCGACCCTTTTTTCTGAAGGTGAATCACAAGAACATTTACGTGGAAAACAGCAATTATATGGGTTTCTGCAACAATACGCGAAAGATGTAGAACTTGAACCCTTTTTGAAAATGCTGACACAAAGACCCGATATTCTTTTAACTACACCAACAGAAACAATACCAATCGAATTTCAATGCAGCACCATTCCGATTGCTGACATTGAATCTAGATCAGATGGCTATCGTAGTATTGGCATGAATCCAATCTGGATTTTGCATACCCCGGCAAAATTCGTGCATGCGCCCGTAGGTATAGGCGTATTTCATTTATCAAAATTTCATGAGAGTTTCTTAACAAATACATCCCCTGAAGGTCTTACACTACTCACATATAACCCCCAAACAGAACGATTTCACTACCTCACTAGTCTAATTTGTATTGCTGGTAAGCGTTATATCGGCATGCATCGGACTTTGCCGTTATCCCTTCAAGTCTTTCCTTTTGCACGCCCAAAAGCACCATCAAAGAATGAAATCAGAAAGTATACAGCAATTTATTTATCCATGCGAACTCAATTTATTCAATCATGCATATTATTGAATAGAAAAGGTGTAAATAATCCTTTTTTAAGAATGTGCTATGAAATGCGTACTTTACCTGCGCATCTTCCGCAATGGATTGGATTACCCGTTCTTTTTAACAATGTATTTAAGGAGCATGATTGTGAATGGCAATTGGCTTTCCTCTATCACATGAGGAGGGAAGGGATTAATATAATGGAAATTACAAATAGCCAGGTCAGAAGATATGTATCCCGATTGAATGGATCGTCAGAGGGACAGCTAAAAGCGTGTCTTGCATACTTGAAATATCTTCGTTTCATTGGCGTTCATTCCATTAAAGATAGTACAGTTATAAGTGAAGAAGAAATTTTTGAGTTGTTATCAGAAAGATTCCTTGCAAAGCGGAGCGAAAATTGAGAAAATAGAATTGATTCGTATCCCGAAATAAAGGGAGAAGGGGGATTAATGAAAATGTCCGAAAACAAAAACAAAGTACTAACGCGTGAGGAAGTAAAAGTAGAGGAGACTTGGCGTCTCGAAGATATCTTTGCTACAGATGAAGCGTGGGAAAAAGAATACACTGAAGTGGAAGCGTTCTCCGGTAAGGCAGAGTCTTATAAAGGGACATTAACCAATGGTGGCGATGCATTATACAATGCTCTAAAATACCGTGACACGCTTTCAGAGAGATTGCGCAGGCTTTACACATATGCGCATCTAAAGACTGACCAGGATACAACTAACAGCTTCTATCAGGCGATGGATAGTCGCGTAAAATCACTCTATGTCAAGGTGTCGACTGCGTTATCATTCTTCCTCCCAGAGCTTCTGTCAATTGATGAAGCTGAACTAAACAAACAAGTAGTTGAACATGAAGAACTGCGTCTTTATAAACAGGAATTCGAAGAAATCAACACACAAAGACCACATGTTTTACCGGCTGAACAAGAAGCACTTCTTGCCCAACTATCGGAAGTGACAGGCAATTCATCAGAGACGTTCAGCATGTTAAACAATGCCGATTTGACATTCCCAATGGTTAAAGACGAAAACGGGGAAGAAGTAGAGTTAACACATGGCCGCTACGTTAGGTTCTTGGAGAGTAACGACCCGCGTGTTCGTGAAGATGGTTTCAAAGCAATGTATAAGAGGTACGGTGAATTCCAAAACACTTTTGCATCGACGCTTTCCGGTAATGTGAAAAGCGATAACGTCAACGCACGCATCCGCAATTATTCATCTGCCCGTGAAGCGGCAATGTCCAACAATCATATACCTGAACAAGTTTATGAAAACTTAGTTTCTACAATCAATAAAAATGTCCACTTATTGCAACGTTATGTGGCACTTCGTAAAAAAGTATTTGGACTTGAAGACCTTCATATGTGGGATATGTATGCGCCTCTCGTCAAGGACGCTAAAATGAAAATGCCCTATGACGAAGCTGCTAAGACGATGCTGGAGAGTTTCCATCCGCTTGGTGACGAGTATGTCTCCATCGTTAAAGAAGGCCTTGAAAACCGATGGGTCGATGTCCGTGAAAACAAAGGGAAACGTTCTGGAGCTTATTCCTCAGGTGCCTATGGAACAAATCCTTATGTGTTGATGAACTGGCAAGATAATGTCAGTAACTTATTCACGCTGGCTCACGAATTCGGACATAGCGTCCATAGTTACTATTCACGTAAAAGCCAGCCATATGTCTACAGTGGATATTCGATTTTTGTGGCGGAAGTTGCGTCAACAGTGAATGAAGCTATATTGAATGATCATCTCTTGAAAACAATTGATGATGAACAAAAACGCATTTACTTACTGAATTATTGGCTCGATGGTTTCAGAGGGACTGTCTTCCGTCAGACCATGTTCGCTGAATTCGAACACTTGATTCATGAGCTTGACCAGCAAGGCGTCGCTTTGACAGCGGAAAAACTGACTGAAGAATATTATGCGCTCAATAAAAAATACTTCGGAGAAGACATGGTTATTGATGAAGAAATCGGCTTGGAATGGGCTAGAATTCCTCACTTCTACTATAATTATTATGTCTATCAATACGCAACAGGTTATAGTGCTGCAGTTGCGCTCAGCAATCAAATTCTTACAGAAGGGGAGCCCGCTGTTGACCGTTATGTAAATAACTTCTTGAAAGCTGGTTCTTCCGATTATCCAATCGAAGTTCTTAAAAAGGCAGGCGTTGATATGACAAGCGCTGCGCCAATTGAAGAAGCATGTCGTGTTTTCGAAGAGAAATTAAATGAATTAGAAGCACTGCTCTTGAAAAAGTAAGTAAAATACAAAAACAGCCTTATCCGCCTATTTTAAAAAGCGGGTAGGGCTATTTTTTATCATAGATTTCGAAAAATATAAAGTAAGCCGCCTTGGTGTAACAGTCAATGTGACGTTCTTGTGAAATTCTTTGTGAATTGTTGATGCTACTATTATCTTGTGATAAGATAAGGATGTGAAATAAATCACATACCAAACATACACCCCTTTTGTTTGAACGTGAACATTTCCCCCATTCCCTTTGATATAGAGCATTCACTCCCCCCCAGGAGTGAGTGCTCTTTTCTGTTGGTGAAAAATGGCGGGCTGAGTTAAAACGAATGGCATTCTTTGAATCGTTATTGTCTGTGAGTGAGATAGTCATGACTTACCTCAAAATATCCATGATCCAATCGTGCTAAATTATAGTAGTTCACACAACTATGAATACTCTTCCAGAAGTCGCAATCCATCCCATTCCCAATCAAAAAAGCATCATCTCCCATAAATTCTGGGGGACGATGCTTGTTTAATGAATTAGCTCTTTTTTTTACGCCATAGTGTTATATCTTGGAAAGAAACGCGTTCAACATGTTGTTGAAGAAGTCGTTTTTTAAGTTCACGCTCAGCGGATTTCTCTGAGATGCTGTAAATGTTGGCAATCTCTATTGTGGAAAGTGTATCGAATCGTTGGAACAAATCCTCTAAAGGTGGAGGGAGATCAGGGAAAACTGGCCCGCCGATCAGTTCTTCCAATATTTGTTCGTACACTTCATAGTCATACAAACCGCTTACTTTCAATCCTTCATCTTCAATGTTTTCATTGAAAAAAACGAAGGTAGGGGCTTTGTCGACTTCCATTTCTTTTGCCATATACAAATCGACTTGTAAAGACCGCAACACATTTTTTGAAGAGAAGTCCTGAATGAATTCGTCGACATCTAAATTTACCTTATTTGCAATTTCAAGGAGTACCGAAAATGATAAGACATTCCTAGATTTCAAAAATGAGTATTCTAGCATTTTGGATAAGAAACGGAAGCCGGCACGTTTACCTTGAAACTCCGCAGTTTTAACAGCAATGCTTGGAAAAGAGGGATGGACTTTTTCACAAGCCAGCTCATCAATGAATTTTTCCTTAGATTGAAGATTCATCTTGGGCAGTGATGTACGCAATGCGATACGCAGTGTAAAGTATCGATCATACTCCACTTGCAGTTTCCGAAGTAAAGGCTGAAGTGACCAGCAATCTCCGCATAACGGGTCGATATAAACATACAACTCGACAGGTCTTTTGCATGAGGAAGGAATAACCGGATTCTCCATCAAATTTCGTCGATTCACGTTATCTCTCCCCCGGTCCTGTTCACCATATGATTGGCAGTCAAGACGAGGCGTTTATAGTAGATATCACGTATTTTTTCATCAAGTTCTACCTCATCCATCGCTTCTGCCATGCAAGCTAACCATGCATCTGCTTGAACTGGAGTAATGGGAAATGGCATATGACGTGCTTTCATCATGGGATGGCCATGTTCTTCAGTATATAAATTGGGTCCGCCTAAATATTGTGTTTGAAATTGTTTTTGTTTGCGTGCTGTTTCTGTCAGGTCGTCCGGGAAAATCGGGTATAGGTCCGGGTGTACGGCAACTTTAGCGTAAAACAGGTCGATAAGTTCCGATAACTTTGTAGCACCGATCTCCTCAAAAGGGATCAAAGGTTTTCGCATCATTCTGTCAATCTCCTTTGCTCTGACTGTACTGATATTCTATCAACCCTTCACTCCTTACACAAATAAATAGCTTGCAGAGTGAAATGGAAATCAAAATTATCATTGTTAAACTTTCAAATAGCCAAGCACTTTTGTGACATATTGCTGTGTTTCTTTGAAAGGAGGAATTCCCCCGTATTTTTTTACGTTACCGGGACCTGCATTGTATGCGGCAAGCGCCAATTCAACATTGCCGTCGAACTGATTAAGCATTTGTCTTAAGTACTTCGCTCCACCCATCACGTTCTGAGCGGGGTCGAAACTATCTTTGACACCCAAGAACTTCGCAGTGCCGGGCATCAGTTGCATGAGTCCCTGTGCGCCTGCATGACTCACAACATTATTGTTAAAGTTTGACTCCTGTTTGATGACAGCAGAAATTAGATTATCCGGTAAATTGTATTTTTTTGCGGCTTGGCCGATAATTTCGCTATAGTTGCCATTAGTTGTAGATGTAGCGGCAATTGGAATAGGCTGCACTTGTTGAGTGGCATCCATTATGGCACTTAGCGTAGAAGGTTTGAAAACGCCATTAATCCCATTATATCTCAAACTTTCAGTTGTATTACTATCTCCAAGTAATGCGGACGTAGAAGTGGATAAGGAGTCCGTTATGGATGTGTCACCCAACATTTCTTCTAGTATCGTATTGAACATAGAGGTTGAAGTATTATTTTGTCCTGCATATGTCTGAACAGCTCCTAGAGACTGGAGTGCATTTATCTCCAATACTGCACGAAATGTGCGCGTATCCATGACGATTTCCCCTTTCCTATGAGGTGTGAGTAATTGCTGGATATCTATCCTTACATATAGTATACCAATTTATGTGGAATAACGCATTTTCTAAACTGCATGCACGTTCTCCATATGATAGAATGTACGTAATGACAGATGAAGGGAAGAAGAAATTATGAACATACAAAATCGAATTCATAGAGCGCGGCGCAACAACGATCAGGTCCTTTTTTTATTGGAAGAAGGTGCTGAGAAACCACAGGGGCTTCCATCAGGGAAGATGATTACAGATTCCGACAACCTTTCGTTTGTGTACCTGTTGGAAGGGGAAGAAGAATACAATCACGTTTATTTCCCTGAGGAAGTATGGCCATTCATGCTAGATGTATTGACAACGGAAACGGATCCGGCAATTTCTTGGCAAGAAGAACTAATTGTACTTCCCGGATTCAGAGATGAACTGTTGATGTTAATTTATAATATTGAGGGTAATGATAACTACGGGGAAGTTTTCTCTACGTCAGTTGAGAAAGCATTTAGTTCGATTCTTCAACAAATGGACTAACAGTTGGGAGGGATCCGGATGAGGCAGTGGAATCAGTTTCTAGAACCTTACAAACAAGCGGTTGATGAACTGAAAGTGAAATTGAAAGGTTTGCGAAATCAGTATGAATTGGAAGATGTGCATACGCCTGTTGAGTTTGTGACAGGTCGGATAAAACCGCTCGCGAGTATATATGATAAGACGCTTGAAAAAGGGATTCCGTTCGAACCTTCACCGGAACTTGCTGCCGAACTTCCTGATATCGCGGGACTTCGTTTGATGTGTCAGTTTGTTGATGATATCAGTACCGTTGTGGAAACGTTACGACAGCGGAATGATCTCGAAGTGATTGAGGAACGCGATTATATATCGAATAATAAACCGAGTGGCTACAGATCTTACCATTTGATTATCAAATACCCCGTTCAGACAATTCATGGGGAAAAGACCATTTTAGCGGAGATTCAAATTCGCACATTGGCAATGAATTTTTGGGCATCGATTGAGCACTCATTAAACTATAAATATGAAGGTGAAATGCCCGATGAAATTAGGCATCGGCTTGAAAGAGCCGCGGAAGCCGCTTTCCGACTGGATGAAGAAATGTCCTTAATCCGTAATGAAATACAGGATGCACAACAATATTTCAGTGCATTTAAGGAAACGGCTACGAGACGTTATGGTGAAAATAATGGGAAAGGAGGAGAGAAATGATGAAATTTGCAATCCAGTCACGTAATGATGATTTATCAAATCGATTACTTAGCGAAGCAAAAAACTATTTGGTTGATTTCGGCATGGTGTTTGACGAAGAAGAACCTGATATCGTTTTGTCGATTGGCGGGGATGGTACATTACTTCATGCCTTTCATAAATACCAATACCGCCTGAAAGAAACTGCATTTGTTGGAATTCATACAGGACATCTAGGTTTCTATGCAGATTGGAAGCCGGCTGAA
This sequence comes from Sporosarcina sp. Y1011, assembly GCF_057669885.1. Taxonomy (NCBI): domain Bacteria; kingdom Bacillati; phylum Bacillota; class Bacilli; order Caryophanales; family Caryophanaceae; genus Sporosarcina; species Sporosarcina sp. Y1011. Next base: position 353,862 of record NZ_JBYHFP010000003.1, on the reverse strand, counting down.
ATTGAGAAACTTGTTATCTCAATCGCTCGTAAAGATTTTGAAGTTTTCGAATACCCGCTTCTGGATGTCAAGATTAATTATGCAAATGAAAGAGACAGTGCCCTATTCCTAGCACTGAATGAATCGACTGTGAAGTCACCTGACGTAACGCTTGTGATGGATGTTGAACTGAATGGCAACCATTTTGAACGCTTTCGCGGTGATGGTCTATGTATGTCTACACCTTCAGGATCCACTGCATATAATAAGGCGTTGGGAGGGGCAATCATCCATCCATCACTACCTTCAATGCAGCTAACGGAAATGGCGTCCATCAATAACCGGGTTTTCCGTACTGTGGGTTCATCGCTTGTTCTCCCAGCGCACCATAAATGTATATTGACGCCTGTCAAAGGACCGGATTTCATGGTAACAGTGGATCATTTGCAACTTCTTCATAAAGATGTAAAGTCAATTGAATACACAGTTTCACAAGAAAAAGTGCGTTTTGGAAGATTCCGACCGTTTCCATTTTGGAGAAGAGTACATGACTCATTCATCGACAGCGATGTTTAATGCATTAGAGCGGGATGCACGTTTTCAACTTAAATTTCATGTAGATGAAGAGGGTCTGCTCCTGCGCGAATACCTCTACGCAAAAGGGATATCCAAAAGGACATTGACAGCGACAAAATACGACGGTGGCACTATTACAGTAAATGGATTTGAACGAAATGTTCGACATCACTTACAATTAGGCGACGAAGTAATTGTCTTCTTTCCACCGGAAGTACCTAGTCCCGGTTTACGCCCAGAGCCCGGTCCACTTTCTATTGTCTTTGAAGATGATGCACTTATTATTATTAATAAGCCAGCGGGTCAAAGTACGATACCGTCACGAGATCATCCAGTCGGTACGATTGCAAATTCACTCGCCGGTAAGTTTGCCCTTGAACGACTGCCATCGACGGTTCATATTGTGACTCGCCTGGACAGGGATACTTCAGGTTTGATTTGTGTTGCAAAAAACCGACATATTCATCATCTATTAAGTGAGCAAATGATACATTCTGCTTTTCACAGACAATACGTGGCGATTGTAGAAGGCCATATACAGCAGGAAAAGTTCAGTGTTTCACAACCAATTGGCAGAAAAGATGGCAGTATCATCGAGCGAATTGTTCGTGAAGATGGTCAAAAAGCCTTGACCAAAGTAGAAGTTAAAAGACATTCCGAATTAGATGGAAATAAATTTACAGAAATTGCATTGATTTTACATACAGGAAGGACACATCAAATTCGTGTCCATATGCAGTGGGCGGGTTTTCCGCTCCATGGCGATGATTTATATGGCGGCGGTCGTGGATTGATTGGGCGGCAGGCACTACACTGTGCAGAAATTGGATTTACCCATCCACTTACGGGTGAGTACCTAAAGTTCAGCTGTGAAAGCCCAGTGGATATGAAACAATTGTTGAACCCTAATGTCAATCAAAATCAGTGAACTTTTCAGGGATGAACGGCTGGTGTGATGGAACTGAGATGATTTCCATTTCGGGATAACGTAACGCGGAAAGCTTTCCTCCAAAGACACAACCTGTATCGATATTCGCAGTGTTATTTATGATGCGAGATTCTATTACAGGTGTATGCCCGTATACGATATAAGGAGTTCCTTTGTAGTCCTTAGCCCAATCGCGTCGAAGAGGTCTTCCGTCAGGTAATTTCTGTCCTGTAATATCTCCGTAGAGGACGAAAACTCTCATCTTTTCCGACCGCGGTTTACCGATCATATCTTCGCGAATACCAGCGTGAACAACAATCAGATTGCCAGTATCCAAGGATTGATACAATGGTAAACTTTCATAAAAACTACGATAATTACTAAGAAATTGGCTGCGTTCATCCTTTGATAATGCATCAAGTTCAGCCACCGTAGTTTCGAGACCGTGTGTGAGTTGAACTTGATTTCCTTTGGCAAATCGATAAAGTTTATTGCAATGATTTCCCGGGGAATAGAGAAGAGATTGGTTTTTTTGAATCTTGAATAAGAGATTTAACATCTTGATTGAGTCAGGACCTCTGTCCATGGCATCTCCAACAAAGGCGACTTTTCTTCCGTCCGGATGTAGGGGAACACCTGTTCCTATAGTGTATCCCAGCTTTTGAATTAACTGCATAAATTCATCGTAACAACCATGAACATCGCCAATAATATCAAATTTCATAATTTCATCATCCTTTTAGTATTTATATTAGTTTATAATACCCTTATTCAAATCAATAATGCACGATAGACATGGAAAGGAAGGTGTAGCTATGAACACAAAAGAAGAGACGAATGAAGAAGTCATTTTCGATGAAGAGAAATTAATAGAGACGCTCGTTCAACATGATATAAAATCTTTCCGGAATGAATATCTACTCCTTCATCCGTATGATCGGGCACTGTTTTACGAGAAAGTTACACCAGAACTACGAGAAATCATTTATCAATACTTATCTCCGAAAGAACTTGCAGAAATTTTCGAGACAAGTGAAATTAGTGACGACGAGTATAAGCAGTTCCTTCAGGAGATGGACACGACGTATGCAGCAGACATGATTTCGTTCATGTTCGTCGATAACGCGGTAGATGTCCTGAATGAACTCGACAAAGCACAAGTTGTTAGTTATTTAACCTTGATGGATAAACAAGCGGCTGCCGAAATCAAAGCCTTACTCCATTATGAAGAGTATACGGCAGGTTCGATTATGACGACGGAATACGTAACAATTCCGCAAAACTCAACCGTTCGTTCTGCTATGACTATTTTGCGTAGTGAAGCACCAAAAGCTGAAACAATCTATTATATTTTTGTTGTGGATGATTCCTATCGTCTGACTGGTGTCATATCGCTTCGTGATTTAATCATTGCACATGAAGATACGTTGATCAGTTCCATTATGAGTGAACGGGTTGTTAGTGTTCTTGTTTCGGAAGACCAGGAAGATGTAGCTCGAATGATTAAAGACTATAATTTCCTCGCAGTACCGGTCGTTGATTTCCAACATCATTTGCTAGGGATTATTACAGTTGATGACATTATTGACGTCCTTGATGAAGAAGCATCTGATGACTACTCCAAACTTGCAGGGGTTTCTAGTATGGATACATTTGACAAAAACTCCCTTTCAGCAATGAAGAAGAGACTGCCATGGTTACTAATCTTATTAGTACTTGGAATGCTAACCGCAAATTTGATTGATCTGTTTACTGAAACAATTTCAAAAGTAGCCCTTCTGGCAGCGTTCATCCCTCTCATTGCGGGAACAGCGGGTAATAGTGGTACTCAAGCGCTTGCTGTTGCTGTACGTGGTATCGCAACAGGTGATGTTGAGGATGAAAGTAAATTTAAGTTGCTTCTGCGCGAGGCGGGTACGGGTCTCATGACGGGATTCATCTGCGCAATATTTGTTGTTGGTCTCATTTATGTTTGGAAGGATCAATTTGTGATAGGGTTGTTAGTCGGTGCCGCAATTTTTGTTTCAATTTTTGTCGCAACAATTTCGGGCTCTTTCATTCCTTTGTTAATGCACAAAATGAATATTGACCCAGCTGTTGCATCAGGGCCTTTTATCACAACCTTAAACGATGTTTTAAGTGTAACTATTTACCTTGGCCTCGCTACTGTTTTCATCGCTGATCTTTAGATCAGCGGTGAATTTTTTTGTTTGGAGAAGTTTCTGTGCGCGGCGCCTTCAGCTTTTCAGGTGATCCAGCTTCAGGCGCCAGACGCTCGGGTCATAAGTCAGACCAGCTACGTGGCAAAGAACGCCACTGCGCTGGTCTGTCTTATGCCTGTCGCGCCTAGACGGCGCCTTCAGCTTTTCGGGTGATCCAGCTTCAGGCGCCAACTCCTCGGGTCATAAGGCAGGACGGCTATGCGGCAAAGAGCGCCGCTCCGCCGCCCTGTCTTATGCCTGTCGGAGCTGAGCGGCGCCTTGCGCTTTTCTCGAGTGACAATTCGAAATTTAGGCGCATATACTGTGGTTAAAAAGGATGTGCTGATCATTTATCGAAATGAGCCATTGTTATTTGTTCATGGACCGCCTGTCTTTATGAAAATTGCCATCACAGTCGAGGAAAGCACGTCAGTATTTGTAATAGATGGGGGAGAACTTGAGGCTACTTTAGATGTTATTGAAGAGGGGCTGGAGGAAAAGGAGATAGATGAAAACCAGGTGCCAGAAGAAATACAATCATTCTCGGTTGCCGATCCATCTATCGTGAAGCGAATAATGTATCTAGGCACACCGTTTCCGCGGCAAGCATACCAACCCCTTCAATTTGTATTAAATGATGAAACATTGACAGGGAAAATCGAGAAGATTGAGGGCGAAACACTATTCATTGAAGTCAAGGGTGGAGACAATGAATTTGTTGCTGTAGAAATGGGCAATATTAGTGAAATACTTTGGCGCGGTAATCCATTTAGGAATTAGTAGATAAAAAAGGCAGAACGGGTAAAATCCGTTTTGTCTATTTTTTTGTTACTTTAATATCTCATATATATTGATTAACCATTTACTTGTATAAAATGCTGGTGAGTAGGGATTGAAAACTGCCATTTTCACTGGACTATTTCCGGCTCGCTTACGGCGAAATAATTACGACACTATTACCGAGGGGGCAAGTATGGCTAGAAGTGACTTCGTCACTTTTAGCCACACTCTTTTCGGTTTTCCTGTTGTGAATATTAGCCTGTCGCGTTCCTACAATATTCAAGTGAAAATTGCAGCTGCTTTGAAAAAAAGAATAGATGACTTTCTAATGAGGATGTAAGTGCCCGAAGATACAATTTCGGGCACTCTTGCATGCTATAGATTGTATTCTCTGCTTTGAACTATAAAAACGTGACACTTCCCTAAAATATAATAGAGAAACTATAGTAGAAGGCATGAGCGTCCAAAATTGTATCTTTGGACGCTTCTCTCCAGGTGAGAAGCAAGCCATTCTTTCGTTCCATTAAGCTTCGGTACTTCTTATAGCTGTGTTTTTGGAGAGCAACGGATGAACAACCACCATACGATTATCGAAAAAGTAAGTAGGGATGCGGCGAAGTCGCATCCCTACTTATCAAAAGATCTGGATAATGGTATAGAAGTTGTATAATCTAAAGCGAACCAAAAGCAATTCTACACGTAGTGCCCAGTGGGTGATCAAGTTATTTATCGTTTATTTTTGGTTAATCAACAGAAGCGATTTTACATATCAAAAAATCTGTCTGATCGATTTAACGATCAGACAGATTGGGCATTGCAGGGTAATAAAATTAATCTTCGTCACAGTCGATAAATACGTCCTTAACACACTGAATACCACAGAAACATTTTAAGTCCACAGTTATACATGAACCTGTTGCTTCAAAACGATCCACGTCACACAACGCATCCAAATCGATTTTTCCGTGCTTGATAAGGTTTACACCATGTCTACCTTTACGAGGTTCTAGTACTTCTAATGTAGCACAGCAATTATCAAATACGTTTTGAACTCTGAAAAAGACTGACCAACAGCCATCGTGATCCTTATCTTTATCTGATTGATTTGCACCTAAAGTATCTCTTCGTCTTCTGTTTTCCTTATTAAACATTGCTTTGAATGGATCGCCATCTTTAGTTAATAGCATAAATACACGTGTATTTGCACGTTGACGTGATGGGCTGACAAGAGCTCCAAGTGGAGTCAAGAAACAGTCGGTACTGCAATCGTCACAGTCCCGATCATCCCTAAGATCTTGCACCCGTTTAATTGCACGGACGACTTCACAAATACAATTATCGTCTCGACGATTATCATTACTATCATCATTTCTTCCACATCCCATTACTTCCACCTCCTTTTTTCAATTCTTTATACTTTATGCGACAAAGTTCGGAGTGTAAGGGCGCACCGGTATTATGAATAAAGATTAGAGTGAAAAGGCATACTGTAAGGAAATGGAGGGGACGCATATCCGTAGATTTGGTCAATTGCTACTCGCAGCTGTTTTACTATCAGGTTGTTCAGAAAATGGGTTTCGTATGGACAATCATTCTGACGAAGATGCTGCAAAAGCAGAAGAGGTCTTTAAAAGTGACGAACGACTCACTTCAGCTGTTACTGTTTTTCATGAAAATGATGTCATTGCCGGAGTTACACTTAAAACGTTTTCGAGATTCAAAAAAGAAACAATTGAAAAGGAACTTAAAGGGAAACTGGAGAAGCTATACCCTGATTTGGATGTAACAGTATCTGCAGATGGCAAAATATGGATGGAAACAAAAAAACTCATGAAATTGGAAAGTGAAAAGAAGAAAGGTGAAAAAATCAAAGAGTTAAAATCACTCATAAAGGAAGAGACATGATGGATGAAAAAAAGTATGCGAAATTAGAAAAAGAAATTTCACCTAAAACCCCTTTGTTGCGAAATATGATTTTTGCGTTCTTGACTGGAGGAACTATTTGTTTGGTGGGTCAATTTGTTTCATTATTTTATATGACGTATTTTGATTTTACGGAACGAACGTCCAGTAATCCAACTGTGGCTACAATGATATTCTTTGCGATGCTCCTAACGGGTTTTGGATTATATAAAAAAATTGCACAGTTCGGAGGGGCTGGAAGTGCAGTTCCGATAACTGGTTTCGGTAATGCAGTCATTTCCGCTTCTATCGAGCATAAGTCCGAAGGTTATGTCCTTGGGGTGGGCGGAAATATGTTTAAACTTGCGGGGTCCGTCATATTATTCGGTGTTTTTTCGGCGTTTGTGGTTGCTCTTATTAAAACGATTCTGGTTAAGTTTGGTGTCGTGTCATGGTAGGGCGCGGTCTGTTGACTTTCAAAACGACACCTTCCATTGCTGCGACAGGTGTAACAGTGGGACCTCTGGAAAGAAAAAGCCCTTTTGCGGATAAGTTCGATAAGATGTACGACGATGAACGTTGCGGTTTGAAGACGAATGAACATGCGAATGCAAAAATGATAGAAGACGCATGCATGATTGCTCTGAGTAAAGTTGAATCCATTCCTAGTGTTGCTGACTTTCTGTTAATTGGTGATCTGGTCAATCAAATGACGCCTTCAAATTTTGCAGCTGGTACATTAGGAATTCCATACATCGGTTTATTTTCAGCTTGTTCGACATCTGTATCCTCACTTTTACTCGCAGCATTGTTGACTGAGTCGGGGATGTCTACAATGGCCATTGCGGGAGCGTCTAGTCAACATAATGCGGTTGAACGCCAATTTCGCTACCCAGTTGAATACGGTGCGCAAAAACCCGAGACTGCTCAGTGGACTGTCACTGCCGCGGGGGTAGCGACTATCACGCCATATAAAAAAGGATTACCTTCTATAGAGTGCGGGACGATGGGATGTGTAATAGACCTCGGAATGACTGATCCATTGAATATGGGTGCTGCGATGGCACCCGCGGCGGCGGATACGCTATCACGCCATTTAAAAGGCCATGGGAAAGATGTAAGTGACTACGATGTCATAATGACTGGGGATCTTGGGAAAGTCGGATTTGAGTTATACAAAACGCTCGCAGGTAATCAGGGGATTGATGTATTTGAAAACTTTCGGGACGCAGGTAAAGAATTCTACGGTGATGACGCCTCCTTTTTAGCAGGGGCAAGTGGAGCCGGTTGTTCGGCAGCTATTTTTTTTACGGAAATAATCGATAAAATGGTGGCAGGTGAATATAAGCGTGTCCTTCTCATTGCGACTGGTGCGCTCTTATCTCCGTTATCATTCCAACAAGGAGATACGATTCCGTGTATCGCGCACGCAATCGAATTAACGATGAAATGAGTGTGGCTAATGGTTTCGATTTTTATTACCGCCTTTATTGTAGGGGGTCTTATCTGCGTTGTTGGACAGCTTTTATTCGACGTCGCAAAACTGACGCCTGCGCATACATTATGTATTTTGGTTGTGGCAGGTTCAGTATTAGACGGTTTTGGATTGTATGAGCCTTTTATCGATTTTGCCGGGGCAGGTGCAACTATACCGATTACATCGTTTGGCAACTCGTTGACACATGGAGCGATGGCGGAGGCTGAAAAACATGGTCTCATTGGTGTAATGACAGGAATGTTTGAAGTGACAAGTTCAGGAATTAGTTCTGCTATTCTGTTCGGTTTCATTGCTGCTATCATTTTTAAAGCAAAAGGAAAGGTTTAATAGTCATTTAGCCCTCTACCTTCTAGTTGTGTCCGCATAGGATATATAGAAAGGAAGGGGGTATATTTATGTTCGGATGCAATTCGCATGTAGGTGGTTATGGCGGCGGTGGTTGCGGCGGTTATGAAAGCGATAAAGGCGGTAATTATGGTGGTTCGACATTTGTCCTCATCGTAGTTCTCTTCATCTTGCTCATTATTGTGGGCCGCAGTTTTTATGTTTAAGAAAGGGGATATTAGATGAATGATTCATTTTTCCGGAAAATCGAATCAAAGACAGGCGTCCCGATGGAAGAAGTGTTTGCACTTGCAAATGCAATCCAGTATGCGGATTTCAGTGATGAACGGCAAGTAAGGAAGATCATACGAAAAGTGGGTAAACTCGCTAAAAAAGATGTTCCTCAAGCTACTGAAGATGAGCTTGTCAACTCTATCTTAAAGAATGGTAAAGCCGTAAATATTAAAGATATTCAAGATATGCTTGGGCGGCAATAAAATAAAAATACAGAAAAGTAGAATAATAGGTTTAACGGTTGCACTCTAAGGATATACTAATAGAAAATGTGGAAATGGGGTGTTAACAATGGGGTATATATTACCGATTCAGCCAATACAATCTCAAATGTACGCAAACCGATTGAATATGGATCTCCACGATTTCGCATTTATCGAAAAGGTCGGCAGGGTTAAGCTTGATTCGGATTTTTCGGATGAATTGAATGGATCCTTTTCTCAGGAACAAGAAAAGGATAAGGGAGATGTAAAAGGTAAGCCTATTGTTAAAATACCTCCATCATATCAAGGATTCGTCTATCCAAATCCTGTTAATCTGTCACCAATCATTGCTCAAGTTGTAGGAAAAAGTATATCGGTAAATGCATATATCTAATGAACAATAAGAAAAAGGTTCGCATTGCTATCTAGCAATGCGAACCTTTTATGATTCAATAATAATTTTCTCCATTGCACGGTGCGGAATGTCCGCATCCATAAACTCTGGTGAAGTAATAATATATCCTAATTTCTCATAGAAAGGAACAGCGTATGCTTGAGCATTCAAAGTTACTTTCTTCATATCTACGTTTATTGCATGCTCTTCAAGTGCATTCATTACGAGATTACCCAGATGTTTACCGCGGTAGTCTTTTAAAACACAAACCCTTTCGACCTTCCCGATTCCGTCACTGATTTCTCTGATTCGACCTGCTCCGATTGGTGTTTCGGCCGAATAGACGACGAAATGCACTGCAGTCTTGTCAAGAGGATCTAGTTCAAGATTGAGGGGTACTCCTTGTTCTTCCACGAATACTTTTCTTCTGACAAAAAATGCGTCTTCTCTTTCAAGGTCAGAAGTTGCGATTTTTACTTCGAACAACGGTCAGTTATCCTCATCGAGGCGGAATGTTTCGTAGACCGTCCAAGAGCCGTCTTCAAGCTGGTAAGTTAGGTGAAGTCGATCAATCGTTTCAGTATGATCGACACCAATCATTTTCAATTGACCTATGATATCGTCGTGCTCGCCGGAAGATAACTTTTGTGCAATCGTCACGTGGGGAACGAATGCATATTCAGGATCTTTACCGAAAAAGTTGAAATTCAAATCTTTATGCAATGCAGCCAATTCATCGTTTAGAGTGGCCTTGAAGTAAATCGTATTCGTAATAGGGGCAAAAGTACCCACTTTCGAAACATTTAATTCGAATGGACCGTGTTTTTTAGTTATTTCTTTGATGGCTTTAGAAACTTCATCAATTTCCTGGTCGTTCGCTTCGAAAACACCTTTAACCGTCAAATGTGGAGTAATTAGTGCGTAATGCGGGTCGTATCTTTTCCGATAGCCGTTCGCTAAATCTTGAAGTTTCTTGGATGGAAATGCAACAACGCCATAATTCAAAATGAAAACCTCCTAGGTAAAGTTATTGTTAAATGCTTCATATAATCGATTATAACAGAATATCCCGCAAATTGTCCGTTTAGACTGACTTAATGGCCAAAAACCATTTTTATAGCGCGTGGGATATCGGGTTGCCAATGCTTCCAAGTATGATTTCCGTCGAATTCTTCATAATAGTATGGAAACCCTTTTCGTACAATCAACTCGTTTAATGTCCGGTTGGGTGTAAGAAAGTCCTGGACACCGTCAACCTGCGTGGACACTTCATTCTCTCCTGTTCCAATCACATGATAAATCGAGAAACAAGAAGAATCTTTTGCAGCTTCCACTTTTTCCAGTACCAAATCATCGACATAAGGGGAATGGAGAAGTACTCTTCCGAATATATTAGGGTATTTCAAAGCAGTTAATAGTGAGATCGTAGCCGCAAGTGAATCTCCTATGAGTGCTCTGCCTGTGCCTATTTGATAAGTCGGGTAATTATCATCAATAAAAGGGACAAGCTCGTGGGCCAAAAATCGGATGTATGCTTCTCGTCGATCACCTTCAGGATGATACATGCGCCTTCGTTCCTGGACGCTCTTGTAAGGGACGCCAACGACAATCACGTTCTCTATTTCTTCTTTTTCAAGCAACCCATCGATGACTCGTCCAATTCGTCCATACTGAAAATAGTCTTTTCCATCGGATGCGATTAGAACTGAGTACTTATATAGTGGGGAATAGTTATGCGGTAAATGAATAAGTAACTGCATTTCCTCATCAAGTTCCTTACTATAGATTGTTATGTCCTCTATTTTACCGTTCTTCAAGATGAAACCTCCTAAAAATGCGTATATAGTGAAATTGTATCATATCGGCAAGGTCAGGTATAATGGTTGTGTTAAGTTTATATATTACTTACAAAAGGGGTTGAACAGTAATGCATGACGATAAAAAGGTAGTTCATTCAAAAGTTGTAACTGATGCAACGAAAGCAGCTTTGAACCGACGCGGTGTAACGCTTGAATCGGTTGCAGAAATTGTCTACGAAATGCAATATCCTTATAATAAAGGCCTCACAATGGATCACTGTATTGAATCTGTTGAAGGTGTACTCCGAAAACGTGAACTCCAACATGCAATCTTAGTGGGAATCGAGCTGGATGAACTTGCTGAACAAGGTAAGTTGTCCGCACCCTTACAACAAATTGTTGAATCGGATGAAGGACTCTTCGGAGTCGATGAAACAATCGCACTTGGTGCCGTATTTACATATGGATCCATTGCAGTAACGACATTCGGTCATCTTGACAAAAATAAAATAGGAATTATTAATGAACTGGATACAGTAAAAGGAAAAGCAATCCATACGTTCCTTGATGATCTCGTTGCCAGTATTGCTGCTTGTGCATCATCAAGAATTGCACACAGAACGCGTGATTTACAAGAAGCCGGCGAAACCTTCGAAGATATCAGACCTGATGAAACAATGCCTGAAACGAAAGTGAAAGGTGCACAAACATAACGAAATGTATATGAAAGCCCGAAAGGTTTAAACCAACATTTCGGGCTTTTTTGTATTAAGGAGGGTCATTCAATAGAATAAGATATAACTTTGAAAGTGTACTAATCGTGTTTTATTTTTATCGAATGTAACCGTTTTCAAAAAATCAAGTTGACAACTAAATTGTGAATAGATAGAATGGCATACATGCATGACAATTTAGAAATTGGAAATGATTCAATGAACTCAGTTCTTTTTGAGTTCGAAGTTGTTAGAAAGGGGTAAGGCATGATTTCATTTAAACAAGTCAATAAATATTATGGAGATTTTCAAGTTCTTAAAGATATTAATCTCACTATGAAAGATGGAGAAGTAGTTGTCATCATCGGTCCATCGGGCTCTGGTAAAAGTACGTTACTTAGATGCATAAATAGGCTTGAGACAATTACCGAAGGAACGCTTACCGTGAATGATACCGTAGTCAATGACAAGAAAACGGATATTAACAAATTAAGACGAAACATTGGAATGGTTTTCCAGCACTTTAATTTGTATCCACACAAAACTGTTCTTCAAAATATTACACTTGCCCCAATGAATGTCTTGAAGCAATCAGCAGAAGAGGCAAAAAAGACTGCGATGTATTACTTAGAAAAGGTAGGAATTCCTGACAAAGCATCTTCCTATCCATCGCAATTATCTGGAGGACAACAACAACGCGTCGCAATTGCGAGAGAACTTGCTATGAAACCGGACATCATGCTTTTTGATGAACCTACATCTGCTCTTGACCCGGAAATGGTCGGTGAAGTGCTGGATGTCATGAAAACGCTTGCAAAAGAAGGTATGACGATGGTCGTTGTCACACACGAAATGGGATTTGCCAAAGAAGTTGGAGATCGAATTGTCTTCATAGACCAAGGCAGAATCTTAGAAGAGGCACTTCCGGTTGAGTTTTTCGAAAATCCGCAAGAAGAAAGGGCTCAAGTCTTTCTCAGCCGTATATTAAATCATTAAAAACAAAAGGGGAGATGTTGATATGTTTAAAACGAAAAAGATTCTTTTATTAACGATAACTGCAATTATGTCAGTTATGCTTTTGGCAGCTTGTAATTCGGAGGACGACAATGCAGCGAGTGATGCAACAGAAGGGAAAAATGTACTAGATACAATTAAAGACCGCGATAAAATTGTGTTTGGTGTAAAATACGACACGAAATTATTTGGTTTAAAAGATCCAGCTACAGGAGAAGTTGAAGGTTTTGATATCGATGTTGCTAAGCAATTAGCAAAAGAAATTCTAGGCGATGAAACGAAAGTTGAATTTGTAGAAGTAACATCTAAAACAAGAATTCCATTATTGAATAAAGGCGATATCGATGCAATTATTGCGACAATGACAATTTCAGAAGAGCGTGCAAAAGAAGTTGATTTCTCAGACGTATACTTCAATGCAGGTCAATCTCTTCTTGTGAAAAAAGGAAGTCCTATTCAAAGTACTGACGACCTTACAAAAGATACAACTGTAATTGCTGTAAAAGGGTCTACTTCTACTGATAATATACGTGAAGCAGCTCCAGATGCACCCGTCTTAGAATTTGAAAACTATGCAGAAGCTTTCACTGCACTTAAAGCTGGAAAAGGTGAAGTGCTAACAACAGATGACTCAATCCTTGCAGGAATGGCTTCTGAAGATGATTCATTTGAATTAGTTGGCGAACAATTTACAGAAGAGCCTTATGGAATTGCTGTGAAAAAAGGTGAAAAAGAACTTGTAGATGCGCTTAACACTGCGCTTGAATCACTAAAATCGAACGGTGAATTCGATACTGTTTATAACAGTTGGTTTGAAGGTTTGTTGAAGTAAAAGGGTGTTTCTATATTGGCAATGTATAGTTTCACAAAATAGTTTGATCAATCAGGATGGGCATCTATTGCCCATCCTGATTGAATTAAGTGAGGTGGAAAGATTGTGGATTTCTCAATTCTAATAAATTATTTCGATATGTATTGGGATGGGTTTAAAGTTACGTTATTAATTAGTCTTATCGCATTAATTGGAAGCTTTTTGATTGGTGCTATCGTCGCGGTAATGAGAATTATTCCGTTTGCACCGCTTCGTTGGATAGCCACAGCTTATGTAGAGTTTTTCCGGAATATTCCACTACTCGTTATTGTGTTTTTCTTTTATTTTGGGACTCCGTCCTTGGGACTACAGCTCTCAGGATTTACTGCAGGAACAATTGGATTGACTATTTATACGTCTGCTTTTATCGCAGAAGCGATTCGTTCAGGTATTTTGTCTGTTCCCAAAGGGCAAATGGAAGCTGCAAGGTCGTCAGGTTTAAGCTATGCTCAAACAATGAGAATAATCATCCTACCTCAAGCTATTAAAATTGTAGTACCTCCTATTGGCAACCAATTTATTAATTTAGTGAAAAACTCATCTATTTTGGCGCTCATAGCCGGTACGGAACTGATGTATCAAGCAGACCTAATTTCGGCCAAAACTTATGTAGTCTTTGATGTGTACATATTTGTCGCTTTGTTTTATTTAATCATAACCATTCCATTAAGCTTAGGCGTATCTTATCTTGAAAAACGTCTTGCTAATAGCCATTAAGGAGGTGTCATAATGGATTTTTCAGGTGCATTTAGTCCAGATAATCTTAAATTTTTAATGGAAGGTTTTTATGTTACGTTAAAAGTTGCTTTTATTTCAATTTTTTTCAGTTTTATAATAGGTGGGGCAATCGGAACTTTACGATTTGCTAAAATACCTATCCTTTCAAAATTACTAGCGGTTGTTGTGGAAACAATCCGGAACTTGCCACTACTTCTGATCATATTATTTACTTATTTTGCACTGCCAGAGATGGGTATTAATCTCAGCATAACTGTTTCCGCTATTGTGGCATTGACTGTTTTTGAATCAGCGATGTTAGCTGAAATTGTCCGTGGTGGATTGAATTCTATTGAAAAAGGGCAAATGGAAGCAGCACGTTCATCAGGACTTACATATGTTCAAGCGTTGAGAACTGTTATTTTGCCGCAAGCACTTCGAAGAATGGTACCAAACCTTGTTAGTCAGTTTATATCACTTCTAAAGGATACATCGCTTGCAGTTGTTATAGCGCTTCCGGAGTTGCTTCATAATGCAAAAATCATTCAAGCACACTTTCCAAACGAAGTAATTCCAATCTTTATATTAATATCCCTTATGTACTTCGTTGTGAATTACGCTTTGTCTCTACTTGCACAAAGACTAGAATTGAAAACCACATAAATGTTTTTTTAAGTGGAAATCCCTTCGCTAATAGGCGAAGGGATTTTTTTGCGTTCGCAATCCAATTCTTCATTGGGTGAAAATTCCTTGTGTTTTTTGAAGATATTACCATCTGCGTTCAATCGATTTAATGCAGTGTTGTAGATATATTTCGGAATAGGAAAAGAATCGGGCGTGGAGCGGAAATGAATGAAATTATAGTGAATACGATAGTAATACAGGCCATATCTAACTCTCGTGTTAGTGGGTCTTAGAATTATAGGATAAAGGAGGTATTATAATGAATGCAGAAAAACTAAAACAGCTTGTCGCGTTATTCGGGGGATGGCTGTCAGCGTTACTCTTATATTTGGGTACTCTAAACGTCAAATTCGAATGGTTTGACCAGGAATCGATAACGGCACTTGAAACATTTCTAATGGCATCAATTCCATTTGCCATCGCATTATACGGTGTATACAAAAATAGCTATCGGTTAAGTAAGAAAGCGAAGAAGCAAGAGGAGACCTTAAAGAAAAATGGATTGAAATGATATAGTATAGAACTTTTTCAGTTCCCCAGAGGCATCCCTAAAGCGCTAAGCGATCTAAAATGTACACTCTGAATTACAGCTCTATCAATAATGGAAACTCTAGCGAAGGCGCGGCAAAGGGGTAGCCGAAGCCCTGAGACTGGATGCGAAGCGCTAATCCAGGCTCATGGCGAGAGGCATCCCCAAAGCGCCAAGCGATCTGCGAATTCACACTTCGAATTTTTCAATTCTCTCGATATCGAACTCCCCAGCGTGGGAAGCGGTCTACACTCCATACTCCATACTCCGAACCCGCCCCTATATATAAGGAAGAATTTAAATATTATTCTCAAACACAAAAAAACACCATCCAATGAAGGATGATGCTTTTAGAAAAACCTTTGTTCCTAAAGGTTTTTTTCGGGTTTAACACCCAATGGTCCCGACTGGGCTCGAACCAGCGACCCCTACCTTGTCGAGGTAGTGCTCTCCCAGCTGAGCTACGGAACCGGGAATTTAAGTAGTGCTTCTGCTTACTGCACAAGTTCTATTATAACCAATCTGTAGAGGAAGTCAATACTTTTTTGGAAACTATTTTACTAGCGTATAATGAACCTCCCACGACTGAAGACACGGGTTTCAGGGTTGGTGCTATCGCACATTGACCACTTGAGGCTGGGAACACACAGCCGCTATACCGTTAGCGAATGCTTTCGGCACTACTTTTCTTAGGATGTTTGCTGCACCGTTAACATCCGCATTTATTAAAAATTTATTTTTAGTACGGTAAATACCGCGTTTTAATCGTTTTCCACTGAAAATGTGATTTGCATTATTCCCCGATTTGTAGGTCGGAATAATGTCTTCATCTACAAAACTTGCCTGTGATGTGTAGCTTTCTTCAGTTACAATTACTGAAATACCCTCGGCATTCGCTTTGTAAGTAATTAATTCTATTAACAATGAGTGTGGTACTTGAACGAAGTTTTGATTATTTCTTTTCCCTAATTCGATTTTTTGTTTCCAACCCACATTTTTACCGATGACAATCGTATCAATGTTATTTTCCACCGCTATTCGCACGATATTGAAACTAACTTTATGGAAAAAGTCTTTGATTTGTCTGTGCCTTATGGAATCTAACTTCATCAATTTCTTCGAATGATAATGACCTTCTTTTGGCTTTTTTCCATTACGAAGAGCCGCATAGTAGTAAGCGCGCATTTTGTTGTACCATTGATTGATAGATTTAATTTTACCGCCTTTAAATAGGACCGGCTCATGTTCTGTATTAAAAACTAGCGCTGCAATGTTATCAAGTCCTAAATCAATGCTCATGCATCGTTCCGTTTTGTCGGATATTTGTTTTTTTAACTCGATTAAAAACACTAATTCAACAGTAAAACAATTGTGCTTGGGTATGATTCTCACTTGTTGAAACTTACCGTTGAAATTTGCTAACTTACCGATACTTATTTTTCTTTTAGTTTTTGGGAAGCTTAGATATTTACCGTCTTTAATTTTGCAAATTTGATTCGATAGAGTTGATTCTTTCCTGCTTCCTTTTGGTAGGTAACCAGGAATAGAAGGTCTTCCTTGATATTTCCCTGGATTCTTTTTGATGTCTTTCAAACTTGCGAAAAAACTAGTCCAATTTTGCACGACATTTTTAAGAACCTGTTGATTTATCTGACCTGGTAATGAATAATAGTCTTTTTGTTTAATTGTTTTAAATAAACAATCCAGAAAATTGTAACCTAAGAAGGACTTTTCTTTTGAAGGCAGCTCAAATAGATTTACCTTTATTTCTTTTTGTTCGTCTCTTGGTTTCATTTGTTCTTTTTCTATTTTTTTTAGATAAGCTTTTTGTTGATTGACATTCATTTTATTGATGTTATCAAGAATTACTTTTATTACTTCTTGTTGTAAAGGTTGTAATACACCTTCATTGTTTAAAGTAGTATAAAATTGCCTGATAAAGAAGTTTGTCGTGTTATATAGGTTGTTACTATTTAGACAAAGTTCATCGAAATAAGTATACATTTTATGGCCATTTTTAATGTTAATTTGAAAAGTTCGATATTCTTTATTGGGCTCCATAGTTTGTCACCTACCTTATTTAAGAATATTCTATCAAATGGAACAGGTGTTTGTATAGTGATATCACCTTAGAACAAAAAAAGAAAGCCAATTCATCCCACGACTGAAGTCACGGGTGTTCTTGGCTTAATAATAAACGATAGAATCATGAAGAAAGAGGTGTTTTTAATCGACGTTCAATTCTCATTGCCGTTCGTTTACGATTTTGATCGAGCAATTGCGCGACTGGCAAGGGACCCTGTAAATACGGTGGATTTGCATAGTTGTTCAGTTCGTATTCCCATGAAGGAAGGGAATATTATCCACTTACAAAGTACAGGCACAAAACAATTCCCTTCATTTAACATAGAAGATGCGATTGATGAAAATCAAGTTAAAACGGTTAAGTCGATTTTTCACTTTGATAAACCGCTGGATGCCATCGGAAATCATTTTGCAAATACGGACCTTGGAGCACTTTTCCTCGAATATGAAGGAACGCCGCTTATAAAAAGTTTTTCTTTGTACGAAACTTTAATGAAAAGTATTATTCATCAGCAACTAAACCTTTCCTTTGCGCATACATTGACCAAGCGTTTCGTGGAAACGTTTGGTAGTGAGTTGGATGGTGTCTGGCGCTATCCCACACCTGAACGTATTGCATCCCTAGATGTCTCCACTCTGCGTGAATTGCAGTTTAGTTCACGTAAGGCTGAATATGTCATCGGACTGTCGCAAGCGATTGCAGAGGGCAAGCTGGACCTTGAGCGATTTACCTTAATGGATGATGAAGAAGTGACATCGGAATTGGTTGCTTATCGTGGAGTGGGTCCATGGACGGCGCAAAGTTTTCTCATGTCGGGTCTTGGGCGTCCGAATTTATTCCCATTGGCGGATATTGGTCTACAAAATGCATTGAAAAAGTTATGGGGAATGGACCGCAAGCCTACGATCGAAGAAATGCTTGTTCATTTTCCTGATTGGACACCCTATTTAAGTTATGCTGCACTTTATCTATGGCACAGTATCGAGTAAATCATGTTTAAAAACAGCTTTCCCGGTAAATTACTGGAAAAGCTGTCGTATGGTCCATGTTAAATTAGTGTCATGAATTAGTATGTGGAATTCGTTATCAGTGTATGGGTTCTTCGATCTGTTGCACCTCATCAAAATAAAGGAAATTTTCTTCTTCAAGTTCAACCAGACGTTCTTTATTTATTCCCGATGAAAGATTACCTTCAAAGATTGTTTCCCACCAAGTATCAGTTGTTGTCATGTCCATTTCCTCCTTTAGATTCTTTGCTGTTTAAATTTTCTATTCCCTTCATTGCTGTCATTCAAAACGTGAAGGTGTGTAAAGGAATCCTAAGACCTATTTATATTAGCTTTGTAATATCGAACTTTCAAAAAGGGGTTGTCTAGATGAATAAGACTACATTTGCAATCGTCGGCACAGGAATTGTCGGTGAACGGATTATTAATCAACTGCGTAACAATGATGCGGCCCTAATTGTTGCGCTGTTCGATGAAAATGACAAACGTCTTCAAGAAATGGCGAATACATTCGGGCTTTATGCGGCATCCTCTTATGAAGAGGTACTCGCATTGAAACCGAACTGGATCTATATTGGGACTCCGCCTGTATCACATGCTGCACTAAGTACGGAAGCGCTTGCAAAAGGTTTGAATGTTCTTTGTGAAAAACCGCTTGCACACAACGTTGCTGATGGATTGGTTATGTCTTCAGCCGCGGCGGACAAGTCGATTCAAACAGCAATGCATTTTCCGCTGATCTACAGTCCGTCAGTCAGACATATGATGAAACTTGTTGATGAAGGTGAAATTGGTGAAATCGTTCGAATTGAGCTGCAAACCTATTTTCCACATTGGCCACGCATTTGGCAGCAAAATCCATGGATTGCTTCACGTGAACAAGGTGGCTTTACACGAGAAGTATTCCCGCATTATCTTCAGCTTATGTACAGGATGTTTGGTGAACTGGAAATCATCTCCCACCAGACCACTTATCCTATAGATGAAACGCTTGCGGAAACGAGCGTCATTGCATTTGGTGATACGGCAGGCGACATTCCATTCCTCCTGAACGGCATTTCAGGAATCGGCCAACAAGAAGAACTGTCTTATACAGTATATGGAGATAAAGGTGTTCTGAAACTGCGCAATTGGTCGGAACTTAGCATGGCATCAAAAGACAGTCCTTTTGAGATATTGACTTCTTCTGAATCAGTGAAAACGCTTGTAGATGAATGTATTGCAGCCGTAAATGGGGAAGATGCGTTGCTTGTTTCATTCGAAGAAGGTCTTGAGATACAAAAAGTGATTGATATTCTTTTAGCATAATGATTGCAACCTCTATCTATTATATTTAAGATTATAAGAAATAGAATATGGAGGGATAACATGAATTTTACTGCACAAGACGTAGAATCGATGATAACTTCCCAGCGCTCATTTTATTTTACTGGGAAGACACGGAGCGCTGCATTCCGAAAAGAAATGCTCGGTAAGCTGAAGGAAGCGATTACCGCCAATGAAGTAGAAATCACGGAAGCTTTGCATAGAGATTTGCGTAAAAGTTCTTTTGAATCCTATGTAACGGAAATTGGATTCGTCCTATCGAGTATTACTTATATGATTAAACACTTAGAAGACTGGATGGAAGAGGAATCAGTCAAAACGCCTGTCCACCATCAACCTGCGAAAAGCTTCATCGTTCACGAGCCTTATGGATCCGTCCTTATTATTGGACCTTTCAACTATCCATTTCAGCTCGTTATGGAGCCGCTTATCGGAGCGATTGCAGGCGGGAATTGCGCCATCGTTAAACCTTCTGAGACATCTGTTCATACTGCGCATGTCGTTAATAAAATACTGACGGAAACATTTGCGCCGGATTATATTCGAGTCGTAGAAGGAGAACAGGAAGAAACGTCAGCACTCATCCACGCTTCATTCGATTATATTTTCTTTACGGGAAGTGTGGCCATTGGGAAAGTTATTATGAAAGCTGCGGCGGAAAGGTTAACGCCAATTACGCTTGAACTCGGCGGGAAAAGTCCGGCGCTTGTTGATCAGACAGCTGATTTACAAAAAGCGGCTGAGCGAATTGTTTGGGGTAAATTTTTGAATACTGGACAGACATGTGTTGCACCGGATTATCTTCTCGTCCATCATACTGTCAAAGAACAACTAATTAAAAAAATTCAATCATCTATTCGTAAATTTTACGGAAAAGATATTTCGCAAAGTCCAGATTACGGAAGAATCGTCAGTGAAAAACACTTCAACCGACTCGCCGGAATTATTGATGCGGACCGAAATCATGTAATAAGCGGAGGGAATTCTGACCGTTCTGACTTATTCATTGAACCGACACTTCTTGATGATATATCTTGGAATAGTGCTTCAATGGAGGATGAAATTTTTGGGCCAATTTTACCGATTTTGACATATGATAACCTTGACGATGCGCTTCAACGGATTCGTCAATTGCCGAAACCACTGGCCGCATATTTCTTTACTGAGAATAGTCGAGCTGCTGACTACTTCATTGAAAACCTTCCGTTCGGCGGTGGATGCATCAATGACACAATTGCGCATGTTGGAAACATCAACTTACCATTTGGCGGAGTCGGTACTTCCGGTGTGAGTTCGTATCATGGAAAAGCTAGTTTTGATACATTTACGCATGCCAAGTCTATGATGAAAAAAAGTACAACCATTCCAATGTCACTTGCATTTCCACCATACGGCAATAAGCTGAAAATAGTAAAACCGCTCATCCGATAATGGATAGCGGTTTTCTATTCTTTAAGGTGTGAGAAACGGCAACAATCAAATGTTAGCTATTGACTATGAATGGTACTATGAATTGAGAAA
Organism: Sporosarcina sp. Y1011; assembly: GCF_057669885.1. Lineage (NCBI taxonomy): Bacteria > Bacillati > Bacillota > Bacilli > Caryophanales > Caryophanaceae > Sporosarcina > Sporosarcina sp. Y1011. The sequence goes on along the minus strand of NZ_JBYHFP010000003.1, from coordinate 332,516 downwards.
AGTAAGAACAAAAGTATTCCATTAGGCACCTCGGTAAATCTACATTATACTTAAAATACATGATTCAAAACTTCGAAAAGCCGACTACTTTTGAAGGGGAAGAAAGGGGACTTGAAAATGCAAACTGTATTTGATGAAAAACAGATTGTTACGCTACTTAAAAGACTTGTTGAAACACCTAGTCCATCGGGATATACACAAAAAGTGATGGAGCTAATTGAGCAAGAACTGAGCGATATCGGGGTATCCTACAAGAAGACAAATAAAGGAGCTATTATCGCAACGATTGAAGGTTCTAATACTTCACGTCATCGCCTGCTCACAGCACATACGGACACGCTTGGCGCAATGGTTAAAGAAATTAAAAGCGATGGTCGTTTGAAACTGGATATGATTGGCGGATTCAAATGGAATGCAGTGGAAGGGGAATATTGTCTCATCCATACAGCTTCAGGGAAAGAAGTACGGGGAACGATTCTAATGCACCAAACCACTGTGCATGTGTATAAAAATGCCGGAACAGCTGAACGAAGCGCAGATAATATCGAAATACGTATAGATGAAAAAGTGACGAAAGCAGATGGAACACGTGCACTGGGTATCGAAGTTGGCGATTTTGTTTCATTTGACCCGCGTTTTGAAACGACAGTAAGTGGATTCATTAAATCACGTCATCTTGACGACAAAGCGAGTACAGCTCTCTTGCTTGGATTGATTCGTTCATTAAAAGAAGAAAAAGTACAACTTCCGCATACGACGCATTTTTATATTTCCAATAATGAAGAAATCGGCTATGGCGGAAACTCTAATATTCCAGAAGAAACGGTTGAGTACATAGCGGTCGATATGGGCGCAATTGGAGACGGTCAAACTTCAGATGAATATACGGTTTCAATTTGTGCGAAAGATTCAAGCGGACCGTATCATTATGCATTGACACAACACTTATCGAACTTGTGTAAAGTAGGGGATATTCCGTTCAAACTCGATATTTACCCGTATTACGGATCAGACGCGTCTGCTGCAATTCGTGCGGGATTCGACGTTAAGCATGCGTTATTCGGTCCAGGAATCGAATCATCTCATGCTTTAGAACGGACACATACCGATTCACTGAAAGCGTCTGCGCAGTTGCTACGAGCATACGTGACTTCAGCAATGATAGATTAAATGGAGGGTTTTTATGAATACAAAAAATTTACTATCAATCTTACCTATTAAACAAATAACAGGGACACTCCCACCAACTGTGACGGATATTGCGGTAGATTCACGTTCGGTAAGTGCGGGAGGGGTTTTCATCTGTATCGAAGGGTTCACGGTGGATGGTCATAAGTTTGTGGATAAAGCCATTGAAAATGGAGCACGCGTTATCGTTGCTTCGAAACCCGTCAACGTCGATTTGACTAAAGTTGCTTGCGTCATGGTTGAAAATACATCACGGGCTATCAGTTTGTTGGCACCACGGTTTTACGGCTATCCTTCAAAACGGCTGACGATGATTGGTGTAACAGGGACGAACGGAAAGACTAGCGTGAGCGGCATCATACAAGCAATACTCCAGCAAGCAGGTGAAGGTTCAGCAGTTTCTGGAACAATCGGCTTTGAGTTGAATGGAACACTATATGAAACTGAAAATACAACAGCAGACGTACTGACGACACAAGGAATGATTGCCCGTGCAGTGGAAGAAGGCTGTACAACAATGACGATGGAAGTTTCCTCACACGGACTAGTAGAAGGTCGTTTAGCAGGAACGGAATTCGATATTGCTGTTTTCACAAACCTAACGCATGACCATCTCGATTTCCATGGCACGATGGATCACTACGGTTATGCAAAAGGTTTATTGTTTTCACAACTAGGACAAGACATGGAAAAACGAAAATTTGCAGTCATTAACGCGGATGACGAATGGTCCAATAAGCTACTGGAAATGACTTCTTACCCAGCCTTTACATATGGCATTCAAAATGAAGCAGTATTTCGTGGATCGGATATCGAGCTTGCAGCAAACGGAACGGTATTTAAGCTAACTTCACCTGATGGGGAGTTCCGGGTTGCTATGAATTTGATAGGCGAATTCAGCGTCTACAATGCATTGGCTGTAATTGCTGCTTTATACGCTAAAGGAATGGTTATAGAGGATATCCTAAATTACCTAGGGAAGATTTCAGCCGTCAAAGGTAGGATGGAACAAGTACCGACACAATTGCCGTTAACGATGTATGTCGACTACGCACATTCGCCGGATGCGATTGAAAAAGCGATTGCTGCAGTCCTCCCATATAAGAAGGAAGGAAGCCGTCTTATCTTCGTCATAGGGACAGGAGGCAACCGCGATCGGATAAAACGTCCAATCATGGCGGAAAAAGCATCTGTTGCTGATTATGTTGTCTTAACGACTGACGATCCGAGAGATGAGCCGTACGAGTCAATCCTGTCTGAATTGGAAGCTGGCATGCTGCATAAGCAGTATGCATGTATCGGTGATCGACCAACTGCTGTGCGCCACGCAGTTTCAGTCGCAAATTCTGAAGACATCATCATATTTGCAGGAAAAGGGCATGAGGACTTTCAAATTATCGGCTCTATAAAATATCCGCATTCAGATGCAGAAATCGCGCTAGAAGAAGCGGAAAAGAAGTTTGGTACAGGGTTATTTATTAATTAATTGAAAGTTAGCTTGGTCCTGACTTTAGGAACTTTTTTTGCACTACCATCTCATTGGAACGTCCATCCGGGCGTTCTTTTTGTTTAAGCAATAGAAAAGTGATAGGCGGCTTTGAGAATATTTACAAAACATTTACGCTCAATTAAAAATAGCTTAATAAAAGCGTGTTAATCTTTAATTGTACCAATACTCTAGGAATAGGATGTGGTAATATGAAAATTAAAGATATGAAATTTAAAGTTGTCATCTCTTTTCTTGTGATTATGTTTCATACCCATCTGGCGTAGCGTATTGAACTATTAATAGTTATATCATTAAACGCTTCGGCGTTATTTTTTTATCTAAAATTGAACGTTTCTTAAAGATCGTTCATATAAATAGTGATCGTAACTAAAAAACATCTCTCACAAGATGCTTTTTATTTGCTTGTAAAGCGAACGTACATTCTTTATAATGAATGAAAAGGGGGAACGAATGTGCGTGGTCAATTATTGAAGTCAATGGAGTACAACGAGTCACTGGATATGATGTACATGGCTAAAGATGGTTCAATCAGTAAGCGAAGAATCAAAGTCCTACAGGTTGGTGAGGTATCCTTCCGAGCCTATTGTCATCTTCGAGGATCCAAACGTACTTTTATTATTGATAATGTACTGGCACTTGTTCCTATCATTCGTAAAGAGAGTAGGGTAATCTAATGGCGTTTATTCCATCAGATGCATTACCGCATTTTGAAAATATGATTTACTTACCAATGGTTATAACAATTTTAGAGAGAGACCGAGCTAGAATTGAAAGAGGCTCATTTAAATTGAAAAAGCCTTATGTAGAAATTATTGAAAGTGCACTAAATATCGTCCGAGCCGAATTAAAAGAAACGAATCTCTATGCCCGAAGTGAACATTTAAATTTAATTAAACAAGAGAAAGACGACACGTTTACTGAGTATGCCTTTTTCCATGGTGGCTATGAAGACAAAAGACGCTACATGAACATGCGGCTGCGCAACAGGACGGAAGAGCTAATATCTATTTACTTTGCAATGGTAGGAAATCAGAGCAGTAAAGGAGTGGCTACGAAGTGATAGATCAGAGCGCTGAGAAGCACGCTATGTCGCTGTTGTTTCGAGAACATTTAGCAGAATTAAGCTGGTATAAAAAAGTCGATGAAAGTGACGGCAATACGGAAACCACTAAATTTAAAAATAACGAATGCACAAGGCCCGAAGCTAACCGAAGTTGACTGATTATGAAAGTGGTTATAGATTTGTTGGTTTTTAAACAAAAGAAATACGACTAAGGAAGACGCGCGGATGGGGAAACAAGACATTTATGATTGCGTGCCAATGGCGATGATGTTAAAATCAAAAGTAATAGTATCGTGGTGATGGAGGAATAAAACGACCAATCCAATTACGGAAAGGTCGTTTTATTTTGTGTATTTTTGAGTGCGGGCCAGTTTAAACCTTTTATCTTTATTCAGCAGAAGACTCTCACCTCCATAGGTGGGAGATGAATGCGGTTTTTTTCCTGTTCAGCGGGTGTCCAAACGCCCGCTGAACAAAGATAAAGCCTCCGGCGGATGTCACAGATTTTGAAAGGAGTTAATCGAGCAAGCTCGATTCAAAATATGGACGCAATTACGCCGAGGCGTAATTGATCCAGGAAACGGTATAATAAACTTTAATACACTGGTTTTTTGTTGAATGCCTCTAGACCTGGATGCAACGGCATTTATTCAAATGATCTACCGCGGTTTACACTATGATAAACTTATGCTAAGAAAAGCAGAACAGAAGGAGATGCTATATAATGGACAAACCTATAAATGAAGAAATTGCGTCTCGTCGTACCTTTGCAATCATTTCTCACCCGGATGCCGGGAAAACGACAATTACAGAAAAACTTCTCTATTTTGGCGGCGCAATTCGTGATGCTGGAACAGTAAAAGGGAAAAAATCTGGTAAATTTGCAACATCTGACTGGATGGAAATTGAAAAACAGCGTGGGATTTCGGTCACTTCATCAGTTATGCAATTCGATTATGATGGAAAGCGCGTTAATATTTTGGATACACCCGGGCACGAGGATTTCAGTGAAGATACTTACCGTACGCTTATGGCAGTTGATGCAGCGGTTATGATGGTCGACTCGGCGAAAGGAATTGAGCCGCAGACGATTAAACTATTCAAAGTATGTCGTATGCGTGGAATTCCGATTTTTACATTTATCAACAAAATGGACCGCTTAGGGAAAGAACCGCTTGAATTAATGGAAGAGTTGGAAGAAGTTCTTGGCATACAGTCTTACGCCATGAACTGGCCAATTGGGATGGGCAAAGAGTTCCTAGGTATCTATGATCGTTTTAATCAGCGTATTGAACAGGTTCGTGTCAACGATGAAAACCGTTTCCTTGCTATAAATGACGAGGGTGGCCTCGTAGAACCGCATCCGATGATGGAAACTTCGTATTACAAGCAAGCAATCGAAGATGTCCTTCTGTTAAATGAAGCAGGAAATGATTTCGATGAAGAGAAAATTGCAATTGGCGAATTAACGCCAGTATTTTTTGGCAGCGCACTTACAAATTTCGGTGTGCAAACATTTTTAGAAACATTTTTACAATTTTCACCGCCTCCACAACCGCGAATAACAAAAGATAAAACAGAAATCGATCCGTATTCAGAGGAGTTTTCAGGGTTTATCTTTAAGATTCAAGCGAATATGAACCCAATGCACCGAGACCGTATCGCATTCGTCCGTATTGTTTCAGGTAAATTCGAACGTGGAATGAACGTAACAGTTCCGCGAATTTCGAGGACATTCAAACTTACACAGACAACACAGTTTCTTGCAGATGATCGTGAAATTGTGGATGAAGCAGTTGCCGGAGATATTATTGGGCTCCATGATACAGGTAACTACCAAATCGGGGATACAGTAATTGGCGGTAAATCCAACTTCATTTTTGATGCGCTTCCACAATTTACACCGGAGCTTTTCGTACGGGTAACCGCAAAAAACGTCATGAAGTCCAAGCATTTCCATAAAGGGATTCTCCAGCTTGTGCAAGAAGGGGCAATTCAATATTACCGGACGCTCCACACCGAGGATGTACTTTTAGGGGCAGTTGGTCAGCTTCAATTCGAAGTATTCGAGCATCGGATGAAGAATGAGTATAATGTCGAGGTACGTATGGAGCACGTCGGTTCAAAAGTTGCGCGCTGGATTGTTAATGAAAGTGAAGTCAAAGAATCAATGGCGGGTCAACGTGCAATGCTCGTAAAAGACCGCCACGATAAATTAGTATTCCTGTTTGAAAACGACTTTGCGATGCGGTGGTTCCACGATAAGTATCCAGATATTGAGTTATATAGTCTATTATAATCCGCTAATCCGGCAGGACGGTCTTTCCGTTTTGTCGGTTTTTTTTATGGATAGGAAACGATAAGTTGAAATTGAGCGTTTCTAGTTCAAGACCTCGGGTACCTAGAGGTTCGACCTTTTGATGATTAAAGAGAAGAGGATAGTTGCTCTCGTTTGAAGTAGTGTCCATCTTTAACTATGATTAAAGTAAAGAGTTATTTAGGAAGAGGGAAATGTAAATGAAAATCAGTGACTTTTCTATTAAAAGGCCTGTATTTACAATTGTGACAATGTTTCTAATCATCATTCTCGGAGCTGTGTCATTTTTTCGCATTCCAGTAACACTAATTCCGGAATTGAACCCGCCAATTGCAGTCGTAGTTTCTAGTTATCCAGGCGCATCTCCGGCTGAAGTGAGCGAGAAATTAACTAAACCGCTTGAAGCAAGTCTTTCAACTTCACCTGGTTTGAAATCAATGCAGTCTACTTCCCAGGAAGGGGCAAATTTCATCCTACTCATGTTTGACTGGTCGACGAACATTGATGAAGTCCAACTCGATATCATGCAGCGGGTCGATCAAGTTCCGGTTCCTGACGGGGCAAATAAACCCAGATTCATGAAGTTTGACCCGGCCCAGTTTCCGGTAATTCAATTGTCTTTGCATGCTACTACGGAAGACATTGATGTCCGAAAGATTGCCGAACAGTTGGAAACAGAATTAAGGAGAACAAAAGGAGTAGCGAGTGTTTCTGTTTCAGGTCAACTTATGGAAGAAGTCCAAATTATTCTAGATCAGAACAAAATTGTGGCAAATGGACTTGACCAAGCAGGTATCGTGCAAATGATCCAGGCAAATAATGTATCGATGCCGGGTGAACCAATCGAGACTAGAGACGGAAAGTTATTGACAACACGTATTGTCAGCACGCTCACGTCCATTTCGGATATCCGTGGCGTCACAGTAGGAACAAATCCACTCAGTGGCAAAAAGATAAAAATAGCCGATGTGGCGGACGTAGCACTTGTAGAGTCTGAGACCGGAACAGAAACCCGTGCAAATGATCAGCAGGCAGTTTTAATGTCCGTATTGCAAGAATCAGGTGCAAATACTGCGGAAGTATCTACAGCTTTTAAAACAGCGCTTGACAAGCTTTTGGAGAAAGAAGAATTCAATGGAGTCGAGTCAGATATTTTGTTTGACCAAGGAGATTATGTGAAACTTGCCATCGGAAATATTGGCCAATCTCTAATACTAGGCGGTATTTTTGCGATGCTCGTTTTATTCTTTTTCCTTCGAGGCATCAAGAGTCCAATTATTATTGGAATTGCAATTCCATATTCAGTCATTGTCACTTTCGTTCTCATGTATTTTGCGAACTTCTCTCTAAATATAATGACACTGGGTGCACTTGCGTTAGGCATCGGAATGCTCGTCGATAATGCGATTATCGTTATTGAAAACATTGAACGGCACCTCACTATGGGGAAAACGCCAAAGCAGGCTGCATCTGAAGGGACGAAGGAAATTGGCGGTGCGATTATAGCGTCGACTTTAACGACGTTAGCTGTATTTGTACCGGTTGTTTTCATCAGTGGTTTGATCGGACAGATATTTACTGAATTCGCTTTAACAATTTCCTTTAGCTTATTTGCATCGCTCATTGTTGCTTTAACAGTTGTACCAATGATGGCAAGTCGTTTACTCAAGAAACCGAAGGCCGACATGGAAGCGAGAAGACGTCGATCTAAAAAATTGAACAACTTTGAACGCTCGGTAAAATGGTCGTTGAAATATCGTTCTGTTGTTCTGGTATTTACAGTAGTCGTTCTACTACTAAGCGTTTTAGCCTTGACCAAAGTCGGAACAGAATTCCTGCCTTCAACAGATGAAGGATTTGTAAGTGTTTCGGTGAAGCTGCCGAATGGTTCATCTGCAACTGCGACGGATGAAGTTGTGAAGCGAATCGAAACACAATTGAAAAAGGAAAGTGACGTAGAGGTATATGTCAGTCTGGTTGGCGGAACGCAACAGGATATAGCTCAAGGCACATCAAAAGCAGATCGTGCAGAAATATCTGTAAAACTGTTACCTCTCGCAGATCGTGAACGTTCTGTTTTCGAATTCGTCGATGATGTACAGCCTGAGGTATTGAAGGAAATCGGTGATGATGCGAAAGTTAGCTTTAACTTGCAGACCGCCGCGGGCTCAAGTCCGAACACATTGACATTTTCATTGAAAGATACAAATGAAGAACGACTCAATGATGCAGTATTGAAGTTGAATCGTAAATTGGCCGACCTCGACTCGATAACTGAAGTAACAAATAATCTTCAAGATACCGTGGAAGAGATTCAAATCGAAGTGAACCCAGATAAAGCATCTGAAAAAGGATTAGCACCTTATCAAATTGCACAAACGGTGAACGACGTTACGCGTGGTTCATTAGCAACCCAAATTATTGGGGAAAACGAAGAAGTTTACGGTGTCTATGTTAGATACGACAAGAAATTCCGTAATAGCATAGAACGGTTGAAAAATATAAAAATGCGAACGCCAGCTGGAACTTTTGTGTCGCTAGGTGAAGTTGCTAAAATTAAGATTGCAGAAGGACCTGTTTCCATACAGCGAGTCGACCAGGCGCACTCTGTTACATTCAATGTGAAATATATATCGTCCCAGTCGCTTGGGGATATGACTGAAAAAGTAAATAATACGATTGATACCCTTAAGTTACCTGAAGAGATTGATGTTTCATTCGGCGGTGACAGGGAGTTATTTGAAGGTGCCATTGATGATATGATTATGGCAATCCTGCTAGCTGTTGTCCTCGTTTATATTGTAATGGCGGCACAATTTGAATCATTTAAGTATCCATTTGTGATTATGTTCTCCGTACCACTTATGATTATTGGTGTAGGACTTGGATTGTTTTTGACGAATACGCCAATTAGTGTAACAGCGGTTATTGGTATACTCGTTCTTGTCGGGATTGTCGTTAATAATGGGATTGTCCTTGTTGAATATATTAATCAGCGAAAAGAAGCGGGGCTAAGCTCATATGATGCTATCGTTGTTTCTGTCAGGGACCGGGTTAGACCAATCCTAATGACTGCACTAACGACCATTCTTGGCCTGCTGCCACTGGCACTAGGTATAGGCGAAGGGACCGAAATGAACCAACCGATGGGAATTGTAGTAATTGGTGGTTTACTGAGCTCGACATTGCTGACGCTATATGTTGTACCCATCATCTACAGCCTATTTGATCGACAAACGAGAAAACGAGCGGTAGAAAAGAAATAATGGAAATGTCTCCTTTTCGAAGGAGGCATTTTTTTGAGGCAATAAACGCGAACTAGGAATGTTGGACATGAACGCATTTACCGCTATCATAATTACTTGTCAGACTATTCCTCCAATTATTTTTACTCAATGCTATACTAATAAAATAAAAGGGGGCTCATAGAATGCGAACACATTTTTTTACAGGATTTCCAGGATTCATAGCTACGCAATTGATCAAAGAATTAGTACGTTTGGGGAATGTAGAAAAAGTAATTGCCGTCGTCCATACCAGCCAGGCCGAACGTGCTCGAGAAATAGCAACTTCAATTATGAATGAAATGGATGTGGTTATTCCATTTAAAATTCTTGTAGGTGATATTACGAAACCGGCACTAGGAATGGAACCGCAAATAATTGCCGATTTGGCGCAAGATACATTAACGATATGGCATCTTGCTGCAATATACGATCTGGCTGTGAAGGAAGAAGTCGCTTGGGAAGTCAATGTTGAGGGGACAATTCAAGTGAATCAATTCGTTCGAAATCATCCTTCGATTGAGCGCTTTATTTACTTCAGTACAGCGTATGTCGCAGGTAAACGTGAAGGGATGTTACTCGAAACAGAACTGATTCGCCCGATTTCTTTTAAAAATCATTACGAAGAAACAAAGTTTGAAGCGGAGCTGCTTGTAGAGGAATTAAAGAAGGATGTAGCAGTAACAATCATTCGTCCAGGCATTGTGCGAGGCCATTCCAAAACAGGCGTGACTGTCAAATTTGACGGGCCCTACTTTTTTATGAATATGATAGACAGATTGCGTTGGATGCCAATGATTCCATATGTAGGAAAAACTGATGCATGCATTAATGTAGTACCCATTGATTATATTATTGAGGGAGCAGTGTATTTATCAAATCTTAAGGAAGTGGTGGGGCAAACTGTTCACTTAACGGATCCGGCTCCTCACCCAATCGAGGAAATTTACTGTGCGATGGTTGTCGAACTGACAGGGAAAAAGCCAAAAGGGAGATTACCTCGAATCGTAGCTAAAAAAGGCCTTTCATCAATCCGATTACAAAAAAGCTTGGGCGTCGAAGCAGAAACCCTTGATTATATGATGTGGAATGCAACATTCGATACAGCGGTTGCAGAGAGGCTCCTGGATGGCAGTGGTATAAATTGCGCAGATTTTCTAGAGTCGATTCCCTCTATGACAGCATTTTATGAAAAGAATAAGAAAAATAATGATTTTCATATAAAGATTGGGTGATTTAAAATTTACTTTTAGTCGAACTATGCTATAATAAATCAAAAGCACCCGAACTTAATAACTTTTGACTTTTTGTCAAGGGGGAGTAGCTATAGGGAAACCTATTTCATAGTCGTCAATACGTGGCTTGCGCCATCGGTTATGATAGCTGGATTTTTACAAGACTAAAATTCCGACTTAGCGAGACCTTTGCCTTTTATTAGGTGAGGGTCTTTTTTATTCGTGAAAAATTAGGAGGAATCGATTTGGACGCAATATTATTGGAATACGCATGGGTACTCGTTGTACTTATCGTATTAGAAGGATTACTAGCAGCAGATAACGCGGTTGTTATGGCAGTTATGGTTAAGCACTTACCACGCGAACAACAAAAGAAAGCACTCTTCTACGGGTTATTTGGTGCATTTGTCTTCCGTTTTGCAGCATTGTTCATGATTACAATCCTTGTGAACTATTGGCAAATTCAAGCACTTGGAGCAGCATATCTTTTATTCATCTCGATTAAAAGCCTTATTGATCAGCGAAAAGATGAAGATCCACATCCCGATGCGAAAGTACGCAAAAAATCCGGTTTCTGGATGACGGTTGTGAAAGTTGAACTTGCGGATATTGCATTTGCACTTGATTCAATGCTCGCGGCGGTTGCACTTGCTGTAACGTTGCCTGAGCTTGGGAACTTCCAAGTTGGTGGTATTAATGGTGGACAGTTCACTGTTATGCTATTAGGTGGACTTATCGGGTTAGTCATCATGCGATTTGCAGCACGTCAATTCGTTACTCTGTTAGAAAAATTCCCTTCATTAGAAACAGCAGCATTTCTTATCGTTGGATGGGTCGGTGTCAAATTACTTGTTCTTACATTGGCGCATCCAGGCGTGGGTATCCTTGCTGAAAGCTTCCCACATTCAACATTGTGGAAAACAACGTTCTGGATTGTCCTCGTTGGAATTGCAGTTTTTGGTTACTTGGCCGGGGTTCGAAGTAATAAGAAAAAGGCTTAAGTTTAGGGGCAGCCGTGCAATTGCACGGCTGTTTTTTTTGTTTATATAAAGTTCGTTCTTTCTTTTTTTGTGCAACTTCTCTAAAATAGATACGACACCTCTACAATGGTGAAAGGAACGGTGATAAGTGTGAAATTCAATCGCGAGAATTTACGCAGGTTCACACCTGCCCAAGTTATTGTGTTTTATTATTTTCTGGCCATTGCATTCTCATTATTACTTCTGAATCTTCCTGGCGTTTATTTGCCTGGCGTAAAGGTGAGTTTTATTGATAGTTTGTTTACCGCCGTCAGTGCAGTAAGTGTTACTGGACTGACAACCATCAGTATTGCTGATACATATTCAGTTTTCGGGATTTGTATGCTAATGTTGGTTTTGCAAATTGGTGGAATAGGAATTATGTCGATAGGCACGTTTTTTTGGCTCCTCGTCAAAAAAAAGATAGGTTTGCGTGAAAGACAGCTGATTATGGTTGAACATAATCAATACAACCTAGCCGGACTCGTTCATCTCATAAGGGAAATTGTGAAAATAATAATTTTAATTGAAATTATTGGCGGACTCATTTTTACAATGTATATCATGCGTTATTATGATTCGTTCAGCGAAGCGTTTTTAAACGGCATGTTTATGTCTGTTTCAGCAACCACAAATGCTGGTTTTGATATAACAGGAACTTCGTTAACAGGGTATTTCAATGATTACTTCATTCAATCATTGACGATGATTTTGATAATACTAGGTGCAATCGGATTTCCTGTTCTTATGGAAATCAAAAGCTACTTCTCTAAAAAAGTTCCTCATTTCCGTTTTTCATTGTTTACCAAGATAACGACGATGACATTTGGCATTTTGCTCGTTTTTGGTGCGTTAATGATTTTCATATTGGAATCTGTACACTCATTCAAAGGGATGGCGTGGCATGAGAAATTATTTACCGCGTTATTCCATTCAGTGTCATCGAGATCCGGGGGAATGACAACGTATGATATAACGAAATTCAGTGAAGCGACCGATATTTTCATCAGTTCGTTGATGTTCATCGGCGCATCACCGAGTTCCGTAGGTGGTGGAATCCGCACAACGACATTCGCGGTTGCACTCCTGTTTCTCATCAACTTTGCACGTGGAAATCAGGTCATTAATGTCTTTCATCGGCAAATTAAACTAATCGATATCTTCCGTTCATTTGCTGTAATTATTTTAGCATTGGCAATGGTTATGACAGCACTTCTTATACTGCTAATTACAGAACCAGGCGTCCCAGTTGTTGCTTTGTTGTTTGAAATAACCTCTGCATTTGGAACGTGTGGAATGTCGCTAGGGATTACGTCGGATCTCTCTGTAGTTGGGAAAGGGATTATTATGATTCTTATGTTCATCGGACGAGTAGGGCTTATATCGTTCCTCTACACATTAGGAGGAAAAACGAAAAGTTTGCATTATCAGTTCCCGAAAGAACGGGTCATTATCGGATGAAAATAAAAGCGTTAAAAGCAAAAAAAACATCAAATTAGCTTCCCACAGTGTAAGAAAAAAAGGCTGTCCCATATCAAGATGGGGCAGCCTTTATTCAATGGACCAGTGACTTTTCTAAAAACATGAGTAGCGGTGTATCATCATGTCTGAAGACAGTTATGAGATATCCAGTAGCATTCTGGACAACACCAATTTCAACGTCTTCAGGTTGGACTGCTATAGGTGTGATGAAAGTTTGTTTTCGTATATTTCTTGCATTCAAGCCTAAAGAACTAAACGAATCTCCTAGTAAAGCAGGGTTTTCTAGAAGGAGTTGTTCAATGGAAGATCGTTCCTCAATCGGCATATCATCTTGCCACCATATTTTTCGCGGTTGGAACTTATGATGAGCAAGGTAGTCCATTTTTAGAAGACTTCGTGCGATATCCATGTCTGCACTGCCATCTTCCATAAGGAAATCATGCAATCGAATGAATAAATCCTCCAATTGATGTCCAATTCTTGACCAGCCCCGATTCTCCCAATAGGATCCGAACTGTTGGAAGAAGTCGAATGGTGTTTCGAAGACTTCAGAGACAACATATTCGACTGTTCTTGGTAAACGGTTGTCGTTCCAATATTTCTCAAGGACGTCCTCGGTTTGTTTGATACGTAAGATATCATCGAACGTCAATACGTTATTTGAAAAGATCTCATAGGGTGCTTCATCGATAAAGTCGTAGCCAAACTGTTCGGCTTGGATACGCAATCCGGTTCCACGTAGCAGTTTAAGGAACCCGAGTTGCAATTCCTCTGGACGCATGGCGAAAACTTCATTGAAGGTGTTGCGGAAAGATTGATAATCTTCCTCAGGCAGTCCGGCGATTAAGTCCAGATGCTGTTCGATTTTTCCACCCGCTTTCACCATATTGACTGTTCGTGAAAGTTTTTCGAAGTTTTGTCGCCGTTGTACTAACTCGTTTGTTAAATCATTAGTGGACTGAACGCCAATTTCGAATCTGAATAGTCCTGCGGGTGCGTTTTCATTGAGAAAATCAATAACTTCGGGACGCATGATGTCGCCCGTAATTTCAAACTGAAAGACGGTACCCGGTTTATGTTCATCAATCAAAAATTGAAATATATCCATTGCATAGCTTCTGCTAATATTGAACGTGCGGTCGACAAACTTTATTGTTTTAGCACCATGTTCCATCAAATAGCGTATGTCATCCTTAATCGACTCGCGGTTAAAATAGCGGACACCTACTTCAATGGATGATAGACAAAATTGACAAGAAAAAGGACATCCTCGGCTCGTTTCTATATAGGTCATTCTTTTACCAAGGTCAGATATGTCCTCGTTGAACTTGAAAGGTGAAGGGAGTTCGCGCAAGTCCAGTTTTGGACCGGGTGCCGTGATTTTCAGCTGCTCATTTTGTCTATAAGCAATACCCTGGACTGCGGTTATTTCGTCTTTTCCAGCAAAGACATCCATTAGATGTTTAAAAGTTCTTTCTCCTTCACCAATGGCGATGACATCAATTTCGGGAACACGCTCCAGCCAATAATCATAATCATAGGTCACCTCAGGTCCGCCTGCGATAATTTTCACATCAGGTTTGACCTTTTTTAACATGCGTATCACTTTAATGGTTTCTTCGATGTTCCATATATAAAGACTAAATCCAACAATGTCCGGATTTTTTTGATATAAATCTGATACAATATTCATTGTAGGATCTTTAATGGTATATTCTGCAATAACCGAATTGTACTCAGGCATTGCAAATGCCTTCAAGCAACGTATGGCCAGATTAGTATGGATATATTTTGCGTTTAACGTTGACAATATAATATTCATAATCAAACTCCTTCTTTCTATCTACTATAATATTTAGTTCGAAAAATTACAAATATAGGTACAAAGTTCCATTTTCATTACACCCTGAATATGGAATAATCCAAGTAAGGTGATTATTGTAAAAATTTGATATCTTAGCATGAACCATTGTCATATTTCATATTGTTTTGAAACGGGAACAGGGGGCGTACACTTGAGCTGTAAAAAGGGAAAAGTAATGAAACACATAACTTTCATGTTGGATAATGCAAACAGACCGGGTACAGTTTTTGATAATAAGGGTTTGCTTTTATATGCAAATCAATCATTCAGGGAAAACTTTGGCACTAGTAAAAAGAATAATATTCGTGATTATCTTGATGGTCTGACTAATGAGTTGTGGGACAATACAACAAATCTTGTTACTGAATTTAAGGATAAGACAATAAACTTAAATATTCGATTAGTAGGCAGAATTTGTACTGTTAAAATGCATCTGATGTATCTTGAAGATGACCAACAAACGATTGCACTTTTCGATATTCCACAGAGTTTTCCGGATATTGCAGAAAAAACATATATTAATGCTTTCCGCAGTTCTGACAACTTTTTGATTTTCACGGACATTCAAGGAGCAATCTGTGACGTAAATGAGATGCACACTGAATTTTTTAATTTACCAAGGGACTACTTTGTAGGAAAGTCGGCTAAAGTGGTTTTAGAATTATTGAATGTAGATAATGATATACTGATTGATTACTTTAAAAGTTTAAAACTTTATAGCTACGCGGAAATTACAGTTGAGTATGAACGTTCACTTCGTGATCGTAGATACTATAATATTATTACTTCATTCGACAGTGAGACTCAAACGTATCTGATACGGATGAGAGATCATACAGAAAAGGTTGCTATAGAACAACATTTGGTGCATTCAGAATCATTATCGACTCTTGGTGGGCTAGCGGCTAGCATCGCTCACGAAATTAGGAACCCAATGACGACCATGAAGGGTTTTATTCAATTACTTAAGATTTCAGCAACATCTGACACGATGAAATACTTAAATGTCATTGATGAAGAAGTTCTAAGGATGGAATCGATATTGACAGAAATGCTTATCCTTTCAAAACCCAGTACGAACAAGAAGATGACCTTCTGCTTGGAACTCCTGGTTGCGGATATGATTGAGGTTATCCAACCGAAAGCTTTAATGGATGGCATCACTATATCGCAACAAATAGTGTCTATTCCAGAGTCATTGATTTATGGTGAACCCGATAAAATTAAGCAAGTTCTCCTGAATCTGTTTAAAAATGCACTCGAAGCAATGACTCCTGGAGGCATACTTACAACTTCCTTGAATTTGGATAGCTCAGGAAAAGTAATTTTAAAGGTTACCGACACTGGAAAAGGAATGGATACGATGCAAGTGAAGCAGGTTTTCTTGTCGTTTTTCACTTCCAAATCGAATGGAACAGGACTTGGGCTGCCATTTGTTCTGAAAATAATCGAAGAACATGGTGGAATGATTGCTGTCGAAAGTGAAGTTGGAAAGGGTACGACCTTTATACTAACATTTCCTCCAGCAATTGCACATGGAACTGAGAAGGTTTTAAATGATAAGAGTGTATTGTTGACGCAATAAGCTAACGACTTTCATGCCTTTTGACATCAATGCGTTCTAACCGCTATAATGAAGGCAACAATGGAACGGGATATAGAAGGTGGCACTGAATAATGACAAAAGATACAGAACGGGCATTAAAACTATTTATCGTTTTATCTAGAGCAAGCAAAGTAATATTGGAAGAGGCACATAGGACAAGTGAAAAACATGGGCTTAACCCTACTGAATTTGCTGTTCTTGAACTACTGCATCATACTGGGAGACAGCCGATTCAAAAGATTGGACAAAAAATTTTACTGCGTAGTGGTTCAATGACATACGTGGTTGATAAACTTGAAAAAAGAGGTTTATTGGAACGCGTTAATTGTGAGGCGGATAAGCGTGTGACGTATATGGCCATTACAACTGCGGGTGAGGAACTCATGATATCCATATTTCCGGAACACGCAGCTAATATTAAATCGATTATGACATCACTTACAATCGAAGAACAAGATCAGGCAATCGAATTGTTACGGAAGCTAGGTCTATCCGTAAAAAATCTATCGTAAAATCCGATTGTATGCTGATAGAATCAGTGCAGTCGAAGGAAGAAATAGAAAAGCGCCAAATGGATACGTTCCATTTGGCGCTTTTGTTGTTCTGTTATTTAGCAACAATTGTTTCGCTCATACGTAGAAAACTTTCAAAATGGTCTTCGTTCAGGGAATCATAAATTGTTAAGCGAACAATCATATCTCCGCGTTCGAAGAGAATTCCTGTAACTGATGTGGTTTCAGCTTTGACAGAAAGAACTTTTGCGTTCTCGATGCCTTCACCGACTGGAATTGACGTTTCGTCAGTAACTTCAACAGGAGTGCCGCCATCACTGGATGCTTCTAGCACAGCGCCCATATTTTCAAGTAAGTAATCATAAGTACCTTCTTCTACTGGCATGGTTTCAATACGCATGAATACAGATTCGTCTTCTGTAGCCATAAGAACGTCCTTGCCGGGCTCTTCACTTGTTAATGTATACTTCGGAAGAACAGAAATAGAGTAATTTTGTTCATCGCTATCTGTCAATTTGCTATCTTTCATGAAATCTTCTTTGGCGTCATTGCTTGTCGTCTCATCTTCTACTCCTGTTTCTTCTTGTACAACATCTTTTGATTCTTCTTGTACAACATCTTCTGATTCTTCTTCGACAACTTCATCTGAACTTTCATCTTCAACGACTTTATCTGTCTCTTCGACTACATCCGTTGAACCATTTGTTGTATCCTCGCCAGCATCGGGATTTGTACCGCATGCTGTCAGAAGTAAAGTGGTCGCGACTGCTACTAGCAGTAAATTCCATTTTAATTTCATCGTAAATCCCTCCTTATTTAATTTAGACGCATGAAACTCATAAATGTTGCATAACTCTTTATACTTTACTAGTTTGCCTTATTAAGAGCAGAACGTAAAGTGATATCCATCAGTTGCTTTTTTCTTTGTCACTTTTCAAAGTTGACGGAATCTGATGGTGATTTATTATCATTTTAGAAGAGTATTGCTGTATAATAATATTTTAACTATCTTTTATATTTGGAGGGATCATCTTGGAATGGAGTCTTGAAGAAAAAATTGAAATGATGCGTGAAGAGATGATTGAACGAGCGTTGAAAAAAGGACTGAATGCTGACGAAACGATAGTACTTAGCAATGAACTTGATTATCTCATGAATCAGTATGAAGAAGAAAAAAATAACTTTTGAGCAATGAAAAGATTTAGCACATATAACTCTATCTGTTACGGAAGAAGAAGGAATCACATTTTTAGATGACCTAGAAAAAATATTTTACAAACAATGTTTAATAACCTTGGAAAAGGGGGAAATTAAGGTAGAACACAGCAACATTCTCATTTCCCCCTTTTGAGGACGGAACCCTATTCACAGGGTCCGTCCTCCTTTTTTTGAAAATTTAAATGAATGATGGAAAAAATGATTTTCTTTGATACGATAAATAGTGCTACTACTAATTAGGGGGAATCGTATTGAAAATAGAAAAGGTGGCATTTATCGGGACAGGTGTAATGGGTGCCAGTGTTATTAAACACTTACTGAAGAACAATTATAGAGTGAACATCTACACACGTACAAAAGAAAAGGCGGAGCCACTCATTGAGGCAGGTGCAACCTGGTCGGATACAATCGGGGAAACTGTGAAGGGTGCAGACCTGGTCTTCACGATGGTCGGCTATCCGACAGATGTAGAAGAAATCTATTTTGGTGAGAATGGGATTTTTAAAAATGGCAGGGCGGGACAGATCCTTATAGATATGACGACATCTAGTCCTGCGCTAGCGAAACGGATTGCAGAACGAGGGGGCAACCTGCAAATGTCTGCAATTGACGCACCTGTTTCAGGTGGGGACATCGGTGCAAGGAATGGAACGTTGTCGATTATGTGTGGTGGTGACGAAAAAACGTTTAATGCAGTTCTTCCGATTCTATCAAACTTTGGAGAACAAATTGTTTATCAAGGAACGGCCGGTGCTGGACAGCACGCTAAAATGTGCAATCAGATTGCAATTGCTTCAAATATGATCGGTGTTTGTGAAGCACTAGCGTATGCTGAAAAAGCAGGGTTAAATACTGAAACAGTCCTGAAATCCATTTCTACTGGGGCAGCGGGTTCATGGTCACTGTCGAACTTGGCACCGCGTATGCTAAAAGGAGACTTTGAACCAGGTTTTTATGTTAAACATTTTTTGAAAGACATGAATATCGCTTTGATAGAAGCGGAAGAAATGAATTTACCACTTCCGGGTTTACAACTTGCGCGTGAAATGTACGAGCAGCTTGAACAGAAAGGCTTCGCGGAAAAAGGGACACAAGTTCTTTATAAAAGATATGAATAAACCTCAATAATAGCTAAAATAGACCGAAAATAGACCTAAGGAATGAATCTAATCAATAACGATCATCAATAGGTGGGAGATGGACATATGAACACGATAAAATCCGATGAAGTCACATATGAAGTTTTTGAATTTGTAGAGTTTCAAGTCGGACAAAGTAATTTTGGACTGAGTATTCAACATGTTCGTGAAATTATTCAACCTGTTCCAGTAACTGTATTGCCACATGCCCATCCATTTATCGAAGGAATTATACAATTACGGGGCGAAGTGCTTCCGGTCATTGATTTAAGGAAGGTAACAGGAAATACAGATTTTAATGACACGGAGGAATCGAAGTACATCGTAGCGGAATTCGATGGCACAACAGTTGTTCTGGATGTGACGAGTGTCACACAGATTCAACGCATTAATTTCACTGATATTGAACCTGCTTCAGACATGTATATGGGTGATAAAGTACCCGTTTCAGGCGTTATCAAACGAGACAATGGCATGACGCTCCTCGTCGATTTTGAAAAAGTGATTGCGGAACAATTTAAATAAATGAACATGGAATAGTTCAGGTGAATTTGAATAAACTGACTGAATCCTAATGATCAAGATAGGATTCAGTCAGTTTCATTTTCCGTCTAAATAAGAGGAGCGAAAACTTTGAGTGTTTTGCATCGTATGGATTGATTTTTTTGGAGGAACCTTTTTCTTCTCGCGTGTTTTCTGCTGAAGTGGTTCTACATAATTGGAAAGAATTTCACGAGCTGTTTTAAGACTCATTCGTTCTTGTGGGTTACGAGATGTCGGATCTTGTTGTCCGAGGTGTGGAAGTGTGTTGAAGTCTTCTTTTTCTGGGAGTGTGTGAAAGAGGAATTCGTCACAACGAACGAGGACCGTGGAATGCTGCTTGCTAAATTTCGGATTATCGACAAAGTGTAATCCGATTTTTTCTGCGTTGCCTGAACGAATCAGTTTATCAATCGCCATTTTTTTAAATGCATAAAGTTGTTTATTATCAGGAGCAGTTTTAGCGTGTCGATTTACTGTATAGATGGCAATCGCCAATTGACGGATTGAATGTTTATGTTTCAAAATAAGCCTCCTTTATAAATGATTGTGTGATTGCATATGTTTCGATAATACCAAGAATGATAAGAGTTGTATACCTCCTTACACAAATAGTTGTGAAATCATGGAAAATTAAATTAGTACCCTTATGGATACATGGTCTTCTGTAAATGGTACAAACTATTCTTGAAGTACAAACAAAAGAATTGAATAGATTGTTGTTCGGTGAATCTTTAAGCATACAGACTATAAATGGAGGCACTCATGAGAAAAACTGAAGCAGAAGACCAGATAGATAAAATAGTAGAATCCTCTATTTTTAATCATTCTTTCAAAATGTCCATACTAATTAGGAAAAATGAAAAAGAGGGGTTTGAAGTACTTTATGCTAATGCATTAGCTTTGCAATACTTTGCTAGAGAAGTCCCGTTATCAGCACAAGAATTTTTTGGAGATATGTGGGAATCGTTCATACAAATTATACATAAATATCATAATCACTTCGATTTTGCGACTGAAATTCTAGTAATGCAAAACGGACTGAAGGGATTATTCGAATTGGATTTCCACTTCCATACTAAAGAGTATGAAAGTGAGTATATCTATGTTGAATTACGTGAACGAATGGATATCGCCGCGGAAAGAGAATTACAAACAGAATTGCAAAACAAATATAACTCTGTTATTGACCACAATATAGATCCGATTATAACCATTAATCAAAGCATGAAAATTATCGATGCCAACCGTGCAGTTCATTTAGCATTCGGTTATCGTTTTAAAGAACTTTCCGGCCGTACATTCATTGATCTGCTAGGTGAGGATAAAATAGCTGAGTTTCAACAAATCCTGCACCGTGCCCTATCTGGCGAATCAGTGGAGATGGAAAGTTCGACCTTTTTCCACAAACGAGGCCACTTATTACCTACTTATATGAAGCTGATTCCTGTCTTCGTGTTTGAAGAAGTAAAAGAAATTCACCTGATACTACGGGATACTTCTGCCAATCAAAGAAATAATGAAAAACTTTTTTATTTATCTTATCATGACCATATGACAGGTCTATGGAATCGCCGTGCGATGAAGGAGCATTTTACTGAAGACGCCACCTATGCCTTGAAAAGTGATGAACGACTATCATTCATACACCTTGGCCTAGATCGTTTTAAGATGATTAATGAATCGCTTGGACATAATGGTGCAGATGAAATTTTGAAAATCGTTGCAGAACGCTTAAAAGTAATTTGTCCCTCATCGGGAAGATTATACCGAAATGGAGGAGATGAATTTATCGTCTCCTTGCAAAATCATTCTGTTTCAAAAACGGAGAAGTTTGCGCAAAAGTTATTAAATGATTTTGGAAAACCTTTTTACTTCAACCATCAAGAATATTTCATATCTGCGTCCATAGGCATTGCTGTGTATCCAGAGGATGGGAAAACGCTGGAAGATTTGTTGCGGAAGTCAGAACATGCCCTTACCTTTGTGAAAGATCGCGGTCGTTCTCATTATCGTTTCTTTCGTGAAGAGATGAATTCAACTTTCCCTGATGAAGCATTGATGGAATCGCATTTACGTAGATCGATTGAACTGGAAGAATTGGCAATCCATTATCAGCCCCAAGTCGATTTGAAAACAGGCCATATTAGCAGTTTCGAAGCACTTCTTAGGTGGAATAACCGTAAATTCGGATTTGTTTCACCCGCACTATTCATCCCGATTGCAGAAGAATCGGGTCTCATACATGGGATAGGTGATTGGGTATTGAATCAGGTATGCAGTCAGTTGAAAGAATGGCAGGACAAAAGGTTCAAGGCGGCACGGATTGCTGTAAATATTTCACCAAAGCAGTTTAGAATGGAAGATTTTTCGGAAAAATTAAAAAGTAAAATTTTAAGTTATGGCATTGTACCTTCTTCCTTGGAAGTGGAAATTACAGAAAGTGCATTGACAGAAATGACTGAAACGCTTAGAACACTCAATGACCTGAAGGAGATTGGTGTAATAATTTCTGTCGATGATTTCGGCACAGGTTATTCGTCACTTAGTTATTTGAATCAGTATCCAATCGACATCATTAAAATCGATCGTTCTTTTATCAAAGATATTGAAACAGATGTGAAAAATGAAGCAATCGCGAAGACAATTATTAATCTGGCTCATAACTTGGGAATGGAAGTTGTTGCTGAAGGGGTTGAAAGGGATTTGCAGGCTCAGATTCTCCTGGAGGCCAAGTGTCAGAAAGCACAAGGGTTTTTATACAGCAAAGCGATACCTATCGAGGAAATCGTTGAAAAATATTTTGAATAGTCAACAGAAAACGGATAACTGGGAAAATGAGTTGTCCGTTTCTGTTACTATATGTTGAACCCAATATATTTAGATTGAATCAAAATTCCTGCTAATACCGCTTCTGCGCTTTGTGGATGCCTCCCGCGATAAGCCAGAAAGGAGATCGCTTTCAGTCTTATCGCTTCGGCTACCACGAAGTCGCGCCTTCGCTGGATAGGTCAATGTAAGAAAGCGTATTTCGTTATTAGGGATGAGATTTGCAACTTGTACTGCCATAAACCGGGTGAATGTGATTAACATCAGTTGCGATACATGGAATGAATTAGAATCCCTGCTAATACCGCTTCTGCGCTTTGTGGATGCCTCCCGCGATAAGCCGGAGGAGAGCACTTTCAGTCTTATCGCTCCGGCTACCACGTAGACGCGCCTGCGCTGGATATTCTATGTATGAAGGCACATTTCGTTGTCGGGGATTAAAATTGCAATCTGTAGTCTGTCTTTCATCAGTGTAATTTGAATCAAATAGTACTCACATTATAATTTCATTCCTTACATCTCGAATTTACTTTCAATAATGGAACAACCCCAGCGCAGGCGCGGCAAAGGGGTAGCCGAAGCTCTGAGACTGGATGCGAAGCGTTAATCCAGGCTCATGGCGAGAGGTATCCCCAGAGCGCCAAGCGATCTACAACCCACACTCCGAATCACAACTCACTCTCGATAATGTACACCCCAGCGCAGGCGCGGCAAAGGGGTCGCCGAAGCCCTGAGACTGGATGCGAAGCGTCAATCCAGGCTCATGGCGAGAGGCATCCCCAAAGCGCCAAGCGATTTTTAACCCACACTCCAGCGGATTCGATGGGTTTCTTTATTTCAACTTAAATAGGCACATTTTTTACTGTCAACCCAATCCTATTAATCTCGTCATATAGCAAATAAAATGATACAATAATGAGTGAATATTCATTCATTATGAGGGGGAATGGAAATGTTTGAAGGAAAGGTATTTATTGTCACTGGTGGATCGAATGGAATGGGGAAATATATGGCGAAGAAATTTGCTGCTGAAGGTGCCCAAGTTGTTATAACAGGCAGGGATATGGATAGATTGAAACTAGCGCAAGAAGAAATTGGCGATCATGCCCACGTCTTCCAGATGGATGTACGAAAAGTAGAAAATGTGGATGCATTAGTTGCTTTCACTGATGAAAAGTTTGGTAGAATCGATGGTCTCGTTAATAATGCAGCGGGAAATTTTATTGTTAAAGCAGAAGATTTATCGCCAAATGGCTGGAATACTGTAATTGAGATCGTCTTAAATGGAACATTTTACTGTTCAAGGGCTGTCGGGAAATATTGGATTGAAAAAGGTCAAAAAGGATCGATTATAAATATGCTTGCAACATATGCGTGGGATGCAGGAGCAGGTGTTGTTCATTCCGCAGCAGCCAAAGCAGGCGTAATGTCGTTAACAAGGACGCTAGCGGTTGAATGGGGTACACAATACGGAATTAGGGTGAATGGGATAGCTCCGGGTCCAATCGAGCGCACAGGAGGCGCAGGCAAACTCTGGGAATCAGAAAAAGCTGCGAAACGTACATTGGCTTCAATTCCTTTAGGTCGCCTCGGACAGCCGGAAGAAGTCGCAGAACTGGCTGCATTCATCATGTCTGATAAAGCATCTTATATGAATGGAGAAATTGTTACGCTTGATGGTGGCCAATGGTTAAAAAGTTATCCGTTTTGATGATTAACTATTTATAAATAGTGCATCCTACCTTCGAAAGGAGAGATGTACGCTTGGAAATTTGGACAGTACCATTTGTCATCGTTGTTTTGATCATCATCTCGATTAGTGTTGTTTCCGTATGGAAATGGAACAAGGCGTTTGCAGTTATAAGTGGACAAGATATCCAGACTGCTGCAGAGAACGAAGATCATCCGTTTACTTTGAATCCAATTATTTGGATTTCTCTCACCGCTGCATTCTTCATTTTAATTGTCATTTTCTATTATGCAACCTCTTCTTAATCGGAGAGGTTTTCTTTGTCAAATTGAGGAAAGAATGCCCTTCTTATGATATGATAGATATGTAGTTTTTAGGTGAATAGCAAAGCTACAGAAGGAGCAGATTTACATGATATCTATTAATAATAGGGATTTTCTTTTTACACCAATCGCGGAATTTATCATATCGTCTGAAAAAGTTGCCCACGTGCAGGTTGGTAATAATGCGGAGCACGCTCTCCTTGTTCTGACAAAAACAGGTTATTCAGCTATACCGGTCCTTGATGCGAAATATCATCTCAAAGGGTTGCTTAGTATGGGAATGATAACAGATTCGATTTTGGGTCTTGAACGTATCGAATATGAACTTCTAGCAAACTTAAAAGTAGATGCAATTATGCAGACTGATTTACCAACTATAAAAACGAGTGATCGGTTCCAAAAAGGACTTGATCTTTTAATTGACCATACTTTCCTATGTGTTACTGAAGAGGACGGTACATTTGCCGGTATTTTAACGCGAAGGGTGATAATGAAACAATTTAAAAAATTCATTTATTCAGCTCAATAAGAATTTGTGGTTTAACGACTGGCTCCTTGGCGGGGCCTTTTTCTGTTTGAAAGGAGACTGTATGGCAGTGAAGACCATTAAAAAAACGAATCGTCCATTGGTACTAATTTCGGTTATGCTGGCTATGTTTGTCGGGGCGGTAGAAGCAACTATTGTATCAACGGCAATGCCCGCAATAGCTTCAGATCTCGGAGGGTTTTCAAGATATAGTTGGGTTTTTTCTTCTTACTTACTGATGAGTACGGTAACTGTTCTTGTCTATGGTAAACTTGCGGACATATTTGGTCGTAAGCCAATATTGTTTATTGGGTTGTCCATTTTCATTATTGGTTCCATTTTATGCGGTTTTGCCGTTTCAATGGAGCAGTTAATTGTTTTCAGGTTATTACAAGGTATTGGCGCAGGAGCTGTTATGCCGATTGCAACGACTATCGTCGGTGATATTTATACGACTGAAGAACGCGCAAAAGTCCAAGGGTATTTATCGAGTGTCTGGGGGATTTCTGCGGTATCCGGTCCTGTCATCGGCGGGCTGATTGTCCAATATATGGATTGGAAATTTATCTTTTGGGTAAACGTGCCACTAGGCATTCTTGCTATGGTCGGTATCTACTTGTTTTTACACGAACCTCAGCGTTCGAAAAAAGTGTCAATTGATTATAAAGGGGCCATACTTCTTACATTATCATTATCCACAATCCTCTTTTGGCTCGTTGAAGGCGGTCAGTCATTTGGTCGACTGTCATTTTACAGCATTACTCTTATTGTGGTGGGGTTCGGAGCGCTGGCATTATTCGTCAGAGTTGAGAGAAAAGCAGTGAATCCCGTCATGCCATTCGCAATGTGGAAGAATCCTGTTATTTTGTATGCGAATCTCGTATCACTTACGACAGGTATCATATTAATTGGTATTTCATCCTATTTACCAACATATGTGACGGGTGTCATGGAGCAACCTGCGATTATTGCTGGATTCACCTTGACGGCAATGTCCATAGGCTGGCCGATTGCGTCGTCTGTCGCGGGGCATTTATTGATCCGCTTTGGTCCGTTTACGGTCTCTTTTGTAGGGGGCATATCACTTGTTCTAGGGACATCTTTGTTTGTTATGATGAATGCAGCGTCTGGACCGTGGTGGGCTGCCATGTCCAGCTTCTTTGTTGGTATCGGTATGGGATTGACGAGTACAGCTTTCACTGTAACAATCCAAGGGGCGGTTTCAAGAGAGATGCGAGGTTCTGCGACTGCTGCTAATATGTTCATGAGAAACTTTGGAAATACAGTAGGAGCCGCACTCTTTGGAGCTATTTTAAACGGTATGATAATGGCGGGTTTCAAAAAAGAGAACCTAGATTACAGTTTAGATGATATTAATCTTCTTCTAACCGAAAAGCTGAGGCAAACATTACCAAACTCAAATTTGAATTTGTTACAAAATATCCTCGATGGATCTTTAGAATGGGTGTACATTGCTGTAGCTGCTTTTGCTGTAATCAGTTTGCTTTTGATATTGAAAATCCCGCGTGGAAAGGAGTTTCTTCATGACGACGACAGAACTTGAAATCATCAAAGCACTTGCTGAAGAAGGGAATATGCGAAAAGCGGCGGAGCGCCTTTTTTTATCGCAACCTGCGCTTTCCCAGCGTTTGCAGTCAATTGAAAAAGAATGGGGAACAATATTGTTTCTTCGCTCTCAGAAAGGACTTGAGCCAACACCTGCAGGAGAACTTGTCATCGCTTATGCACATGAAGCAATCGTTAAGAGGGAAGAAACGTTTGAAATGATTGCTTCGATGGCTGACAGGGTGCACGGTACTTTGAAGATAGCATGTGCCTCTATTGTAGGTCAGACTTGGTTGCCACAAATATTACAAGAGTATGTGGAAAGGTATCCCGATGCAAAAATCTCGCTGATAACGGGTTGGAGTTCAGAAATTGTTAAAGCGTTATATGAGGGTGAGGCACATGTGGGTATCGTGCGTGGTCAGGTTGATTGGAAGAGCAGAAAAACCTATTTATTTCGGGATCGTCTCTATTTAGTGGATCGTGAAATTAAATCAATTGATGAATTAAAAGACACGAAAAGGCCATTCATCCAATTTAAAAGTGATTCAAACTACCATATGGAAATCCAGCGGTGGTGGCAGCGTCATTTTCATCAAAATCCTGGACGTCAGATTACAGTAGATCAGATTGAGACGTGCAAGCAACTCGCGATAAACGGTATCGGTTATGCGATTTTGCCTTCGATTACGCTTACTGGGGATGAGAATGTCAATAAAATACCTCTTTTAAATAGCGAAGAAGAGTTCGAATTGACGCGGGATACATGGCTGATAGGATACGAATCTTCGTTCGCGTTGAAACAAGTTGATGCGTTCACACAAATTGTACAGGAACACGCAAAGAAATTACAAAATGATTATAACTTTTAAGGGGTTTTAACGACTCTAGTGGAGTCCGGATCGAGCATTGCGTAATTTAATGAGAAAATCCCTATCACGCCGGAATAATAGCCGGTATGATAGGGATTTTTACTTGAATGAATAGGTGACTGTGGATTTGTGTTATAGCTTTGCTAATAATTCTCCGTTTCGTTTTGACCAAAAGCTGGCGAGGGCAAAACAGATGAGCAGGATGATTGTTCCGATGATGTATGGGTAGATAATATTAACATCGAACAATACGCCTGCGAGTGCCGGTCCAATCATGTTTCCTAAGCTCATGTAAGCAGACATCATCCCTGCTGCATAGCCTTGTTCGCTGCCAGCAAGTTTGGAAACGAGGGTGTTGACGGCTGGTCTTAGAAGAGATGTGGCTGTAAAGAAAATAGTTGCAACGAAAAGAATAGTGAAAAATGAATCGACGAACAAAATACCAATCATCCCTAGTGCCGCGATGATAAGATTAACTAGAATGACACGCATTTCACCAAATCTTTTAAACAGTTTATTGATAACGAATGTCTGAGCGATAACTCCTACAAAACCTCCAATTGTAATAATGACGGCGATTTGAGAAGGCGTATAGCCATATTTGTGATCAACGTAAAGAGAAATGGTTGATTGGAAATTAGCGAGTCCAAAAGAAAAGACGAACATTACAATTAACATGACAAAGTAAGGCGTTGTGGTAGATCGTTTCATCTGTTTGAATAGATTTTCACTCTTTTTTTCACTTCCAGGTTCAACAGCACTGCTAGTGGCTGGATTCGGCAAAGCAAAAACTGAGATAACCGCTGCAATTAAAGCTGCTCCTGTGGAGAAGTAAAAAGGGAATTCTAAACTAATTTTTGAAAGGGCGCCGCCGATTGCAGGGCCAATCATGAATCCAAAAGACATTGAGGCACCCAGCAGACCCATCCCTCGACCTCTTTCTTTGTACGTAGTGATATCGGCAACAAACGCCATCATTGGAGGGATCATGAAGGCAGCACCGAGTCCAGAGAAGAATCGTGCGACGTAAAGCATCCATAATTCTGTGGCTAAACCGAATGCGAGTTGGGACAGACCCATAATAATCAAACCAATAATGATCAATTTTTTTCGACCATGTTTATCAGATAAATCACCGGCAAGCGGAGAAAAGATAAATTGTGAGAATGAAAATATTGCAATTAAAAAACCGAGTGCTTGACCAGCAACCCCGAACGTTCCGAGATATTCCGGCATGATAGGAATGATAAGACCGAATCCTGCCATGGCTATAAACATATTGAACATTAAAACATATAAAGCGAAATTATTAGACTTGTTTGTCAGAAATACCACCGCTTTCTAAACTACTTCTGTAACTAAACTATAATACCATAAGCTTCATTTGAATACATATTAATACAATATTTAATTAATGAAGACGACCTAAGTAGAAAACAAAGGTCGTCAATCATACATTCATTTCATATCCATTTTGAATTCCAAGAATAACTCATTGTAATGTCCAAGCATTTCAAGTCCAAGATTGCGATAGACTTCAAGATGTCCTCGTGTTTCTTTGTCTGGGTAGAAGCGCTCGTCTTCTGTCACTTCAGGATCCAAAATATCCATAGCAGCTATATTCGGGGTAGAGTAACCAACATAATCAGCATTTTGTGCCGCGACTTCGGCATCGAGCATAAAGTTGATAAACGCATGTGCACCTTCGATGTTGGTAGAGGTACGCGGTATTACCATATTATCAAACCAAAGATTTGAACCTACTTCGGGAACAATATAATTGATATCCTCGTTTTCATACATCATGTCTGCGGCTTGACCGGACCATGTTAGTGAAATCGCTGCCTCACCGTTAATCATCAGTTGAGTTACTTCATCTCCGATAACCGCTTTAACATTAGGACTTAAGGTTTTCAGCTTATCAGTCGCTTCTCTCAATTCGTTTAAATCAGTGGAGTTCAATGAATAGCCTAATGAATTCAGACTCATTCCTATGGTTTCTCTTGCGCTGTCGACTAGTATAACTTGCTGTTTTAGAGATGGATCCCATAATTTATCCCAGCTATCAAATGTTTGACCATCCAACAGCTCGGGATTATAAGCGATTCCAAGTGTCCCCCAAAAATAAGGAAGAGAATATTTATTGTCAGGATCAAAAGGCAAGTCTAGGAAATAGGGGTCAATGTTTTTTATGTTTGGAATTTGACTGTAATCGAGCGGGACTAACAAATCTGCATCGCGCATCATTTCAATCATATATTCCGAAGGCATTGAAATATCGTATGCTGTCCCGCCTTGTTCGATTTTTCCCATCATCCCTTCATTCGAATCAAATGTTTCGTAGGATACTTTAATTCCAGTTTCTTTTTCAAATTGTTTCAGCAAATCAGGATCAATGTATTCACCCCAGTTATAAACGGTGATGGAATCCTTACTGGAACGTGCACCTCCGTCATTCAATTTCGAATTGACGAAAAGCAGGACTGCGGAAACAATAAGAATTATTACTGCACCACGTATAATGTCTTTCATTTCCTCACCCCCGAAAGTGGAGTTTTAGTTTTGCGGCTTATCGCATAGTAACCAAGTACAAGTCCGACTGTCACTATGAAGATAAGCCCGGACAATGCATTGATTGTCAGTGTTATTCCTGAGCGTGCCATTGAATAAATTTCAACGGAAAGTGTGGAGAATCCGTTACCTGTAACGAAAAATGTTACCGCAAAATCATCAAGGGAATATGTCAACGCAAGGAAAAATCCTGCTAATATGCCTGGTTTAATGAACGGAATGATGACGCGTGTCAAAACATCTCGTTTGGTAGCACCTAAATCGAGTGCCGCGTCGATAAGTGTGGGACTCATCTCTTGCAGTTTCGGCAGCACCATAATTACGACAATAGGGATGCTGAAAGCAATATGTGAAATTAGTACAGAAGCGAAACCAAGTTTCACACCAATTAGTGTGAATAGGATGAGGAACGAAGCACCGATGATGACATCCGGGCTGACAATTAATATATTATTGAGTGACAGTACGGCTTTGCGCATTGCTTTGTTGCGCATGAAAACAATTGACAGTGCACCCAGTACACCGATTGCTGTAGAAACAAGCGCTGATAAAAGTGCGACAATAATCGTGTTAAGTAGAATGACAATTAACCTCGTATCCTCAAAGACAGCCGAATAATGTTTAAGGGTGAACGATTCGAAATTCGACATTCCGCCGCCCGAATTGAACGAGTAAAAAATTAAATAAAATATAGGGGCATATAAAATGATGAAAACGGCAATCAAATAGATTTTAGGGAGTTTATTTAATTTTTCCATTGATTGTCGACCCCCTATCATTGCTGCTTGTAATCAACATAATGAGAAACATGAATAAAATCAGGAATACGGCGATGGTGGAACCCATACCCCAGTTTTGTGTAACAAGGAATTGTTGTTCAATTGCAGTTCCTAGTGTAATAACTTTATTTCCAGCAATCAGTCGAGTAATCATGAATAACGACAGGGCAGGGATGAAGACGACCTGAATTCCCGACTTAACCCCATTTAAAGTAAGTGGCCAAATTACTCGTCTGATAGTTGTCCATGAATTTGCTCCAAGGTCGCGGGATGCTTCGATGAGCACAGGATTCAATTTATCGAGTGAATTGAAAATCGGTAAAATCATGAATGGGATAAAAATATAAACGGAAACAAAAACAAAACTAAAATCGGTGAATAGAATTTGTTGTTTGCCGATCCCTACCGTTTCCATTAATGCATTTATGGGGCCATAGAGACCGAGAAGACCAATGAATGCATACGTTTTTAAGAGAAGATTAATCCAAGATGGAATAATGATTAACAAAAGCCAAAGTTGCTTATGCTTCGTCTTCGTCAGGAAATAAGCAGTCGGGTATGAAAAGAGCAATGTGAACAAAGTGATTAGAAACGCATACCAGAACGAATTGATGGTCAGTTTTAAATAAACCGATGAGAAAAAGTTGATATAGTTGTCAAATGTAAAATTGCCACTTAAATCAAAAAAAGAATAGTAAAGAATAAGTGCAATCGGTGCAATGACGAATAGTAAAATCCAAGTGGCATAAGGGATTGTATAAAATGGACGCAATGGTTTATTGTCCATCGACCAATACCCCATATGCCTCAAGTCTGGCATCAAATTCTTCTTCAGTTTCATTCAATCGCATAACATGAATGTCTTCCGGATCAAAATCAAGTCCAACGACTACGCCAACTTCCGCTTTTTTAGTGGAATGAACAAGCCATTCGTTGCCGTCTTTATCGTAAGTGGATAGTTCATAGTGAACACCACGAAATAATTGGGTATCTACTGTAACGTTTAGTTTCCCCTTATCCACCGTTGTCAGTTCTAAATCTTCCGGACGGATGACGATATCCACTTTTTCATTGGGATTTAGTCCTTTATCAACACATTCAAATGTTTGTCCTGTAAATTGGACTACAAAGTCTTCAATCATCTTCCCTGGTACGATATTAGATTCGCCAATGAAGTCAGCAACAAATCGGTTAATGGGTTCATCATAAATATCTAAAGGCGTTCCTGATTGCTGTATTTCGCCAGTGTTCAGAACAAATATTTCATCAGACATCGCCAAAGCTTCTTCCTGGTCATGGGTAACGAATACGAATGTTTTCCCCAGTCTCTGTTGCAGTTCTCGAAGTTCATATTGCATTTCAGAACGCAATTTTAAATCGAGGGCCGATAGCGGTTCATCGAGTAAAATAACTTCCGGATCATTGATGATTGCGCGTGCTATAGCTACACGTTGACGCTGTCCGCCTGACATCTCCGCAATTTCCCGATTTTCATAACCTTCTAGATTGACAAATTTTAGTGCTTCAATGACGCGACGTTTGACTTCAGCTTGTTTTACCTTTTTAATGCGCAGACCAAATGCGACATTTTCGAAAACGTTTAAATGGGGAAACAAAGCGTAATCCTGAAAAACAGTGTTAACTTGACGTTCATTGGCAGGTATATTGTTGATCTTTTTGCCGTTGAAGTAAATTGTACCTTCCGTTGGTTCGATGAAACCTGCAATGAGTCTTAGAATCGTCGTTTTACCACAACCGGAAGGACCTAGAAGTGTATAAAACTTTCCACGTTCCATTTCGAATGATACACCGTCCAATACGGTTGTATCATTACTGTATTTTTTTGTAACATTTTCAAAACGGATAATCGGTTGAGTCGTCATGTAGACACCCCTTTTTCTAATAGTGAAAGTTCTGTATGGTCTAGTCTTGCCGCATTTCGTTTTATAAATAAGATTCCGTCACAACAAGTAGTATCTCACTCGATCCATTGTATGCGTTTAATAAGCGGTGATGCTCCGATGCTTCATAATAAACAGCATCTCCCTTAGTGGCAAAATGGTGTGAATCTCCAATTTCAATACGTATTTTGCCTTTTAAAACATAGATAAACGTTTCAGCTGGTGAAGGATCGAATCTCTTGAACTCTCCCATTTCATGAAAAGTTAGGAGAACCGGTTCTAATTCATTTTCATTGGAACGTGGCACCAACCAACGAATATCATATTTCAGTTCGTCATCGACGAAGATTGTCTGATCTTCAGCGGAAAATACGACTTTCACATTTTTTGTGGGTTCATCGAAAAACTCTTTTGGTGTCGTACCGAGCACCTCCAACAAAGCAAAAAGTGTTTCAATGGAAGGGGAGTTTAGATTCCGTTCTACTTGTGATATATGTCCTTTTGTTAAATTTGTCCGTACTGCAAGTTCTTCCTGTGTCAGTCTTTTTTTTAGACGTAGGCTTTTTATTTTACTTCCAATCTTCATGGACATTCCTCCCCAATTATTATGGAGTTTAGTGATAGTATACTCGAAGTTTACTAAAAACCCTTTTAATTATACAAAATCTAGGTCGGAAATCAAGAACTATTATTTATAAAATATAACCGGAAGACCCTTTTTGTGAACGAAGGGTTCCGGTCATAATCATTCGTGCGTATTTGATTTCTTTTGTCGCAGTTTACCTAACACCATCTTTCCGATAGTTGTGAAAGTTAAGTACACAGATAGAGCAATTCCGCTCAACGCAGTAACAAGGGATATCCATTCAAAAATAGTATACGTAGAAAGTGCTTTCCAGCCTGAAGGAGACGCCCAATCATCTATGACTAAGTTCATTCCGTAAATTCCTGAAACGACGGTAAAAATAGTAAGGATGAGTAGGAGCATGTTCATCCTGTCAGAAGCAATGTTTTCCTGGCTTTTATAAAGTTCCTGCAAAGTCTTATTTACTTCTTTAAATAAGCTGTCTATAGCAAAGGATTGCCGGAATCTCATTGAAAGTTCTTTACCTTCCGAGCGCGTACTGATTTCTTGAAAATAATACCAGGAAGTAAAAAGAGTAATGAGTTTGATGAGTGATTTGACGTATTCCTCGTCTTTTTTCCAATTGATTTCACTATAATTGAACGATACTTGTAAGAGCATGACTTTATAAAAGTAGTGTAGAAGAAAATTATAGTAATGGGTCCCCATGTATTGTGAAAGCTCCCTGGACATATCTTTAGGAAGATGATTCGTTACGGTGATACACGCATGTTCAGTTGCAATGGTATAGGTATCCGGAGCCCATCTATCGTGCAGCGAATTGCCCAAAGAACGGTGGATGTATTCAGGGTTCTTTGCAGATATGAATGGCTTTCCATCAGGTGACCGTCCATCCAAGGCGCCCATCCGATACAATTGATCCTCAGTTATTTGTGAATCTTCCCGACTGAAAAGAAATGCAGAAGCGTACATTCTCTCATCCTCATAGTAAGGCAGTGAACCGAAATAGCCGTTCAGATTTTTATCCTGGAGAAGGAAATCTGTCAAAAATGGACAGAGGTGAACAAAAAGCAATTCGTGTATGGATAAGCCATCTCCATAGATAGGAGAACTAATTGTCATTCCCCGCTCCTCTACCAACTTTTGATCGATTGTCCTGAAATGATGCATAAAATCAAGGACGTCTGAGAGATCCGATTCTTCATTGTCTAATTGGACTCTAATTGATAGAAAGGCCAGGCCGAATGGTGCTACGACGATATCTATACTGTGGATGATGAAGGGCAGACTTGTATCTCTGACTCTGTATATGAAGCGTTCTTGTATAGATTTAGTAAACCTATGGAAACCGTTCTCCTTCAGCGATGTAGGAAAAATTTTACGTTCGATATAGGGTAAAAAGTATTGTTCAAGTTCCTTTCCGTCTACCGTAATTCCTTCTCCGTAATAGTTTGCCTTCTCAGCGTTGTCGTTCAACTGGAAATAGGAAAAGGCGTTTTTATTCATAGCTAAGAATAGCTCATCTTTTTTACTACTGTCATAACCTAAAGGTAGAATGAATGACATATGTGATCGGAGAATATCAAGTTTAGTGATAGTTACTGATGTCTTCAACTGAATTCACCCTCGGCAATTGAAATTTTGTCTTTTCATGGTACAATATAGCGAATAAAGGGGGGACTTTGATTGGGAAAAAAGAAAGTTTTCTATTTGGACCCTAATGATCGAAAATGGACGATGAGAGATCTAGGATTCGGCTGGGATTCACTAGAAACTCTAATAACGAATAAAAAAGGATTCGAGGGTATTTACTATACGAAAAATCGGAAAATCCTCCGTATACATGAGCTAGCCAATCACTGTAAAGTTTGTCTTGATGCATTGGATTATAATGACGAACACGATTCCATCTTCTGCCCGGCGTGCGATGAATGGCGGGAAGACTCTTGCAGCGATCCAGGTTGTGAGTATTGTTTAGCACGCCCACCAAAACCATCTAATTGTAAATGACACTTACACACCTCTTCCCTAAATAGGGAAGAGGCTAAACATACTAATTGTATAATCGTCATGGATTTGCCACATATTGAGTAGAGTGTAGTTTGGACAAGCCACTCTATTTGAATTAGGGCATTTTTTTTGTTATTCTTGAAAAGGATTGTGCGGGTGAGATGACCTAGCACAAAAGAATTAGTGGAGGGGTTATTTAATGATTAATCGTATGGTAGGTAAGCAAGCTCCAAGATTTACATTGGATGCAGTACTTGCAGATAAGTCTTTTGGTAAAGTAAGCCTTGAGGAAAACATGAAAAATGATAAATGGACAGTATTGTTCTTCTATCCAATGGACTTCACATTTGTGTGCCCAACGGAAATAACAGCAATGTCTGACCGTTATGATGAGTTCGAAGATTTGGATACAGAAATTATTGGACTTTCAACAGATACAATTCATACTCACCTGGCGTGGATTAACACTGATCGTAAAGATAATGGTCTTGAGCAATTGAAATACCCACTTGCTGCAGATACAAACCACAAAACGTCAAGCGATTATGGTGTTTTGATTGAAGAAGAAGGCGTAGCGTTACGCGGTCTATTCATCATTAACCCAGAAGGTGAACTGCAGTATCAAACTGTATTCCACAACAATATCGGCCGTGATGTAGATGAAACACTACGAGTTCTACAAGCTCTTCAAACGGGTGGACTTTGCCCGGCTAACTGGAGACCTGGTCAGAAGACACTTTAAGATAAAGTTCAAATCTTACTAAATGAAATCCCCGTGCATATATTACGCAGTGGGGATTTTTTTGAAAAATGAAGGAGGATATAGATATGAAATTACGTGATCAATTACCTGAACTTGAAGGTGCGACAGCATGGTTAAATGGAGAATTAGTGAAGACGGATTTGGTCGGTGAAAAGCCGACGCTGATTCACTTTTGGTCAGTCAGCTGCCACCTTTGTAAAGAAGCAATGCCTGAAGTTAACCAATTTAGAGACAAATATAGCGAGGACTTAAATGTCGTCGCAGTTCATATGCCGCGCTCGGAAGATGATCTGGACTTAGATCAAATTAAATCAGTTGCAGCTGAACATGATATTACTCAACCAATATTCGTTGACAGTGAAGCGAAACTTACCGACAAATTTGATAACCAATATGTTCCGGCATACTATGTGTTTGATAAAGACGGTCAGCTGCGTCATTTCCAGGCGGGCGGCGGAGGCATGAAGATGCTTGAGAAACGTGTTAACCGTGTACTAGATGAAATGAAAAAAGAGTAGGATTTGGCCCGATTTCGCATTTGCGGCATCGGGTTTTTTAAAACAGAAGAATGTTTAAGGATTACCGAAGTTGATAGGCGATTTGTTATTGTTGTTTAGCTCCGGGCGCCTTCTGCTTTTCTTAAATATGATAAACTATTCGCATCCGGTTAGTGGATAGGGAGGGGTGCTATATGAAAAAGGAATTTGCAGTGATTGGATTGGGCCGATTTGGAGGCAGTATCGTCAGAGAATTGATCGAACTCGATGCTGACGTCATGGCGATTGATATATCACCTGAAAGAGTGGATCAGTATGCCCAATTGGCAACGCAAGCAGTAGCTGCTGATACTACTGATGAATCGGTTCTTCGATCACTTGGCATCCGAAACTTTGAACACGTTGTTGTTGCGATTGGCGAAAATATACAAGCTAGCATTTTGACAACGCTGATGTTAAAAGAAATTGGTGTAAAAAAGATAACGGTGAAAGCACAAAATGATTCGCATGAGAAAGTTTTGCGGAAAATTGGTGCCGACCAGGTTGTCCATCCCGAACGTGATATGGGTATCAGAATTGCGAATAATATGGTATCAAACAATATACTCGATTACCTCGAATTGTCGGACGAGTTTTCAATTGCAGAAATAAAGGCAAATGATAAACTTGTTGGATTTACACTAATTGATCTTGATATTAGAGCGAGATATGGTGTGAATATCGTCGCTATTAAACGAGGTAAGCAAATTCTTGTATCCCCTCAGGCAATTGAAAAGATCAGGCTTGAAGACATCTTAATTGTAATTGGATCGGATGAAGAAATACACAAGTTTGAAAAGAAAGCACTTCATTAAACGACCGTAAAAAACCTTAAATGCACTCAGCTATGAAATAATAAGCCAACTAACATCGAATTAGAACGATAGTCAGCACTGCCATTGGCGGTGCTATTTGTATTTCCGCTAACAAGACAATTTGACGGTTTTCGCGGCATATTCAAAATGAATATATCCTTTGTCAGGCCATCCCTAGTGTGTTCATTATTGACAGAGTATGGGATTGAGAGTGTGGATTGTAGACCGCTTGGCGCTTTGGGGATGCCTCTCGCCCTGAGCCTGGATTAGCGCTTCGCATCCAGTCTCTTGGCTTCGGCTACCCCTTTGCCGCGCCTGCGCTGGTGTGTCCATTATTTAGTGAGTTGTGATTTTGAGATTTATGGACTGAGATTATAAGGTGATTACTATTTGATACTAATTTCATTGAAGATAGAAGTACTATAGATTGCAATTCTAATCCCCAATAACGAAATATGCTTTCCTCTTACATAGACCTTCCAGCGAAGGCGCGACTTCGCGGGAGGCATCGAGGCCACTGAAAAAGTTCTTTAATATAATAAGAACTAGTTGATTGTAGTGGAGAGCGGCGACTCCAGCGGGAACAGCGCGAGCGGAAGACCCCACAGGAACGCAGTGACGAGGAGGCTGAAGCCGTGCCCGCGGAAAGCGTCCGCTCGGAACGGAAATCGACGGGATTGAAGGGAATCGGACTTTTTCAGTGCCCTCTGAGGCATCCGCAAAGCGGCGAAGCGTTATTAGTAGGAATTCTACATCACTCGATGTATTGCGACTTTTATTAAACGCACTCACTTAATTGAAGCAAACCGTATTCCTAGTTGTACTTTAGCCGCAAGTTCTGACATATAGGAAAAAGTAAAGAGCCCAATTCATATGTGAATTGGGCTCTTTTTGTGTGTTAATTTAGTTTTGTACCAGTGCAATGAACAAGTAAGCATTCAGTGTTATAACATTCCTTTTGAAATGCAATAATTACTCAATTGTGTTCTTAAATCAATTAAACTTCCATAATGACAGGAAGAACCATTGGCTTACGTTTTGTCTTATCGTATAGATAAGGTCCGAGGACATCGATGACTTCACTTTTTAGTGCGTCGAAATCTGATGGTGAATTGGCGAGCTTCCGCTGCATTTGTTTCGAAAGCATCTGTTGTGCTTCATGAATCATTGCACCAGATTCGCGCATATAAACGAATCCACGGGAAATGATATCTGGACCTGAAACTACGCGATTGCGTTTCAAGTCTACTGTTGCAACAACAATGACGAGTCCGTCTTCAGATAGAATTCTGCGATCACGCAATACGACGCTTCCAATATCACCTATCCCGCTTCCGTCGATATATACATCGCCAGAGGGGATACGGCCTGCAAGGTGTGCTTCGTCTTGTGTAAGAGCCAGTACGTCACCGTTACCCATAATGAACGTATTCTCTCGTGGGATATCGCAAGAGACGGCAAGGTCGGTATGCATTTTTAACATTCGGTATTCACCGTGTATCGGCATGAAGAATTTTGGTTTAATCAGTCGAAGCATTAATTTCTGTTCTTCTTGAGAACCGTGTCCGGAAGTATGAATGTTGTTTAGAGTACCATGCAGTACATCTGCACCCGCGCGGAACAATGCATTAATCGTTTTATTGACGCTAAGCGTATTACCCGGAATTGGAGATGAAGAGAAGATAACCGTATCACCGGGATGGATTTGAACTTGACGATGTGTACCATTAGCAATACGTGAAAGTGCTGCCATTGGCTCACCCTGACTACCAGTACAAAGAATCATTACTTTATTTGCAGGCAATTTATTAAGTGATTGCGTATCTACAAATAATTCTTTAGGCGCATCAATGTAACCGAGTTCACGTCCAATTGTGATGGCGTTATCCATGCTGCGTCCAAATACCGCAATTTTACGTCCAAATACTTGAGCTGATTCAATGACTTGCTGCAATCTATGGATATTCGAAGCAAATGTCGCAAAGATAATTCGACCTTCAACTTTTCTGAATATCTCATTCAAGCTGTCGCCAACTTTTCGTTCAGACATTGTGAAATTAGGGATTTCCGCATTCGTACTATCAGATAGCAGGCATAGAACACCTTCGCTTCCGATTTTTGCCATTTTAGTCAAGTTTGCGGGTTCACCAACTGGAGTGAAGTCAAACTTGAAGTCGCCTGTATGAACAATGTTACCTGACGGTGTCTTAACTACAACACCGAAAGCATCTGGAATACTGTGTGTTGTCCGGAAAAATGATACTGCCGTTTTCCGAAACTTGAATACATCATCCTCGCCGAATGGAATCAGCTTTGTAGTTCGTAACAGACCGTGCTCTTCAAGTTTGTTTCTCAATAGTCCAAGTGCAAGCTTACCGCCATAAACAGGGACATTAATTTTACGAAGTAGATAAGGAATACCGCCAATATGGTCTTCATGACCATGAGTAATAAATAGGCCTTTAATCTTGTCCACATTTTTTTCGAGATACGTGTAATCAGGAATGACATAGTCGATTCCTAGTAACTCATCGTCAGGGAATTTTATCCCTGCGTCAATTAAGATAATTTCGTCTTGAAATTGCACACCATATGTGTTTTTACCGATTTCCCCTAGTCCGCCTAAAGCGAAAACGGCAGTTTCATTGTTTTTAATAGATTTCATCCTTAAACCTCTTCGAGCTCGAAATAGGGTGCAGCCTGCTCATGTTCTAGATGAACACCTTCAAGCAATTGGATGAATTCGATATTATAGCCACGATCTTTTAACTTTTGGCGGACTGACCTCTCCGAGTCCGCTTCGATGTACATGCTTTTAGTGTTTTCACGGACTGGTACTTGAAGTGTAGTTTCTTGGTAATATACTTTATAAATCATCGTTTGCTCTCCTTTTTACGTTCGTTTGAACTGATTCTCTTTATAGTAGCATGACACTTCTTTAAAATAAAGAAAAGCCCACCAATTTCATGGCAGGCTAATATGTTTAAGCAATAGTTTTCTTTCCGAGTATGCCATTTAGCCGTTTCAACAATTTGCGTTTTAGGCGTTTATACATGGCTATATCACTCCTCGAAATCATTATACCAAATTCAGAACCTTCTGTCAAGTGGGATTTTCAGCAAAGCTGAAAGATCCTTCATTTATCTCGGTCTTCTTGATTTTCAGCAAAGCTGAAAGATCCATCAT